>NZ_JBEYWO010000004.1:0-350998 GCF_040644455.1 Streptomyces sp. NPDC046977
GGGCTGGGGCGGGGCGGGGGGGGCGCCCCCCCCCCCCCGGGGGCCACTTGTCTGCCCGGGCGCGGGGATCGCAGGGGGGCCCCGGGCCCGGCCCGGGCCGGGCCACCGCCCTTGATCAGCGCGCGGGGACGGGCGCCGGCACGGTGCCGGTCCCGGCCTGCGCCGGAGCGGGCGCCGTGCCGCCCTTCGCGGGCGCCGGTGCCGTGGCGGGCTTCGGGGCACCCGGGGCACCGGCGGGGGCCGGGGCGGCACGGTGGTGGGCCGGAGCCGTCGCGGGGGCCGGGGCGGTGCGGCCCTTGCCCTGCGCCTGCGCCTGCGCGGGCGCGGACGCCTCCGTGTCCGTGTCGGCCTGCGCGGCGGGCGCGGGCGCCGGCTTCGGCGTGGCGGCGTTCGCGGTCATGGCGGCGCCGCCGAGGGCCAGGGCCGCCGCGACCGTGGACGTGCCGACCACGATACGTGCCCGGTGCCGGCGGGCCAGGCCCGCGATGGCGTGACGTGCGGTCATACCGTTCCTCGAATCATCAGGGGGAGAGCGGGGTCGAAGGCGCCTTCACTCCCACAGACGCGCGGAGCCGTCCGAGGTTGCGGATGTGACCCACGACATGTTCCGGCCCCCGCCCGGCCGCGGGCTCGTGAGCGGCAGCCACAGCGGGCCGATGCGCGCACCGGCGTACCCCGCCCGGAAGATCGTAGAGTGGCGTGAGGCGACCGACCTTGTGCGATGCGGGGGAAGCCGGCGGAGGGGGCGGGTGTGGGCGACGGGGGTCTGGTGGGGCGCCGGCGGGAGCGTACGGCGCTGTCCGGCTGGCTCGACGCGGCGCTCGGCGGTGAGCCGAGGCTGGTGCTCTGCGGGGGAGAACCGGGAATCGGCAAGACGCGGCTGGCCGTGGAGACGGCCGCCTTGGCGTCCGCGGCGGGTGCCGCGAGCTGCTGGGCCCGGGCGCACGAAGGCATCGGCACACCCCCGTTCTGGCTGTGGCGGCAGCTGCTGCGCTCCGACCCGGCGCTGCCCGGGGCCGGATCGGGGAACGTCCTGGACATGATCGAGGCCAACCGGGACGCGGACCGGTTCGTGCTGTTCGACGCCGTCGTCCGCCAGGTCTTCGCACGCGCCGAGCGTTCCGGGCTGCTCCTGGTGGTCGAGGACGCGCAGTGGGCGGACGAGCCGTCGCTGCTCCTGCTGCGCTACCTGGCGCGTGAGCTGCGGGGCGCACGGGTGCTCGTCCTCGTCACGTACCGGACTGTGGGGGTCCCGGACGGGGCGGCCTGGCGGAGCGTACTGCCGGACCTGGGCCGGGAGGCGGTGACGGTCCCCCTGCCGCTGGCCGGACTGGGGCGTCAGGAGACCGCACGCCTGGTGGAGGCGGTGACCGGTGAGGCCGCGGCCGGCGACGCGGCGGGCGAGGTGTACCGGCTGAGCGGCGGCAATCCGTTCTTCGCCCGCGAGCTGGCGGGGACGTGGGCGGCGGGAGGGAACGCGCCGGACCGGCGCCTGCCGGCGTCCCTCGTGGACGTGATCGCGCAGCGCACGGCCGTCCTGTCGGACCCGGCGCGCCGGATCCTCACCGCGGCGGCGGTGCTCGGTGAGCAGTTCCCGGTGGCGGTCATGGCGGCCATGGCCGGCAGACCCGCGATGAGCTGCCTGCCGCTGCTCGAGGAGGCGGCCCGCGCGGGGCTCGTCGCGGCCGCGGACACCCTGGGCGAATGGCGTTTCACCCACGCGCTGCTGTGCGAGGCGATCGAGGCCCGCACGCCGGGCGAGGAGCTGGCCCGGCTCCACCGGGCGGCGGCCGAGACGATCGAACGGATCTACGCCGAGCAGATCGACGACCGCTCGGCGGACATCGCCCGGCACTGGGCCGCGGCCTCGCTCGACGATCCGGCCCCTGCGGTGACCTGGGGACGCCGGGCGGGCGACGCGGCGCTGCGCTCCCTCGCCTATGAGGAGAGCGCGCGCCTGTACCGGCTCGCACTGGAGGCCGGGGGGCCGTCGATCGATCAGCGGCTCCGGTGCCGGCTGCTGATCGACCTCGCCCATGCCCACTGGCGGGCGACGGCCATCGAGCCGTGCCGCACGGCCCTCGCCGAGGCCGTCACCATCGCCCGCCGGATCGGCCGGCCGGACCTGATCGCCGAAGCCGCACTCGGCGTCGAACCGATCGGGTCGATGTCCTGGGACCTCGGTCTGCGCCAGTGGTGCGAGGAGGCGCTCGCCGGAGTCGACCCGGCCGAGGTCGCCCTGAGAGCGCGCCTGCTCGGCAGGTCGGCCGAGGCCGCGGTGTACACGAACGAGTTCGCCGCCGCGGAGTCGGCCAGCGGCCGGGCGCTCGCCCTCGCCGACGGGACCGCCGATCCCGCAGCGGCCATCGCCGCTCTGAAGGCCCGTCAACTCTGCCTCGCCGGGCCGGAGAACATCGACGAGCGCGGCGTTCTCGCCCGCCGCATGACCGAGATCGGACTCACCCTGCGCCGTCCCCGGGAGGAGATGCTGGGGCGTCTGTGGCAGATCGACACCCACTGGGAGCGGGGGGACCTGGCGGCCGTCGCCGCCGAACTCCCGCGCCTGCGCTGGTGTTCCGAGCATGTCGGCGGACCGATCGCCCGCTGGCACCTGCTCACGGTGCGCGCCGCACTCGCCGCCGCCCACGGCCGCTTCGACGAAGCACTCGACCTCGGCCGGGCGGCCTTCGACACCATCCGGGCCACGAACCATCCGACCGCGTTCGGCGCGTACATGTCCCTGCTGTGCGCGGTCGCCCACCATGCCGGCCACGACCGTGTGGCAGCCGGTCTGCCGGCGGACCTGCCGAGCGACCTGCCGGCCGACGGGGGCGAAGTGCGCGACGCCATCTTCGGCCACATCGGGGCCGCGTTCCTGCTCGCCCTCAGCGGAGAGCGGGACGCGGCCCTCGGCGCCTACCGCGGTGCAGGCCCCGTCCACGCCTGGTGGCCGCCGCCGTACTTCCGGGTGCTGGCCTGGGCCTACGGATCCCTGCTGGCCGTCACCCTGGGCCAGGTCCACGACGCCGAGCGCTTCCACGACCTGCTGCTCGCCGAACAAGGGCGCTTCGTGGTGGCGGGCGCCGGCACGGCCAGCTACCTGGGTCCCGTGGAGCTGCACCTCGGGCGCACCGCCGCCTTCCTCGGCCGGCTCGACGAGGCCGTCGTCCACCTCGGCACCGCGCTCGCCCACGCGCAAGGCGCCGGCGCGACCGGGTTCGCCGTCGAAGCGGAGTACGAGCTGGCCGCCGCCCTCGTCCGCCGGGCGGCCGACGGCGACGTCGACCGGGCACGCGTCCTCCTCGACAGTGCCGGACCGGCCGCGGTGCGCATCGGCATGACGGCATGGGCGCAACGCGCCCGGGACCTGCTGGGCGCGATCGCCCCGAGCCCGCAGACCAGTCCGCTGTCACCCCGGGAGACCGAGGTCGCCGAACTGGTCGCCCAGGGAATGACGAACCGCGGGATCGCCGGCGCCCTGTTCATCTCCGAACGCACCGCGCAGACCCATGTCCAGCACATCCTCACCAAGCTCGGCTTCTCCACCCGCACGCAGATCGCCGCCTGGGTCCACCGTCCTGCCGCCGGGCCGCTGAGTCACACGGGTCCCGGGGCGGGCGCCGACCCCGGCAATACGTAGGGCGATAAGTCATCCGGCGGACGCCCGGACCCTGCGACGGCCCGAAGAATCCTCTTCGGCGCACCGCAGGAGGAGGACCCATGCCGTACATCCATGTCAGCCGCACACCCGGGCGTACGCTCGCCGACCATCACGCCGTCCAGGCCCTGGTCGGACGGCCCGAGGGCAAGCTCGTCAGCATCGCCGGGGAGGCCGACGCGGCCCTGCATGTCATCGACGTCTGGCAGTCCAGGGGCCAGGCCGACCGCTTCGCGGCCGAGGTGCTGTTCCCCGCCTTCCGGAAGCTGGACCTGGCGCCGGGCAGCGACGCCACATACATCGAATTCGAAACCGACGACGTGGACGTCGACCTGCTCGCCCTGTGAACGCGGCGGCACCACGGCGGTCGGCACCGGCCCGCCGGCCGCGCCCGCATGCCTCCCTCTCCCACCCTCAAGAACGAACGAGGACGGACGTCATGACCGAGACCGCACGCGACACCGCACCCGACACCCACGACATGGTGGTCGTCCACCGGATCTTCCGCCGGGAATTCCGGCTGCTCGCCGATCTGATCCTGCGCGCACCGGCCGGTGACACCCGGCGTGCCGCCGACATCGCCGGGCACCTGGAGTTCACGCTCGACGTCCTGCACCACCATCACGGCGCCGAGGACGCGTACTTGTGGCCCCGGCTGCTGGAGCGCGCGCAGCCGCGGGCCGACCTCGTCCAGCGGATGCAGCGCCAGCACGAGACCGTCGACACGTCCCTCGAGGCCGTACGGCAGCTGACGCTGAAATGGCGCGGCGATCCGACCCTCGCGCTGGGGTACGAACTGGACGTGGCCCTGACCGGGCTCCGCGACGCCCTCGGCGAGCACCTCGACGACGAGGAGCGGCACATCCTCCCCCTGGTGCGCACCCATCTCACCGTCACGGAGTGGGAGGAGGTGGGGCAGAAGGCGTTCGAGAAGTTTCCCCGCAGCGCGCTGCCCGTCGCGGTCGGCCAGCTGCTGGAGGTCGCCACGGCATCCGAACGCGAGCAGTTCCTCGGCAGGCTTCCGCTGCCCGCACGCGCGATGTGGCACCTGGTGGGCCGCGGGCAGTACGCCCGCTACATCCGGCGCGTGCGCGGCGCACCGCCCCGCGGCACGCACCCGGCGCTGAGGATGGCGGCGCGAGCGGCCAACGCGGTCGCCGTCTGGCTCTACCGCACCACGAACGGCCGGGTCGCGGGCAGCGCGAAGGGCGTTCCGCTCCTGCTGCTGACCGTCCCCGGCCGCAGGACCGGCAGGCCTCGCAGCGTCCTGGTGGGGTACTTCCGGCACGACGGCGGATATGTGGTCACCGCGTCCGCCGGGGGCGCCAAGCGGGATCCGCGCTGGATCTCCAACCTCAGGGCGGCCCGGCAGGCCCGCGTGCAACTCGGCGGCGAGAGGCATGTGATGAGCGCGCGCATCACCGAAGGGGTGACGCGCGACCATCTGTGGACCACGGTGGTGCTGGCCCGCGCGCCGTTCTTCGGCCGGTACCAGGAGAAGTCCGGCCGCGTCATCCCGGTCGCCGTGCTGCGACCGGGCGACTGACGCCCGCCGGGGCCCGGTGCCGGCGGCCGCGCGTGGCCGGGAGCGGACGCATCCGGCGGGGCGCACCCGCGAACCGTGACGTACGGCGCAGAATGACCGCAACGGCGGCACCTTTGACCCCGACGCACTGGAGGCCCCATGCCGTACGCCACGTCCCCCTACCGGCCCGGAACGCCCTGCTGGATCGACCTCATGGTCCCCGACCAGCAGGCGGCTCTCGACTTCTACCGCGACCTCTTCGGCTGGCAGGGCGAAGTGGGACCGCCCGAGACCGGCGGCTACTCGGTCTGCACGCTCAAGGACAGGCCCGTCGCGGGCATCATGGCGACGATGGCGCCCGACGGCGCCCCCACCCCGCCCACGGCGTGGACCACCTACCTCGCCACGGCGGACGCCGACTCGGCGACGGAGGCGATCACCAAGCACGGCGGCACCGTGCTCTCCCCCGGCATGGACGTCATGAGCCTCGGCCGCATGGCGATCGCCGCCGACCCCACCGGCGCGGTGTTCGGGCTGTGGCAGGCCGGTGAGTTCCTGGGCGCCCAGATCGTCAACGAGCCCGGGTCGCTGGTGTGGAGCGAGCTCGCCTCCGGCGACCTCAAGACCGCCTCGGCGTTCTACTCCGCGGCCCTGGGCCTGGAGACCGAGCCGATGGACGGCGCCTCCGACTACTTCTCCCTCACGGTGGACGGCCGGGTCGTCGGGGGTGCGCAGGGGCTGGACAACCTGCCGCCGCAGGCGGGGCCGCACTGGCTGGCGTACTTCTGCGTGGACAGCACCGACAGCACCGTGGACGCCCTCGTCCGCGCGGGCGGCAATGTGCTCGCCCCGCCGTTCGACATGTCGGCGGGCCGCCTCGCGGTCGTCCAGGACCCGCAGGGCGCGGTGTTCGGGCTCATCGACGCCGCCGGCCCCGAACTGCCCTGAGCGCGCACCGGCCGGGGCCGCCGCCCATCGCGGGGCGGCGGCCCCGGCCGTGACGGTCGTGCGCCCCGCGACTACTTCTGACCGGGGTGCAGGACCACCTTGGTGTAGCCCTCGATGCGCTTGTCGAACTTCTCGTACGCCGAGGGGGCGTCGGACAGCGGCAGTTCGTGGGAGACCACGAAGCTCGGCTTGGCCCGCCCCTCGATGATGAGGTCGCGCAACTGCCGGTTGTACCGCTTGACGTTGCACTGGCCGGTGCCCAGGCGCAGCCCCTTCTCGAAGAGCCGGCCGATGGCGACCAGCAGCCGGCCGCTCTTGGCCTGCGCGTCCGGGCCACCGGGGTCCGAGGGCACGTACAGGCCCGGGATGCCGAGCGCCCCGGTCGCGCGGACCGTGTCGATCAGCGAGTTCAGCACGGCCGCGGGCTCCTCGCGGTCCTGGCTCTTCGCCTGGGCCTGGTAGCCGACGGCGTCGATGCCCTTGTCGGTACCCGCGCCGCCGGTGTGCTCCTTGATCTGCTCCACCGGGTTGCCCTCGGCGAAGTTGACCGGGACCGCGCCGATCTCCTCGGCCTTCTGCAGCCGCTCGGTCACCCGGTCGACGACGAACACCTTGGACGCGCCGCGGATGAGGGCCGAGTACGCGGACATCAGCCCGACCGGTCCGCCGCCGTACACCGCGACGCTCTCGCCGGGTTTGACGTCGGCGAGCTCGTTGCCGTGGTAGCCGGTCGGGAAGATGTCGGCGAGCAGGACGAAATCCGTCTCGTGCTCGGAACCGGGGGGCAGCTTCAGGCAGTTGAAGTCCGCGTACGGCACCCGCAGGAATTCCGCCTGGCCGCCGGGCCAGGGGCCCATGGCGACATATCCGTAGGCTCCGCCGGCGAATCCCGGATTCACGGTGAGGCAAAATGCGGTGAGGCCGTCCGAGCAGTTCTTGCAGAATCCGCAGGCGACGTTGAAGGGCATGACCACGCGGTCGCCCTTCTTCAGGGACGTGACGCCCTGCCCGAGCTCCTCGATGATCCCCATGTTCTCGTGCCCGAAGACGATTCCCGCCTCGGCGGCGGTGCGTCCTTCGTACATGTGCAGGTCGGACCCGCAGATGGCGGTGGACGTCACCCGTACGACCACGTCGTTCGGGTGCTGTATCCGGGGTTTCTCGACTTCCTCCACTGCTACTTCGAACGGTGCTTTGTAGACTACGGCCTTCACCTGACACCTCCGTTGGTGTCGTGCTCTCGTACGTTCCGGAGGGGAACGCCGCCGTCAGCCCACCGTGTCGCATCGGGAGCGGACGGTGGGCGGGCCGCGGCGTTTCGCCCCGCGTGACCTATTTCTCATGCTGCCCCCGTGGGAGGAATGGGACAAGCCAGCTAATCTTTACCCCGTATTGCCTGATTTCGGTTTGTTTTCCAAGGAAGGCGGGAACAGTGGCGCAGCGTTTGGGAACCCTCCTGGTCCCCGTGCCGGGCCTGTCCGGCACGACCTACCCGGTGGGCACGTCCGTCGTGATCAACGGGCGCGGGTCGTCGGTCGACGCCTTCGTGGACGGTGACTGGCTCCCGCTCGCGTGGTGGGAGTTCTCCGAGGGGCACGCCGAGGACGCGACCGACCTCTGACGCCGCCGCCCCGCCCGGTCAGCCGCGCGGGGCCACGAAGAGGCTCTGCACGCCGCGGCCGATCGGCCCCCGCTCGTCGTGCAGCGCGGCCTCGGCCATGCCGATCCCCGCCCCGTCGATCACGGTGCGGGCGTCGAGGCAGACCCACTCGCCGACCGGATGGCGGTGCAGGTGCACCGTCAGGTCCGGGTTGACGAACAGATGGGCCGAGAAGTCCAGCACATTGCTCACCCCGTTCCCGGAGTCCGCCGCCACCAGCACCCGGTCCAGCGGGGCCGTCTTCTCGCCCACGACCAGCGGCACCCGCATCCGCAGCCAGCACGTCGCGGGACCCGGCTCCCGGTAGGAGCCCGCGGCGAAGCGCGACTCCATCGCCGTGTGGTAGCCGACGTCCCACGGCACCGGGAAGAACGGCACCGTCCGGGACTCCTGCGGCCCCGGTACCGAGGGCCCGGGCGCCACCTCGGGCACCGAGCCCGGCTCCGTCCGGATGCGCAGCGCCCTGGCCCGCATGATCTCCTTGCCGTCGTCCGCGGCGAGCGACGCCTCCGTCAGCTCCACACTGCGGCCTTCGCGCAGCACGCGGGTGGTCACGGTGAGGGGCAGCAGCGGCACGGGCCGGTGGATCTCGAAGGTGATCCGCGTCAGCCGCATGTCCTCGCGCGCTCCGGGGCGCTCGCGCACCGCACGGCCCAGCAGTGCCGCCGGCGGCCCGGCGTGCTGGCTGTGCTCGTCCCACGGGCCCCGGGTGTACGCGGTGGGGGCGAAGCGCTCCTCGGCCACCCGCTCGAAGAAGGCCTCGGCACTGGACGGGACGGTCACGACGCTCTCTCCTGTCCATGGACGGCACGAAACTACTCGCCGGTAGAACCTGCGGGGCCAGTAGATCAGTGCCCCCGGCCGGCGGGCAAGGCTCCGCCCCGTTCCCCGTCCGCCGTGGCGGTCAGCGGAACGTGTGGACGACCTGGATCTCCCCGACGATGTGCGCGTTGAACTCCGGCAGCTCCTCGGCCGGCACCCACAGCTCCAGGATCGTGCGCCCGCCGGCCTGCTGGACGGGGTAGCGCGCCAGGAACGCGGTGTCGACCTCGAAGCGGGTGACGAAACCGGCTCCGCTGTGCTGGACGTTCCAGTCCCGGGCGATCCTGATCGCGTAGTCCTCGTTGAGCACCGGGTAGAAGATCGGCTGCTCCGGAAGGCGGGGCGGCCAGGCGCGCCAGCCGAGCTCGCGGACCAGGTCCAGTTCCACGGGGCCCGTGGGGCGCCAGAGGGTCGTCGTCGGCGGGGCGGTCACGGGGCGCTCCAGTCCAGCCGCAGCACGGCCAGGTCGTCGGTGTGGCGGTCGGCGTCGAGATCGCGGATCCGCGCGATCAGCCGGTCGAGATGGGCGTCCGGGTCGGCCTGGGAGAACTGGCCGATCAGCGTGAGCAGGCCCTCCGCGCCCAGGCGCTCGCCGTCCTCACCGGTGTGGCCCTCGACGAGGCCGTCGGTGTACAGGGTCAGCGCACCCCGCGCGGGCAGGGCGAACGTGGTGGACGGCCAGTGGGCCAGGTCGGGCATGATGCCCAGCGCGATGCCGTGCCCGGCCTCGACCGGTCCCGTGGCGCCGTCCGCGGTCAGCAGCGGTTCGTGGTGCCCGGCGAGGTGCAGCGTCGCCGTCCGCGCGGGCAGGTCCAGTGTGAGCAGGGTGCAGGTGGCGAACAGGTCAGGCTGCGCGCGCTCGGCGACCAGGATCCGTTCCAGCAGGCGCAGCAGGTCGTGCCCCCGGTGGCCGCCGAGGGTGAGCGCCCGCCAGGTGATGCGCAGGCAGACTCCCAGCGCGGCGGCGTACGGGCCGTGGCCGCTGACGTCCCCGATGACGGCGTGCACGAGCCCGTCGCCGGTCTGCACGACATCGAGGAAGTCGCCGCCGAGCAGGGCGCGTTCACGGCCGGGGATGTAGCGGGTGGTGGCGGTGACCTCGTCCGTGGTCAGCAGGGGCTGGGGCAGCAGCCCGCGCTCCAGACGGGAGTTCTCCTCCGCGCGCAGGGCACCGGCCTGCAGGGCGACGGCCGCGCGCTCTGCCTGCTTGCGCTGGACCGCGTAGCGCACGGCGCGCTGCAGCAGTTCGGGCTCGACCTTGCCCTTGACCAGGTAGTCCTGGGCGCCCGCCGCCATGGCCCCGGCGCCGGCCTGGGACTCGGCGAGACCGGTGAGCACGATGACCGCGGCGCCCGGCGCCGCGCCCTGCACCGCGGAAACGCCCGCGGGCCCGCTGGCGTCGGGCAGGTGCAGGTCGAGCAGGACACAGTCGGCGGCCTGCGCGGCGAGTTCGGAGCGTGCCTCGGCCAGCGTCTTGTGCCAGGTCAGCTCGTACCGCAGACCGGTGTCGGCGAGGAGCTCCGTGACCAGCAGCGCGTCACCGGGATCGTCCTCCACGAGCACGATGCGGTACCGCGGCTCCTGTACGGGAGCGGGGGCGGGGTTCATCCGGCGTCGGGCTCCCCGGTGTCGTCCGCACCGGAGTCCGCGGCGGAGACCGCGGTGGCGTGGACCGGAACGGGGAGGGTGAAGGTGATGCGGGTGCCGGGCGTGTGCTCCGGGTCCACCCCGATCGTCCCGCCGTGGAACTCCACGATCTTCTTGCACATCGCCAGGCCGATGCCGTTGCCCGGATAGGCGTCCTTGGTGTGCAGGCGCTGGAAGATCACGAAGACCCGCTCGGCGAACTCCGGGTCGATGCCGATCCCGTTGTCGGCGACCGCGAAGCGCCACAGGTCGCCGTCGCGGACCGCTTCCAGGTGGATCCTCGGAGGGACGTCGGTGCGGCGGAACTTGACGGCGTTGGAGACCAGGTTCTGCCAGAGCATGCCGAGCTGGGTGGTGTCCCCGACGACGCTGGGCAGCGGGTCCCTGGTGACCTCGGCGCCGGACTCCTCGACGGCCACGCTCAGCGAGTCCAGGGTGCGGTCGACGACGGCGTCCAGGTCCACGGTGCTGTGCTCGTTGTGGATCCGCCCGACCCGGGAGAACGCCAGCAGGTCGTTGATGAGGGTCTGCATGCGGTTCGCGCCGTCCACGGCGAAACCGATGTACTGGTCGGCCCGGTCGTCCAGTTGGCCGCCGTAACGGCGCTGCAGCAGCTGCGTGAAGCTCGACACCTTGCGCAGCGGCTCCTGGAGGTCGTGCGAGGCCACGTACGCGAACTGCTCCAGCTCGGCATTGGAGCGCTTGAGTTCGGCGGACTGCTCGTCCAGCATCTGCCGGGCCCGCTCGGCGAACGTGAGCTCGTCCGCCAGGCGCCGCCGCATCGCCTCCACGTCGTGGGCCAGCAGCCGCAGGTCGGCCGGGCCGGTCGGGGTGATCGGGTGCGCGAAGTCGCCGCGCGCGACCTTGCGGGCGTCGTCGCTGAGCCGGGTCAGGGGGTCGGTGATGCCGCGGCGCAGGCCCTCGAAGACGAGCGCGGCCAGCACCACGATCAGCACGGCCGCCGCGGCGAACACCCAGTTGCGCAGCACGATGGACCGGTCGAGCTTGGTCCCGGCCTCCAGGCGCGCGTCCCGCAGATGGTTCTGCTGGCGGGTCATGGCCTTCCGTACGGCGTCGAAGGCGGTCCTGCCCGCGTCCGCGCGGTCGGTGGCCAGCCGGACGGCCTGGCCGGCCGGGGCGTCGGCGATGGGGCCGGCGATGGTCCGCTGCCAGACGTCCGCCGCGGTCACCACCCCGGCCAGGTCCGCGTTCGCCGTCGCGTCTCCGCGGACCAGGGGGCGCAGCCGCTCCAGCGCGGTCTTCTCGGCGGCCAGGCCCTCGGTGTACGGGGTGAGGAAGTCCTGCTGCCCGGTGAGGCCGTAACCGCGGATACCGGTCTCCTGGTTGACCAGGGCGGCTTCCAGCCGTACCGCGTTGACCAGGGCGGGGGAGCGGGTGTCGACCAACTGGCGGGTGAGGGTCGTGCTCCGGTCGAGCGACCATATGCCCAGCGCCCCGAGGACGGTGAGCACCGCGAGGGCCGCGCTCACCCCCACGCGGAGCCAGCGGCGGGTGGTCCACCGCGCAAGCCGGCCCGTCTCGTCCACCACGTCGCAGCCCCTTCTGATGCCGGATCCGTGTCTCTGCCCGCCGCAGCGTCCGCCCGGAATCCGTGCGGCAGGCACTCACTGTAGCCGTCCTCGCGACAACGTCTGTTGTCCTGGTTGATCGCGACCCCCTAGGGTGGGAGCCATGCCTGGCATCGACTTCCCCCCGCGCCCCGCCGGGCGGGGGACCGCCGCGGAGGCGCCGCCCCACCTCCACGAACCGGCGCGCCCGCGGCAGCCGGCACGGGCCGTCCGCGGACCGGCCGGGCCCGCACCATCCCCCCACCGCCTCGTGCGAGGCACCGACCGCACCCGGAGCCGACGATGATGATCGCCTCACCCCGCCCCTACGACGTGCTCCTGGTCGAGGACGACCTCGCCGACGCCATGCTCATCGGGGACGCCCTGTCCGAGCGCGGCGCCCGCAACCTCACACAGGTCGAGGACGGTGTCGCCGCCCTGGACTACCTGCGCGACGAGAACAACGCCCGCCCCGACCTCATCGTGCTCGACCTCAACATGCCCCGCATGAACGGCCGCGAGCTGCTGGCGATCCTCAAGGCCGACGACGACCTGCGCGCCATCCCGGTCGTCGTCCTGACGACCTCCGCCGCGCCGGACGACGTCGCCGGCGCCTACCAGCGGCACGCCAACGCCTATGTGACCAAGCCGGTCAACCTCGACGACTTCAACCGCGCGGTGCAGAGCATCGACGCCTTCTACCTCGACACCGTGACCAAGCTGCCGCGCGACTGACCGCCGCGGGGCCGCGTCGCGGCTCACCCCCGGGTGCGCCGGACGCAGGCGGCGACCACGGCCCGCAGGTCGCCGTCCCGCTCCAGCCGGTCCCGCTGGAAGCAGGCGCCGTTGCCCGCCTTCAGCAGGCCGGCGAGGGCTTCCTGCGCCGGGACGAGGTCGCCGTTGTCCTCCAGGGCGTCGCGTACGTGCTCGAACAGGGCGCGCACCGCCGCCTCCGCGGGCACGGGCTCCATGCCGAGCGGGTGCAGCAGCCGCCCGCCCAGTCCCTCGCGGGCCGCCCGCCAGGTCGCCAGCCGCAGCAGCGCGACGCTGTGCCGGGGCGGCGGCTCGCCGTCCTCCCACTGCCGGGTCGCGGTCTCCACCAGGGCCCGCACGAGGGTGGCGACCAGGGCCGTGTGCCATGCCTCGAGGCAGACGTCGGCGACCCTGACCTCCACCGTCGGCCAGCTGCGGGACAGCCGGGCGTCGAAGTACACCATGCCCTCGTCGCGCAGCGCGCCCGTGCCGACCATCGACGCCACCAGGGCGTGGTAGCGGTCGGCGGAACCGAAGACCTCGACCGGGCCCGCCGAGGGCCACCGGCCCCACACGCGATTGCGGTAGCTGGCGTACCCGCTGTCCTGGCCCTGCCAGAAGGGCGAGTTGGCGCTGAGCGCGAGCAGGGCGGGCAGCCACGGGCGGATCCGGTCCAGGACCGCCACGCCCTCCTCGTCGGAGTCCACCGACACATGGACGTGGCAGCCGCAGGTGAGCTGTTCCTGTGTGGTCAGCCCGTACCGCTCGCCCAGCCACCGGTAGCGCTCCCCCGCGCTGAGGGCGGGGTCCACCGGCAGCGGGGACGTGGCGAGCGCGGCGACATCGGCGCCCAGGTCCTCGGCGTGCCGGGCCGCCTCGCCGCGCCAGCGGGTGATCTCGGCGCCCAGGTCCTCCATCCGCACCTGCGGCCGGGTGGCGAACTCCAGTTGCTGCCGCTGGAGTTCCGTCTCGAACACGTCCTCCCCGGCCGACGGGTCGCGGCGCGCCGAGGCGAGGACGGCGGTCGACAGCGCGCGGGGTTCGCCGGACTCGGCGTCCAGCAGGAGCAGTTCCTCCTCGACGCCGACGGTGCGGACCGCTCTCACGCGACGGCCGAGTCGTCCAGCGGCCTCGCTCCCGGCAGGCGCAGCCGCGCCGCGACGAGGGCGGCGTCCACGTCGCCGGTGCCCGTCGCCACGCACAGTGTGTACGAGACGTCCTCCAGCCGGCGCCGGACCTCGGGGTCCGCCGGGTCGAGCACGTGCAGCGTCTCGTAGCGGTCGACGAGGTCGTTCAGCACAGCGGGGTGGGCCATGAGCATGGTTCTCTCCTCGATAGTCCGCGGCACTGGGCCGAACGGTGTGTCCGAGAGCCGCTTACCCCCGTTTCGGGGTATCACGCGGCCCTTTGGACACGCGGACACGCGGACACGCGGACGGGGGGGGGCCCCGGGGCGCCCCCCCCCCCCCGGGGGGGGGGGGCCGGGGGCCCCCCCCCCGTCCGCGAGGGGTCAGCAGGAGGTCACCACCGGTACCAGCGCGACCTGCCGCCACCCGAGGAGGTGCCGCGCATGACGAACCCGAGCAGCCACAGCACCAGGATGATCAGGGCGACCCACCACAGGGCCTTGAGGGCGAATCCGGCCCCGAAAAGAATGACGGCCAGAAGCAGAACCAGCAAAAGGGGAACCACGTGCGCCTCCCGTGAGCGAATGCACGACGATATGACGCGGTGAACACGCGACCGGACGATCCGGGTGAGCAGCCGGGTGCCGGCCGGAGAGGTGTCCGGCACCCGGCTGCACCGTTCACCGCTGTTTTCGGGTGCCCCGGATGCCGGCCCGCAAACACCCACCGCCGCGGGCTGTTTCACGTCGCGCGCCCGCCCGCCCTTTCCGCCGCGCCGGCCGCACGGGCCCGACACCGGAATTCCGCCCCGGAATTGGCGGGTCGCGCGGCAAGGGAATGCGGCCCGGTGAATTGCGCGCCCCGCCGGGGGTGGCGGCGTCATTCCGCGGCCGGGCGGGCCAGTGCCTCCTCCGCCGCCTTGACGGCCTGCTCGCGGTCCGCGGGGACCAGGCCGATGCGGCTGCGCCGGTCGAGGAGGTCGGCGGCGTCCAGCGCGCCCTCGTGGCGTACCGCCCACACCAGTTCGGCCCGGGTCACCGGGTGCCCCGGCACGACGGGCTCGCGCAGGGCCGGTTCCGCCGCGCCGAGGGCGTGCACCGCCGGGGCCTCGGTGCCGTACCGCCGCACCAGGCGGCGCGGCGCCGCGAGTCCGGTCAGCTCCGCGGCCGGGGCCGCGCCGACCAGCGGCAGGGACGCCGTACGGGACGGCCCGGCGCCCAGGCCGCGGGCGGAGACCGCGGCGTCGACCGCGTCCTGCGCCATCCGGCGGTAGGTGGTCAGCTTGCCGCCGACGACGGTGACGACACCGTCGCCCGAGGTGAGGACCGCGTGCTTGCGGGAGATGTCGGACGTGTTCCCGGCGCCGTCCGCGGCGGTGTCCAGCAGCGGCCGCAGCCCGGCGAAGGCACCGACGACGTCCTCACGTCCCACCGTGGTGTCCAACGCGGTGCCGAGCACGTCGAGGAGGAAGCCGATGTCGGTCTCGGGGACCTCCGGGACGTCGGGGATGCCGCCGTCGACCGGCTCGTCGGTGAGCCCCACGTAGACCCGCCCGTCGCCCTGCGGCAGGACGAGCACAAAGCGGTTGGACTCGCCCGGGATCGGGATGTGCAGGCCCGCCGGGAGGTCGCCCAGCGGTGCCGAGCGCAGGACGAGGTGGGTGCCGCGCGAGGGCCGCAGCCGGATGCCGTCCACCAGCCCGCCCGCCCACACGCCGGCGGCGTTGATCACGGCGCGGGCGCGGATCGTGGTCTCCTCGCCGGTGAGTTCGTCGCGTATCAGGGCACCGGCGCTGGTGAGCGCGACCGCGCGGACCCGGGTCAGGACGCGTGCGCCGTGCGCCGCGGCGGTACGGGCGATCGCCGTCACCAGGCGGGCGTCGTCGGCGAGTTGGCCGTCCCAGGACAGCAGTCCGCCGCGCAGCCCGGACGGGCGCAGCGCGGGGGCGAAGTGCCGGGTCTCCACGGCGGAGAGCCGGCGCGGGGCCGGCAGCGTGGCGCGGGAGGTGCGGGCCGCCAGCCGCAGCGCGTCGCCGGCGCGGAGGCCGGTCCAGGCCACGGCGGCCTGGCCGCGGGAGACCAGCGGGGTGAGCGGGAGCACGAACGGCTGCGCCTGGACGAGGTGGGGGGCGGTGCGTTCCATCAGCACGCCGCGCTCGACGGCGCTCTCGTGCGCGACGTCCAGCTGACCGGAGGCGAGATAGCGCAGACCGCCGTGGATCAGCTTGGAGCTCCAGCGGGAGGTGCCGAAGGCCAGGTCGTGGGCGTCGACGGCGGCGACCGACAGACCGCGCGAGGCGGCGTCCAGCGCCGCCCCCGCGCCGGTGGCGCCGAGGCCGACGACGAGGACGTCCACCACGCCGCCACCGTCGGCGAGTTCGGCCAGCTCACGGGCGCGCCGGGCCGCGGACAGCGATGACCCGGGCGGGGCCGGGGAGACGGCGGGGCGGGCCGGAACCGGGCTGCTCGTGGGGCTCATGGCGTCAGGATCCTCTCCAGCATGGTCCGCAACTCCTCAAGGAACGCGGCCGAGTTCAGGTCGGGGTCGTCCTCGTCGGTCATGGTGCGCAGCGAGAGCGTGAACGACTGCGCGAGCAGCAGCACCGCCCGCGCTTGCCGGCCGGGGTGGGCGCGGCGGACGGAGCCGTCGGCGTGGCCCTCCTCCAGCGCGGTGGTGATCAGCTGCAGCAACGCGTCCTGGCTGGCGCCGCGGCGGTCCAGGACGTAGGGGAGGAGCAGTTCGGGATCGACATCGACGATCTTGATGAAAAGGGGGTGCGCCCGGAACGCGCGGACGCCGTCGACCAGCCCGCCGACCAGCCGCGACCGGACGTCGTGGTCGCCGGCGTGCCCGGGGATCGCGTCCGTCGCGACGTTCACCCACTCACGGGTCATCAGATCCCCGACCAGGGTGCGCACATCGGGCCAGCGCCGGTACAGCGTCATGCGCGAGACACCGGCGCGGCGGGCCACGTCGGTGAGGGTCGTGCGGCGCACGCCGACGGCCAGGACGCAGTCGCGGACCGCGTCGAGCACCGGATCCACCGCTGTCCGAGTGTTGTGACGAATAGGCGTCATGTGTCACAGTGTAACGCCCTTGGAAACAACGGGAGATGACCCTCTGACCCCGGCCCCGCGACCGATGAGGACGACGACGTGGACATGTTGTGGAGCGGCTGGGGCGACCCGGCCAAGGCGGCCCCACTGCCCGACAGCGTGATCGCCCTGCTGCGCGATCTGCTCGGGGTCAAGCCCCGGGAGGCCGCCCCGGCCGGCCTGGCCGACATCGAGGTCCCGGAGAGCCCGCTCGGCGACGAGGCCCGCGAGGCGCTCGCCGACGCCGTCGGCGGCCTGTCCTTCGTCCGCACCGACCCCGAGAGCCGCATCCGGCACACCCGCGGCAAGTCCACGCCGGACCTGCTGCGCATCCGGGCCGGCGACGTCGCCGACGTCCCCGCCGCCGTCGTGCTGCCCGCCGGCCACGACGAGGTGCTCGCCGTACTGGCCGTGTGCGCCGAACACGACCTGACCGTCGTGCCGTTCGGCGGCGGCACCTCCGTCGTCGGCGGCCTGGCCCCGCAGGGCGGCCGCCCCTTCGTCGCCCTCGACCTGCGCCGCATGGACCGGATGCTCTCCCTGGACCCGGTGTCGCGCACCGCGATCCTCCAACCCGGCCTGCGCGCCCCCGAGGCGGAGGCGCTGCTGGCCGAACACGGCTTCACCCTGGGCCACTTCCCGCAGTCCTACGAATGGGCCACCATCGGCGGGTTCGCCGCGGCACGCTCCAGCGGCCAGGCGTCCGCCGGGTACGGCCGCTTCGACGAGATGGTGCTCGGCCTGACCGTCGCCACCCCGCGCGGGACCCTCGACGCCGGCCGCGCCCCGCGCTCCGCCGCCGGCCCCGACCTGCGTCAGCTCGTCCTCGGCTCCGAGGGCGCGCTCGGCGTCATCACCTCCGTCACCGTGCGCATCCGCCCGGTCCCGCAGGTCACGGTCTACGAGGGCTGGCGCTTCCCCGGGTTCGCCGAGGGCACGGCCGCGCTGCGCCGGCTCGCCCAGGACGGCCCCCGCCCCACGGTGCTGCGGCTGTCCGACGAGACGGAGACCATGATCGGCCTGGCCCAGCCCGACGCCATCGGCGCCTCCGGCGGCCCCTCGACGGCGGGTTGCGTCGCGATCACCGGCTACGAGGGCACCGAGGAGGACACCGCCTACCGCCGCGCGCGGGCCGCGGCGGTGCTGCGCGACTGCGGCGGCGAGTACCTCGGCGAGGAGCCCGGCCGCCGCTGGGCCCACGGCCGCTACTCCGCGCCCTATCTGCGGGACGCCCTGCTGGACGCGGGCGCCTTCGCCGAGACCCTGGAGACCGCGACGTTCTGGTCGCGCCTGCCCGAGCTGTACGACTCGGTGCGCCACGCCCTGACCGCCACGCTCGCGGGCGCCGGCACACCGCCCCTGGTCATGTGCCACATCTCGCACGTGTACGAGAACGGCGCCTCGCTCTACTTCACGGTCGTCTCCGCGCAGGGCGAGGACCCCGTCGCCCACTGGGCGCCCGCCAAGACCGCGGCGAACGAGGCGATCATCGCCGCGGGCGGCACCATCAGCCACCACCACGGCGTGGGCGGCGACCACCGCGACTGGTACGTCCGCGAGGCCGGCCCGCTCGGCATCGCCGCGCTGCGGGCCGTGAAGGACGCGCTCGACCCGGCCGGGCTGCTCAACCCCGGCATCCTCCTCCCGGGCCGCTGAGCCCCGTCCCTTTCCGTCCGCCCCCACCACGGAGGTACGCGCATGCGACAGTTCACCGCCGTCGTCAACCCCACCGCCGGGGGCTCCACCGGGGCCGCCGCCCTCCTTCCGCTCGCCCGGCTGCTGCGCGAGGCCGGAGCGGGGCTGGAGACGGAGTACAGCACCAGCCTGGCGCACGCGCGGGAACTCGCCCGCCGCGCGGGCGAGCGGGGCCGCGTCGTGCTCGCGGTCGGCGGGGACGGCATCGTCGGTGGCATCGGCGGCGCTCTCAGCGGCACGGACGCCGTCCTCGGCCTCGTGCCCGCCGGTCGCGGCAACGACTTCGCCCGCGCCCTCGGCCTGCCCGCGGGACAGGAGGAACTCGCCCGCGTCCTGCTCGACCGCGACCCCCGCGCGGTCGACACCATCGAGATCGACTCCGCTGTCCACCACCGGACCGTCGTGCTGGGCAGTGTCTATGCGGGAGTCGACGCCCTCGCCAACCGCCACGCCAACGCCTCCCGGTTGCTGAGCGGCGCCGCCTCGTACTACGCGGGTGGGCTGCGCGCGGTCGCCGGCTGGCGCGCGGCCGCCTACCGCGTCACCGTCGACGGGGAGCTCCACGAGCGTCGGGGCTACACCGTCGTGGCGGCCAACTCGGGCTTCTACGGCTCCGGTCGGGCGATCGCGCCCGGCGCCCGTGTGGACGACGGCCTGCTCGACGTCGTCATGATCCGCGACGCGCCGCGCCGGCTCTTCTTCGCCCTGATGAACGAACTCAAGACCGGCGCCCACGTGCACCGGCCCGAGGTCGAGATCCTCCGCGGCAGGGAGATCCGCATCGAGGCCGACCGCGATGTCCCCTACGGCGCGGACGGGGAGGTCGACGCGGTCCTTCCGGTCACCGTGCGCATCCGGCCGGGTGCGCTCAAGGTGCTGTGCTGAGGCCGGAGTCCGCTCACCCGCGCTTCGACGGAGCCGGCGCGCACGCCTGACAGGCGTGGCGGGCCACGCGGCTCATGCGACTGCGGCCCGCCCGGCCGCACGGGTGGCCGCGCGAAGTTGTGCCGGTGGGCGGCAGGGAGATCCGCATCGAGGCCGACCGCGATGTCCCCTACGGCGCGGACGGGGAGGTCGACGCGGTCCTCCCGGTCACCGTGCGAATCCGGCCGGGTGCGCTCAAGGTGCTGTGCTGAGGCCGGAGTTCGCTATCCGGCGCGCACGCCTGTCGGGGTGGCGGGCCACGGTACTCACGGGGCCGGGCCGCCCGGCCGCACGGGTGGTGGCGGGGCGCGGTCGTTTCACGCGTCGCGTCCGTTCGGCAGTGCGCCGCCGGGCGCACGGCAGTTGCGCCGGTGGTGCGACTGGTAGGCCTGACGGTGATCGCCACGGCGGGGCGCTGCGCAGCCGCGCCTGGTACCGCCGTCCCGCAGGACGACGGCGCACCGGCAGCGCCCCGCCCGCGAAGGGCGTTCGGGCGCCGTCCGGCACCGCATCGGCAGCAGCCCCCCGCCGAGGACCCTCGCGTCGCCACCGGCCGGTGTGGCGAGGAGACCGCTCACGCCGAAGCCCCGGGAGGGAGGCGGCCGCCGGGCGACGGGGCGCCGGCCGGCGGCCGCAACGCCCCGGATAGCCTTCGCGGAATGAGACGCATCCTGGTCGTCGGCATCAGCGGGGCGGGCAAGACCACCATGGCCCGTGCGCTCGCCGCGCGCCTGGACCTGACGTTCCACGAGATGGACGCACTGAGGTTCACCGGGCCCGGATGGGCCGCCGACCCCGCGTTCCGCGAGCGGGTGGCGGAGATCACCGCCGGCCCCGGGTGGGTCTTCGACTCCTTCGGCTACCCGGAGGTCCGGGACCTGGTGTGGACGCACGCCGACACCGTCGTCTGGCTCGACTACCCCCGGTCGGTCGTCATGCCCCGGGTCCTGCGCAGGTCGCTGCGCAGGACCGTGCTGCGGGAGCGCATTTTCGGCGGCAATGTCGAGACCGCGGCCTCCTGGTTCCGCGCCGACCACCCGGTGTGGTGGGCCTGGTCCCAGTACGCGGCCCGGCGCGCCGAGATCGAACGGCGCACCCTGGACCGGCGTTTCGCGCCGCTGCGCGTCGTACGGCTGCGCAGTCCGCGGTCGGCGCGGGACTGGCTCGGCGCCACGGGGTGAACAGCCCGCAACAGCCCGCCCCTGAACGGGCGGACCGCGTTTTTGCCGTTCCGTGACAACCATGGGTACCGCACCGGTCTCTATACCAGTGGCGTCGCAAAAAAGCGATGGCTCCCGGTGATCGGCCGTCAACAGTGAGTGAGACAAAGTGAGCGCGTCACACCCTCCGCACGAGGAACCGTCCCGGCTGCCCCGCAGGGCGTTCATGGGACTGGGAGCCGCGGGCCTGTTGTCGGCCGGCGGCTACGCGTTGTACCGCGGCGCCGGCGGCGAGGCCTTCGCACGCGGCAACTCCTCCCCGTCGCCGTCCCCCTCGGCGCCCTCCGCCCCCGCGTCCTCCGCGCCGCCCCGCCCGCTGCCCCCGAGCGTGGAGTCGCCGCGGCTGATAGGGGACGGCTCGACCTCGCTGACCGGTGCCCAGCCGCGGCAGCCGGAGGTGCGCAGGCTGGAGCCGGGGGAGCGGCCGCCGCAGTTCGTCGTCATCTCCTGGGACGGCGCCGGTGAACTCGACAACGGCCTCTTCGCGCGCTTCCGGAAGATCGCCGATGAGGCGGGCGCCGCCATGACCTTCTTCCTCTCCGGGCTGTACCTGCTGCCCGAGTCCAAGAAGCACCTGTACGACCCGCCCCGCAATCCGGTCGGCGCCTCCGACATCGGCTACCTGACCGACGCCCACATACGCCTGACACTGGAGCAGCTGCGGGCCGCGTGGCTGGAGGGCCACGAGATAGGCACTCACTTCAACGGCCACTTCTGCGGCGGCTCCGGCTCGGTGAAGCGGTGGTCGTCCGCGGAGTGGCGCAGCGAGATAGAGCAGGCCACGCGCTTCGTGCGGGAGTGGCGGACCAACACCGGCTTCGACGACTTGGAGCCGCTGCCCTTCGACTACACCAAGGAACTCGTCGGCGGCCGCACTCCCTGCCTGATGGGTCAGTTCAACCTGCTGTCCACGGCGGCCTCCCTCGGCTGGCGGTACGACGCCAGCTCGCCGGGCGGACTCCAGGTCTGGCCCCGTCGCAAACTGGGCATATGGGACTTCCCGCTGCAGTCCGTGCCGTTCCCCGGGCACAGCTTCGAAGTGCTCTCGATGGACTACAACATGCTCGCCAACCAGTCCGGGACCACCCACGGCGACCCGGCACGCCGCCCCGCGTGGCGCGACCAGGCCCGCGGCGCCTACCTGGCCGGCTTCGAGCGCGCCTACACCACCAACCGCGCCCCGTTCTTCATCGGCAACCACTTCGAGCAGTGGAACGGCGGCATCTACATGGACGCCGTCGAGCAGGTGATCGGCGAGATGGCGGAGAAGGACGACGTCCGCATGGTGTCCTTCCGCCAGTTCTGCGACTGGCTGGAGGCACAGCACCCCACCGTCGTGCGCAACCTGCAGGGCCTTAACCTGGGAGAACGCCCCGTCGGCGGCTGGAAGAGCGTCGTCACCGTCTGACGGAGGTGCCGTCGCACGGGTGAGGGGGAGCGAGATCAGGAATGGCGGGTTCGGTGTGAGCAGCGCAGCGGAGGAGGCGGAGGAGTTCTTCGAGTCCTTCTACCCGCGGCTGGCGGGCTGGTGCCGCAAGCTCGTGGACAGCGACTCCGTCGCGCACGAGATCGCGTCCGAGTCGTTCACGAGACTGTGGTCCCGGTGGACGACGGTCCGGGAGCCCGCGCCGTACCTGTTCTCCATAGCGGCGAACCTGGTCAAGGACCACTGGCGCCGGCAGGAGCGGGAGAAGGCCACCGTGCGGCAGCTGGAGGTCGTGACCGTGGACCACGCCCCGGCCGCCGACCACGGCACCGACATCCGCGCCCTGGTGGAGGCCCTGCCGGGACGGCTGCGCGTCCCCGTCCTGCTGCACTACTACGCCGACCTGTCGGTGAACGACATCGCGGTGGCCCTCCACCGCCGGCCCGGCACCATCAAGAGCGATCTCCACGCCGCCCGGCAGCACCTGCGGGCCTCTCTCAGGGGGCTTCATGAAACGACCGTCTGACCCGGGCGACCTCGCCGGGCCCCGCGCGGGGCGCGCCGAGGACGAGCCGAGCGAGATCGCCGAGGTGTTCCGGCAGCCCGTCGTCCTGCTGGCGCCGCCGCCCGGTGCCTTCGACGCCGTCCGGCGCCGGGCCCGGTCGGTGCGACGGCGCCGGGCGCTCGCCCTCGGCACCGCGGTGGCCGGCTGCGTGGCGGCGGGTGCGTTCCTGGTGCCGGTACCCGGCGGGGGCGGTGGCGTCTCGACGGTGCGGCCCGCCGCGCCGCCCGTGAGCGGGCTGCCCTCCGGGGAGGGGGGTACGGCGACCGCCGCGCCCGCGCCGTCCGGAACGACGGGGTCACCCTCGGTGCGGCCCTCCACCGCGTCCGATGCGTCCCCTTCGTCCCCCTCGTCCACGTCGGTCTCCCAGGTGACCGGCTGCCGGTCCGCACAGCTCAAGATCGCCTTCGGCGGCTCCCAGGGCGCCGCGGGCTCGGTGGAGCGCGTGCTGGTCTTCGTCAACTCCGGACCGCGTTCCTGCACCCTCTACGGCTTCCCGGGGGTCTCCCTGGCCGACGGCGCCGAGGGCCGGCAGATCGGCAACCCGGCCCAGCGCACGGGCGGTCCGGGCAAGGCCGTCCTGCTGCCGAGCGGTGGCTCCGCCGAGGCCCTGCTGCGCATGGCCCAGGTGGAGAACTACGACCAGAAGGCGTGCGACCCGCAGAAGGCGCGGGGCCTGCGGGTCTATCCGCCCGACGAGCGTGACGCGCTCTTCCTGCCGGACGAGCCGCTGCTCGGCTGCGCCGCGACGGGTGTGAGCACGCTGTCCGTCACCGCTGTGCACGGTCCCGCGCCGCACTGAACCGGTCGGGTGCGTTCGCGCTCGGGTCCTGTGCGGCCGGGGGCACCGTCCACGATCAACGCTGCCGACCAGGATCCGGATGTGCCTGCTGGGCTGCGCCGCGACGGGCGTGAGCACCCTGTCCGTCACCGCTGTGCACGGTCCCGCGCCGCACTGAACCGGTCGGGTGCGTTCCCGCCCGGGTCCTGTGCCGCCGGGGGGCACGGTCTACGATCAACGCTGCCGCGTGAAAACCGATCACCACCGGGGGACTTGGGGCTGTGGACGACCAGGATCCGATACTCGCCGACCGCTACCGCCTCGTACGCCCGCTGGGGCGCGGTGGCATGGGGGAGGTCTGGGAGGCGCGGGACGTCAGCCTGCGCCGGCCCGTCGCGGTCAAGGTGATCTCGGTCCTCGCGGGTGGCGGCAGCCGGGCCGACGAGGCACGCGCCCGCTTCCTGAGGGAGGCGCGGATCACCGCCGCGCTCCAGCACCCCCACATCGTGACGGTCCACGACCTCGGCGAGGCGGACACCGGTGAGGGCACGACGCCGTTCCTCGTGATGGAACTGCTGCGGGGCGAGGGCCTGGACGCCGTCGTCCGGCGCGGACCCGTCGGCGAGGAGGAGACGGCGCGCTGGGGGACGCAGGTCTGCGACGCGCTGAGTGAGGCGCATGGCGCCGGCGTCCTGCACCGCGACATCAAGCCCGCGAACCTGTTCGTCACCACCTCGGGCGGCCTGAAGGTGCTCGACTTCGGGATCGCCCGCGCCGCCGACGCCTCGGCCACCGACGGCCGGCTGACCCACACCGGATTCATGGTGGGCACGGCCGCGTACATGGCACCCGAGCAGGCGCGCGGACGCCCCGAGCAGCGCAGCGACCTGTACTCCCTCGGCTGCGTGCTGTTCGAACTGCTCACCGGGCGGCTGCCGTTCGACGCCCCGGACTCCCTCGGGTACGTCACGGCGCACCTCCACGACCAGCCCCCCGCGCCGAGCAGCCTCGTGCCGGGCGTCCCCGCGCCGTGGGACCGCCTGGTCGGCCGGCTGCTGGCCAAGGACCCGCGCGAGCGGCACGAGTCGGCCGCCGCGCTCGCCGACGACCTGCGGCGCCTGGCCGGTGCGCGGCAGTCCGTACCCGCGGCCCGCCGCTACACCCCGACCGCTCTCGACGGGGACGGGGCTGGTTCACCGCCCCCGGCCGCCGACGCGCCCGCCGGGCCGACGGGCGGCCCGGGCATGAGCCGCCGCAGCCTGCTCGTGCGCGGCACCGGCGTCGCGGCGGCCGTTGTCGCCGGAGGGGCGGCGGCCGTTGTCGCCGGAGGGGCGGCGGCGGTGTACCTGACCGGTGACCCCGAGCGCGGCCCGGTCGCCTGGTCGCAGAAGATCGCGGACGTCGATCTGATCAACTCCGACGGCCCCGACGTCGTCGTGGCCGACGGCCGGTGCCATGTGGCCGCCGGCCACTACTACAGGGACACCGCCGCGCTCCACACCTTCGACCTGGCCACCGGCAAGCCGCTGTGGAAGGTGTCCCTCAACACGACATGGGCCCGGGAGACACGCTTCACGGTCGCCGGCGGCACGGTGCTGGCGCTGACCGACGAGCACGACGCCGACAGCGGGGAGGTGCAGGCCTTCGACGCCGCCACCGGCGCTCGCAGGTGGCAGCGATCGGTGGCCTACGGCAGCGCCATGGGGCTGGATGTGCACCGGCCCAGCGGCCTGCTGATCTCCGGGGAGGACGGTTACGTGACCGCGACCGATCCGCGCACCGGCGAGCAGCGATGGTCGGCCGATGTGTCCTCCCCGTACAGCGCCACGTGGATGCTGGCCGGCGACCTGATCCTCTGCGGCGGGACCGCCCTGGACGGCAGGACCGGCGAGAAGCTGTGGACGCGCAAGGACTTCCAGCCGCAGGGCGACTCGGCGCAGCCCCTGGGGAAGGGCCTGCTCTGCTACGAGGCCGGCCGCACGGAACCCGTCGACCTCGTCTGCCGGGCGGCGGACACGGGAGCGGTGATGTGGCGGAGCCCGTTCCAGAAGACCAAGCCGGACACTCTCGTCTCCGGGGCCTATCAGCCGCTCGCCGAGCTGGTGTCCGGTACCACGGTCTTCCTCCCGCTGGAGGCGGGCTCCCGCCGGAAACCGACCGCGCTGGACGGACGCACCGGCAAGCCGGCCTGGACCTGGGGCAGTTCGTACGAGGACGCCGGCCTGAAGGAGAAGTGGACGACGAGTGTGGCCGGCGGGTTCGTCGTGTTCGCCGGGTCGGGACCGGTCTGCCTGGCCGCCGCCGACGGCACGGAACGGTGGCACGCCGGCACCCGGAACGTGCGGGCCACCGGCCCCTACGCCCTGCTCTCCGACACGGTTCGGGCGCGGGTGTTCCAGCGATGGACCAGCGCGCGGATCGTCGACGTGGAGCACGGCCGCACGCTCTGGTCGGGCCAGTTCGACGGCACGTCCGTGAGTGCGCCCGCCGCGAGCGGCGACGTGATCGCCGTCCTCGACGGCGGCGGCACCCTCTGGGCGGTGCGCGTATGACCCCCAGGCCGTCAGGCCCACGCCCGTCCTGTCCGCCCCGGACGACACCCCATTCGCGGAGGTAGCAGCAACGTGCAGTACACGAAACTCGGTTCCACCGGTCTTGACGTCTCGCGCATATGCCTCGGCTGCATGAGCTACGGCGTGCCCGAGCGCGGCAACCACCCGTGGACGCTCGACGAGGACGCCGCGCGCCCGCTGATCCGCGCCGCCCTCGAAGCGGGCGTCACCTTCTTCGACACCGCCAATGTCTACTCCGACGGCACCAGCGAGGAGATCGTGGGACGGGTGCTGGCCGAGCACGCGAACCGCGAGGACATCGTCCTGGCCACTAAGGTGCACGGCCGCATGCGCCCCGGGCCCAACGGCGCGGGGCTGTCGCGCAAGGCGATCCACACCGAGATCGACGCCAGCCTGCGCCGCCTCGGCACCGACTACGTCGACCTGTACATCACCCACCGCTGGGACTACGACACGCCGGTCGAGGAGACGATGGAGGCACTCCACGACGTGGTCAAGGCGGGCAAGGCCCGCTACATCGGCGCGTCCTCCATGCACGCCTGGCAGTTCGCCAAGGCCCAGCACACCGCGGAGCGCGGCGGCTGGACGAAGTACGTCAGCATGCAGAACCACTACAACCTCCTCTACCGCGAGGAGGAGCGCGAGATGCTGCCGCTCTGCGCCGACCAGGGCGTCGGCGTCACGCCGTGGAGCCCGCTGGCCCGCGGCCGGCTCACCCGTGACTGGGAGGCGGGCTCCGCCCGTCAGGAGACCGACGACTACGGGCGGGGCCTGTACGACGAGCAGGACCGCGTCGTCGTCGACGCGGTGGCGGCCGTCGCCGAGCGGCGCGGCGTGCCGCGCGCCCAGGTGGCCCTGGCCTGGCTGCTGCGGCAACCGGGGGTGACCGCGCCCATCGTGGGCGTCGGCAAGGAGCGGCACCTGCTCGACGCGGTGGCCTCGCTCGACCTGTCCCTGGACGAGGCGGAAGCGAAGTCCCTGGAGGAGCCCTACCGGCCGCACTCCGTCGTCGGCTTCAACTGACGGCCCGTCAGGGAGTTGCGCCGCCGCTCACAGGCGGACGACCACCAGTGCCGTGTCGTCGGTGATCCCGCCGGGCGGCAGCAGCTCGCCGAGCACCGCGTCGGCGAGCCGCTCCGGCCCGGCGCCGTGGTGCCGGCCGAGGACGCCGGCGAGGCGGGCGAGACCCGCGTCGATGTCCTCGCCGCGCCGCTCGACCAGGCCGTCGGTGTAGAGCACGAGCGTGTCGTCCTCGGTGAACGGGATCACGGCCTGGGGCCGGGAGTCGTGCTCCGGACGGGCACCCAGCGGCGGATCGGTGGCCTGGTCGAGGAAGTCCACGGTGCCGTCGGCGTGCAGCAGGACCGGCGGCGGATGCCCGGCGCTGCTGTAGGTGACGGTCCGCTCGTCCCAGTCGACGAAGGCGTTCACCGCCGTCGTCGACTCCGCGCCGGGCACCGAGCGCGCGTACAGCCCCAGGACCTCCAGGGCGCCGGCCGGGCCGTCCGCGACCCGCGAGGCCGCGCTCAGCGCACTGCGCAACTGCCCCATGACGCACGCCGCCGGCAGGCCGTGCCCCACGACGTCGCCGACCGCGACCCCGATCCGGTCGCCCCCGCCGGGCAGGTCCACCAGGTCGTACCAGTCGCCGCACACATTCAGCGCCCCCGTGGCCGGCCGGTAGCGCACCGCCACGCGGTGCTGCCGCAGCGGCTGCGGGGCGGGCAGCATCGCCGACTGGAGCGCGAGCGCCACCTCCCGCTCGCGGGCGTGCGCGCGCCGCAACCGCTCGTTGACCTCCTGCAGCTCGCGGGCCCTGCCGTACAGCTCGGCCTCCAGCACCCTGGAGCGGTCCCGGTCGGGGCCGCCCCGGGCGCGGATGAGCTCGGTGACCTCCTCCACCCGGTGCACCAGCAGCGCCACGCGCCCGTCGTCCCCGAACACCGCCATGTTGACCGGGCTCCAGTACCGCTCCTCCCACCGCCCGGGATGCTCGGGGTCCTCGACGTCGTACTGCTGCAGCGCCATGGCGTCCCGTTCGCCCGTCGACGCCACGCGCCGCAGCGAGGCCCCGAGATTGCGCATCCCGGACGCCCCGCGGTGGTCGGGATTGTCGGGGAACACGTCGAAGAGGAAGTGCCCGATCACCTCCGCGGCCGGCCGGCCCGACAGGGCGAGGTACTCCTCGTTGGCGTCGACGAACAACAATTGCGGCGTCAGGAGCGCGACCGCGCTGGGCAGTCCGCGGAAGACCGCCTCGTAGTCGATTCCCGGTTGTGCCACGTCCCGACCGCCTCGGTGCCGACGTCCTGAGCCTGGCGATCATACGAACGGGACCCCGGTGCGGCGCTCATCCCGGGGCGCGCGCCGCGCGAGTCCACACGGGCGGGCCTCCGGTCCGGTGTCACCGTTCGCGCTCGGATCGGTCAACGGCGCACCCGATAGCGCAGGTGAAGTACCCGGTTGCCCCGGATCACCACGTCGGGATCCTCCAGCAGGTGCTGCGCCTGGACCGAACCGAAGTAGCGCTTGCCCGACCCGAGCACCACGGGTACGACGTCCATGCGCACCTCGTCGACCAGGCCCGCGGCAAGCACCTGGCCACCGACGTCGCCGGCGGCGACCTCGACCACGCGGTCACCCGCGAGCTCCTGCGCCGTGGCCATGGCCGCCTCGACGCCGTCGACGAAGTGGAACGGCGCCTCGGGGTGCCATCCCTCGGGCCTGCCCCGGTGGGTCACGACGACGACGTGCTCGATCCCGCCCGGAGGCTTCCGGTCCCAGCCGTCCGTCATGTCGAAGACGTGGCGGCCGACGACCGTCACCCCGATCCGGTCCCAGTACGGTCGGGTGTAGTCGTAGGACGTCTGCGACACCTTCAGCGCCCCGCTCCCGTCCAACGGGACGTCACCGCCGACCAGCCAGTCGAACAGCGGTCCGGGCCGGTCGTTCTCGTCCGCGACGAAGCCGTCCACCGACACCGTGCTGTACATGACCACCTTGCCCACGGCGCTCTCCTCTGCTTCGGGATGCCCCCGAATCAGCTCTGGTGAGCCGGCGCACGTGCAGGAAACCAATCGGCGGGAACGTGGCAGGACCGTCGCCCGGAAACGGCCCGCTGCGCACAGTGCGCTCGACCGGGCCCCGCCACCCCGTCCCCCGGCACCCGCATCCCGGATGCGGGCGCGCCATGTGCCGACGCGCCCCCGGCGGGCCCCACCTCCGGCCCGACCACCGCAGTTGGCCTGGTGTTTCACCGCGTTCTCGGGCACGGCGGGGCGCGCGCGGCGCGAGGCGAGAATTCCGTTTGCCGCCCCGCGAACGGCAATCCCTCGTTCACCGGGCCGTCGCCACGAGACGGCTTGCTGGAGCGAAGTTATATAGACAACTTTGCTCACCCGGGTCCCGCCGCGGCGGTCCCCGGGCGGAGAGGACCCATCACCGTGCCACCTCTCACTCGTGACGCCGCGTCCGGGAGCACCATCGCGCTCAGCTCCACGACGTCCCCGCAGCGGGGCGACAAGCTGACCTTCACCTGGACGACGGACGCCCCCGACCCGAAGAACTGGATCGGCGTCTACGACGGCAACCGCAAGCCGGGCGCCGGCGGCAGCTCCCTGGTGTGGACGTACGTCACCGGTACCTCCGGCAAAACGACGCTCGACACCTCCGGCCTCAGCGGCGGCCCGTACACCGTCTACTTCCTGGCGAAGGACGGCTACGGCATCCTCGCGCAGACCGCGCCGTTCAGCTTCGCCGGTGCGCCCACCGGCGACTCCATCACGCTCAAGACCCCCAACCCCTACGAGGGCGACCAGGTCGTCTTCCACTGGACCACCGACACGCCGTACGCCACGAACTGGGTCGGCGTCTACGACGGCAACCGGCAGCCCGGCAACGGCGGCTCGCTGGCCTGGGAGTACACGCCCGCCGCCTCCGGCGACATCACCATCAACACCGCCGGCCTGACCGGCGGCCCCTACACCGGCTACCTGCTCGCGAAGGACGGCTACGGCATCCTCGCCAAGACCGCGCCGTTCAGCTTCGTCCCCCGCCCCGTCATCCCGCGGCCGCACGCGGTGGTGGACGCCCTCACGACCGCCCCGCAGCTGACGGGCACGGACGTCTCCGTGCCGCTGGCGGGCCTGTGGGCGCGCCCCGAGGGCAACCCCGCCGGCAGCGCGACGTTCCGGCGCACCGGCGGCGACTCCTGGCTGTCGGTGGCCGCGGACGGCACCGTCACCGGCAAGGCGCCGGCCTCGACGCCCAAGAACCCGGGGCGCGTGGTCGTCTCCGTCACCGACAGTGCGGCGGGCAGCGACACGATCACCGTCCAGGTGCCGGTCCGCGACAACCGCGACCGCATCCCGCTCAAGGTCGCCTCGCTGAACCTCTGGGACGCCGGCACCCACATCGACGGCTTCGCGGAGAAGCTGCTGAGCCTGGTGCTCACCCAGGGCCTCGACGTCGTCGCCCTCCAGGAGTCCGGCGGCACCGCGGCCGGCAACCTGGCCAAGGCGCTCGGCTGGGACGTCCACCAGGCCGGCGGCCTCGGCATCGTCAGCCGTTACCCGCTCACCGACGTCGTCGCCCCCACCGCGGACCTGCCGGCCGCCGCCGCCACGCTGCAGCCGCCCGGCGGCCCCGCGGTGCGGCTGTGGGCCGCCCAGCTGGACGAGGCGGACTACGGGCCGTACGCGCTCCTCGCGGGCAGCAGCGCCGCCCAGGTCGAGGCGGCGGAGGAGCAGACGCTCCGCTACCGGCAGGCCGTGGCGCTGGTCGCCGCGATGCGGGCGGACATCGCCTCCCGCGGCGCGGTCGTCCTGGCCGCGGGCCTCGCCTCGCCCTCGCACCTGGACTGGACGGCCAAGACGGCCGACCAGCACGGGGGAGTGGGCCGCCTGCGCTGGCCCGTCACCGGCACCCTGGAGCAGGCCGGGCTCACGGACGCCTTCCGCGCCGTGCACACCGACCCGGTCGCGGTGCCCGGCACCACCTGGTCCCCCGTCAGGCCGCAGCGTGACGGCGGCAGCGGTGCCGAGCCGCAGGACCGCGTCGACCAGATCCAGTACGCGGGACCGCTGCGCGTCGTTGAGGCGCACAGCCTCGTCACCGGCTGGCCCAAGCCCGTGCCCGGCACGGCGGCCAACGGCTGGCCCTCCGACCACGCCGCCGCCGTCGTCACCTTCTCCCTGTCCGCCCGCGGCTGACCCGAACGACCCGAAGGACCACCCCATGACCCAGTTCAGCCGCCGCGCCTTCATCGGCACCGCCGCCGCCGGGGCTGCCGCCGCAGCCGTCGGACTGCCCGGCACGGCCGAGGCATCGAGCCACGACGACCGGGACGGCAGCATCGCCGACGTCAAGCACGTCGTCATCCTGATGCAGGAGAACCGGAGCTTCGACCACTACTTCGGCACGCTCAACGGCGTGCGGGGCTTCGGCGACCGCCAGGCCGTCGTGCTGCCCAGCGGCGACTCCGTGTTCCGCCAGCCCGACCGCAGCCGCTCCGAGGGCTACCTGCTGCCCTTCCGGATGGACACCACCAAGTACAACGCCCAGAACGCGGGCGGCCTCCCGCACGACTGGGACACCGGCCACTCCGCCGTCAACAGCGGCTCCATGGACAAGTGGGTCTCCGCCAAGGGCGAGCGCACCATGGGCTACTTCAACCGCGAGGACATCCCCTACCAGTTCGCCCTCGCCGACGCCTTCACCCTCTGCGACGGCTACTTCTGCTCCCTGAACGGCCCCACCGACCCCAACCGCCTCTACCTGTGGACCGGCACCGCCGGCCCCGGCGTCGACGGCACCACGGGCCCCTGGACCGACAACACCCCGGTCACCGACAACCCGGTGGCCGACTGGACGACGTACGCCGAGCGGCTGGAGGAGGCCGGCGTCAGCTGGCGCGTCTACCACAACCCGGACGGCTCGGACGACCGCTACGGCGACTACGACGACAACGCGCTGTCGTACTTCAGGCAGTTCCACGCGTTCCCCAAGGACGACCCGCGCTACGTCAACGCCATGACGAAGTTCGACCCCGCGGCGTTCGACAAGCACTGCAAGGACGGCACCCTGCCCACCGTCTCCTGGCTGGTGGCGCCGTACCTGTTCAGTGAGCACCCGTCGGCCGGCCCCGACTACGGCGCCCACTGGGTCAACACCGCGCTCCAGTCGCTGTTCTCCAACCCCGAGGTCTGGAAGCACACCGTCTTCCTGGTCATGTACGACGAGAACGACGGCTACTTCGACCACGTCATCCCGCCGATGCCCGAGCCGGGCACCAAGGACGAGTTCGCGAACGGCAAGCCGATCGGCCTGGGCAGCCGGGTGCCGCTGTGGGTCGTCTCGCCGTGGTCGCGCGGCGGCTGGGTCAACTCCCAGGTCTTCGACCACACGTCGGTGGTGCAGTTCCTGGAGCGCGTGACCGGTGTGCGGGAGCCCAACATCTCCGACTGGCGGCGCACCGTCTGCGGCGACCTCACCAGCGCCTTCGACTTCACCAAGCCCGACTACAGCATCCCGGCCCTGCCGGACACGGTCGCGCTGATGGCGAAGGCGGACGCCGGCAACTCCCTGCCCGGCGTCAAGATCCCCACCGCGCAGTCGATGCCGGCGCAGGAGGAGGGCGAGCGGCCGCACCGCCCGCTGCCGTACCTGCCGTGGGCCGACGTGACGGTCGACCGGGCCACCGGCAAGGTCACCTGCACGCTGACCAACGACGGCACCGTGGGCTACCACTTCACCGTGCTGCCCAACATTGCCCTGCCGCGCGTCGGCACCCCGTTCACGGTGCAGCCGCACTCGTCGCGCACCTACGTGTGGGACGCGGCGGCCACCGACGGCCGCTACGACTTCTCCGTGCACGGCGCCGACGGCTTCGTCCGCCGCTTCGCGGGCACCGTCGTCCGCGACGGCCAGGACGACGTGGCCGCGCCCCTCGTCGGGGCGGCGCTGCGCCGTGCCGACGACCCGGGCCACACCACGGTCGAGCTGGAGCTGCGCAACGACGGCGGCTCCGACGTGGCCTTCACCGTCACGCCGAACGACTTCGACGGTGAGGAGGAGGTCGTCTGGGTCCGGGCCGGTCACCAGGACACCGTGAAGTGGCGCACCGACGAGGGCCGGTACGACGTGACCGTCACGGCGGGCACCGGCACCCGCTTCGTCCAGCGGTACGCGGGCACCGTCCACGCCGTGTGACCGACGTCCCGTGAGGTCCGGGCCGGGGCGCTCGCCCCGGCCCGGACCCTCGCCGTGTCCCACCTGCGCCTGGACCGGCGGTCCGGGCCGGATAAGGTCTGTCCGGGGCCGGCCGGACCGCCGGCCCGGTGGACACGAGAGCGGCCGGGAGACACGTTGCGTGAGGACCAGGGCAGCGGCGACAGCGACCTGCGGTACCGCAGGGTCGCCGCCGAACTCCGCGCGGCGATCATCGCCGGCGAGTATGCCTCCGGCTCCAAGCTGCCCCCGGAGGGCACACTGGCCGAGCGCTACGGGGTCTCCCGCGGCACGGTGCGGCACGCCCTGGCCGTGCTGCGGTCGGACGGCCTGGTCACCTCGCGGCGCGGCACCCCGCGCACGGTGCTCGGCGGCCCGCGCTCGCAGAGCTTCTCCGAACTGCTGAGCTTCACCAACTGGGCCCGCTCCCTGGGCGAGACGCCGGGCGGGCGAGTCGACCGCGTCGTACGGCGGCCGGCCGAACCGGCCGAGGCCGCGCAACTGGGCCTGGAACCCGGGGCGGAGGTCCACCTCGTCCTGCGGGTGCGGACCCTGTCCGGCGAACCGGTCATGGTCGAGCGCTCCCTCTACCCGGCGCGGGTGGGCGCCCTGGTGGCCGAACTGGCGCCCGACGTCGTGTCGCACACCGAGGCGCTGGTGGGGCACGGGGTGCTCTTCACCGACGCCGACCACACCATTGACATCGCGTGGGCCGACGAGGACGACGTCCGGCTCCTGGAGTGCCCGGCCGGCCAGGTCCTGCTGCGCGAGCGACGCCGCACAACGGACCCGGCGGGCGTGCCGGTCGAGTGGTCCGAGGACCGCTACCTGCCGGGCACCATCGCCTTCACGGTCCACAACTCGGTCGCCGCCTCCACCCTCGGCCGCCAGCACAGCCCGCGCACGGACCGGGCATGACCGGGCCGCCGGGCGAGCACGAACGGTGGGCCCGGTACCGCCTGGCCATGGACGACCCCGCGCGCCTGCCCGAACTGTTCGACGCCGTGGCTGCGGAGCCCGACGACGCCATCGCGCTCGGCATCGTCCTGCACGCCCTCGCCCATGTCCCGGCGGCCGAACGCCCCGCCTGGACGGACCGCCTCGGCACCGGGCGCGCCCGCGCCTACGCCACGCGCCGTGCGCGCGAACTCGGCGTCCTCGAAAGCCCGTCGGTGTCCGCCCTGCTCGACGACCCCTCGGCCCAGGACTCCTGGTCCGACTGGCTCCCACTCCGCCTCGCCGCCTCCACGCAGGAACCCGCCGTCCTGCACCGCCTCGCCACCGCAGGCCGCACGAACCGCATCCGCCGCCTGGCTTCCGGGCGCGCCCCGTAACCGGCGGGAAGCGCGCGCTCAGCCCCGACGCACCCGCGCCGGGGCAGCACAACGCGTGGCAGCGCGGCGGGTCCGTGCCCCGTAGGGGCGCGGGGAACTGCGCGCTCAGCCCCGATGCACGCGCACGTGACCCACTGGCCGGGGACGGCTCGTGGCGTGGCCGCGCGGCGGGTCCGTGCCGGGTGGGGGCGCGGGGAACTGCGCGCTCAGCCCCCACGCACCCGCACTGGACCCACGGGCCTTGGGGCAGCTCAAGCTGCACGGGCGCGGGTCCGTGCCGGCTGGGGGCGCGGGGAACTGCGCGACCAGCCACCCACGCACCCACACCCGACCCACCCGGCGAACCGGCACCGCAACCTCAGCCGCGCATCAGCGCGGTAAGCAGCGGGACGAAGTGCTCGAACGCAGGCGTGAAGGCCTCCGGGTCCTTCGCCGCCTCGTCCCAGCGGCGGACGGCGACCGCGTCGGCCGCGCCCGGGAGGGCGGCGAAAACGGCCGCCTGCTCCGGGGTCATCGGGCCGCCCTGGACCGCCAGCGTGTGCTTGGAGGCCTCCGACAGCCGGTCGTAGTACTCCGGCTCCACCGCGCACAGGTAGCGCTTCGCCGCGACGTGCAGCCGCACCGGCTCGGTGACCTCGGGCCCGAACCAGCGGGCCAGCAGGTCGGCGCCGGTGTGGCTGTGGCGGTTGTCGGTGCCGTCCATGAGGTCCTGGCCGGTGACCTCGCCGGCGAAGTGCCCGACGTCGTGCAGCAACGCGGCCGCCACCAGGTGCGGCGGGGCGCCTGCGGCCTCGGCGCGAGCGCCCGCCTGGAGCATGTGCTCGGCCATGGAGACTGCCTCGCCCAGGTACTCCGCCGATCCCGCCCCGGCGAACAGCTCGGCCAGCGGCTCCACGGTGTCCGCGCGCCGCAGCACGGCCAGGCTGCTCGCGAGGCCGTCGAGGTCGGCGTAGCAGCCCTGGAGGTGGCGCGCCCCGTCCTGGGCGAAGGCCGTGCGGGCGTGCAGGAGGCGGGAGTTGTCGAAGACCAGGCAGTCGCCCGGCGACAGGCGGAAGTTCAGCTGCAGTTCGGGGCGGAGCAGCAGCTCCGCGAAGGTGCGGTACGCCGCGTAGAAGGCGTCGAGCTCGGCGGCCGGCAGCCGCAGCGCGCTGATCGAGCGGTTGTTGAAGCGCACCTCCCGCACCCGGCCGAGCCCGTCGGTGCCGATCAGGGGGCGGTCGGCGCGCAGTTCGGTCCCGGCGTCGCGGAAGACGAACGGCACGGGCGTCCGGCTGAGGACGGCGAAGGCCTCCGGGTCCTCGCGGCGCAGCAGCGCGGCCGCGGCGAAGCCGTCGACGAGGCCGGAGTCGCCGCCCTCGGCGTCGTTGACCAGGCAGTGCAGCAGCTGGATCGTCGGGACCGGGTCGCGGTACGGGTTGTCGGTGTGCGGCGTGATGGCGACCGAGGTGAAGGCGAGGTTGTTCGGGTCGGGCTCGACGCGCACGTCGAAGAGCTTGCCGTAGTTGGTCTCACGGACGAAGCCGAACGTCTCGGCCACGGCGAGCACCTGCTCGTCGCGCTCGGGCACCTTGTGCAGCAGCATGAAGCCGAGCCGCAGGACGGACTCCAGCAGGCGCGCCCGCAGGCCCGGTTCGGCGATGTAGGCGTCCCAGTCGGCCTCGGGCAGCCGCCCGGACAGGTCGCGGGCCTTCCACAGCTCCTTGCCGTCCTCGGTGCGCCGGTCGCCGTACGAGGTGCCGCCGGGCCGGTGGGCCGTGAGCCAGCTGACGGGGTAAGCCGAGCGGTGCCCGTCGGGCGCCCAGACGACCTCGATCGCGGGCTCCCCGGCGGGGCCGGTGACGTCGGTGGCATCGGTTGCCGTCTCGACGCGGAGCCCGGCGGGCAGCGCGCCGATCTGGAAGAGCTTCTGGCCCGACCGCGGGTCGCGGCAGTCCGTGCAGGGGCAGTTGTCGCGCAGCCACATCGCGGGCAGCTCGGCGACCGGGAAGACGGTCAGGGGGGTCATGCTCACTCCTCGGCGAAAGTTGTATAGCCAACTTCCCCGACCGTCACAGGGCGACACGACCCCGCGGTGACCGCGAGGTGTCCGTGGGGCGAAGCCCCGCCGACCCGCCGGACTCGGTCACTTTCCGGCAGCACGCAGGAGCTTTGTGCTCACGGCGCGGATCGCCGAGCGCTCGCCGGACGTGAGGGCGTCGGTCAGCGCGGCGATGTGCTCGTCCATCTCGGCGGTGCACTGCTCCGCGAGCCGCCGCCCGAGCGGGGTGAGGGCGACCAGGACGCCGCGCCCGTCGTGGGGCGAGGGCAGCCGCTCCACCAGCCCGCGCTTCTCGGCGCGGCCGACCAGTCCCGTCATCGAGGACTTGTCCAGGTCCAGGTGGCGGGCCAGTTCGAGCATGCCCGGCCGGCGGTCGCGCAGGATGCCGAGCAGGTGGATCTGGACAAGGGACAGGTCGTGCCGCGCCGCGACGCGTGCCAGCGTTCCGTGGACCAGGAACGACAGTTGGACGAGCGCGTCGGTCGTGTTCGTGGGGCCGTCGGTGAGGTCCGGTTCGCGCTGCTCGGTCATGGCTGCCTCCGCTTGACTTGGTACGTGACGCAAACTACTTTGAAAGTGGTACGCGATACAAACTATATGCGCCCGCCCCTCCCACCTCTCTGGAGGCCGTCATGCACGCAGCCGTCGTCCACTCCTTCGACGCACCGCCCCGCTACGGCACCGTCGCCGAACCCGAGCCGCGCGGGGAGCACGAGATCCTCGTCGACGTCCTGGCCGCCGGGCTCCACCCCCGGGTGCGCTCGGGAGCCGACGGCAGCCACTACACCTCCGAGGGCGTCCTGCCGCTGGTCCCCGGTATCGACGCGGTCGGCCGCACCCCGCAGGGCGAACTGCTCTACTTCGTCGCCCCGGACGGGGTGGCCGGCACCATGGCCGAGCGGGCCGTGGTCGACCGCCGCCGGGCCGTCGGCCTGCCCGCGGGTACCGACCCGGTGGCGGTGGCCGCCGCGATGAACCCCGCGATGTCCTCCTGGGTCGCCCTGCGCCGCCGCGCCCCCCTGCCGTCCGGCGCCTCCGTCCTGGTCCTGGGCGCCACCGGCAGCGCCGGCCGGCTCGCCGTCCAGGTCGCCAAGCACCTCGGCGCCGCTCGTGTCGTCGCCGCCGGCCGCGACCCCGGACGCCTCGCGCTCCTCCCCGGTCTCGGCGCCGACGAGACCGTCCCCCTCCTCGGCGACCCCGAGCAGACCGCCGGCCGGCTCGGGCGCGCCGCCGGCGACGTCGACGTCGTCCTGGACTACCTGTGGGGCGCCGCCACCGAACACGCCCTGCCCGCCGTGCTGAGCGCCCGCGCCGAGCGTGCCAAGCCCCTTGCCTGGGTCCAGATCGGCTCCGTCGCGGGACCGGACATCACCCTGCCCTCGGCCTACCTGCGCGGCGCGAACCTGCGGCTCATGGGCAGCGGCCAGGGCTCCGTCAGCACCGCCGGCATCCTCGCCGAACTCCCCTCCCTCGCGGGCCTCATCGACTCCGGCACCTTCGCCCTCGACACGCTGCCGGTCCCGCTCTCCCGGGTCGAGCACGCCTGGACCGCCCCGGAGGCCCCCGGACAGCGCACCGTGCTGACCCCGGACGCCTGACTCGCCCGACGTACGACCGGGGTCAGCGCCTGAAGGCGCCGAGGAGCCGGCCGGCCGGTCCTTCCCGTAGGCCCTCGCTGGTGAGGGCGTGATAGAGGATCACCACGGCGATGCAGGCCACGCCGACGGCCGGGCCGACGAACCACCCCCCGACCCCGCAGACCACGTACAGCACGAGACCGGTCAGCGGCCGGATCCGCTGCGCCCGGAGGTAGGCGGTCGGGACGCCGGGCTCCAGCAGGTCCGGGTGGTGGCACAGGTACGAGAACACCCCCCACCACGGTGCCGACATGACGGCGGCGACCAGGGCGTAGAGCACGACGGCGACCCGCTGGTCGTCGGTGCCCCCGCCCTCGGCCACGGCGTCCCCGAGCACGGAGGTGGGAAAGGGCACGATCACGGTGCTGAACAGGATCGCGAGGTTGATCCACAGCAGGCCGCTGTCCATCCGGCGGATCCGGCGGAAGAGCGCGTGGTGGTTGAGCCAGATGACGCCGACGTACACGAACGAGACCACGAACGCCACATAGGCGGGCCACCGCGCGAGCAGGTCCGACGCGAGGTCGCCGGGCCGGATGTCGTGGTCGTAGAGATCCAGTACGAGCAGTGTGATCACGATGGCGAAGACGCCGTCGCTGAAGGCCTCGACCCGGCCGGTGTCCGACAGGCGCATACCGTCCTTGCCGGACGGATCCGACGCATGGTCACCATGGTGTTGGCCCGTCATGCAAGGGATCTTACGGACAGGTTCGCGGCGCGCCGGGCGCGCCGCGAACCGTCGCCCGGGTGATCCGGTCCGTGCCGACCAGGAGTGCCCGTCGCAACGTCGCGGGGACCACGCCGGACGGATCCTCCCAGGTCGGACGGGGCTTCACCTCCGATTGGCCATCCACCGGACCTCGCCCATTCGCCGCACGTTCAGGCAGGAAAAACGGGATGTTCACAATTCCTCTTCCTGATCCGGTCATGGCCCTTACAGGTCACCGCGTACCGCCGGTTGGCCGTTGACCGTCCGAAGAGGCCCAGGGTTTGATCAGCCGCTGCTGTGTAGATCTTGTGAGTCCAGGGTGGGGGATATGAAGTGGGACAAGTCACGCCGTGCTGACGGCGTGAAGCCGGGCACGGCGAAACGTTGGACATCTGCCGCTACGTCTTTGGCGCTCCTTGCTGCGCTGCCGGCTCTGGGGTTCTCCGCCCCGGCCGCGCAGGCGGCCGCGCCGGCGAAGACCCCGGTGGCGGGGACGGCCTCCGAGCACGCCGCCTTCAGCCAGGCGGCGCGCTCGGGCAAGAAGGTGGAGATCGCCTCCCTCCGGGGCGAGACGAGTGAGACGTACGCGCTGCCGAACGGCAATTTCGAGGCGGTCGAGCATGTGCGTCCGGTCCGCGCACGGGTGGACGGCGCGTGGAAGCCGGTCGACACCGGCCTGGAGAAGCGCGCGGACGGTTCCGTCGGGCCGAAGGCGGCCACGATGGACATCGCCTTCTCCGGCGGCGGCGACAAGCAGCCGCTGATCACCCTGGGCCGGGCGGGAAGGACCCTGTCGCTGTCCTGGCCGACGGCACTGCCGGAGCCGGTCATCGACGGCAGCACCGCCACCTACCGGTCGGTGCTCAAGGACGTCGACCTCCAGGTGAAGGCGAGCGTCGACGGCGCCTCGGAGGTACTGGTCGTCAAGACCCCGCAGGCGGCGACCGACCCGAAGCTGGCCGAGCTGAAGCTCGCGATGGACGCGGACGGCATGGACGTGCGTACCACCGCCGACGGCGGCCTCGAGGCCGTCGACAAGGGTGCCGGCGGCCCCGTCTTCGTGGCGCCGCGGCCCGTGATGTGGGACTCCGCCTCGGCCCCCGCCGCCCCGGCCGCCGCCGCGCGGTCGGCGAAGGCGGCCGTGGCCGACGCTCCCGCCAACCCCGCCGACGGCCCGGACTCCTCCGCGAACGTCGCCCCGATCGCGGTGAGCGTGCCCGCGGCCGACGACCAGCTCGTGCTCAGGCCCGACCAGGGGCTGCTGAAGAAGGCCACGTTCCCCGTCTTCATCGACCCGCAGTGGTACAGCCCCAAGGCGTCCAACTGGACGTTCGTGTCCCGCTTCTGGGCTTCTTCCCCGCAGTGGAAGTTCAACGGCAACCCCGATTCCGGAATGGGCTACTGCGCGGATGACGTGCGGTGTGCTCCCGCAGACCTGAAGCGGATCTTCTACACGATTCCGACGTCGAAGTTCGCCGGCAAGTCGATTCTGTCGGCGACGTTCGTGGCCAACGAGACGTACTCCGACAGCTGCACCAAGTCCGACGTGCAGTTGTGGCGTACCAAGGGTGTCAACTCCTCGACCACGTGGAACACGCAGAACAACGACAGCTTCTGGATCGACCTGCAGCAGACGCTCAGCGAGGCGAAGGGCTGGGGCAGTAAGTGCCCCGGCGGAACCGTCGAGTTCTGGGCGGCGCGTGCGGTGCAGCAGGCGGCGGCCAACGGATGGTCGACCACGACGTTCGGCCTGCGGGCGAAGGACGAGAACTCCTCCTCGGGATGGAAGCGCTTCTCCGACGACGCGTTCCTGCGGGTGGAGTACAACCGTCCGCCGACGCAGATCCGGACGTCGCAGCTGACGCAGGACCCGGGTGGCGCGTGCTCGTCGACGACGAAGCTGGTCCGCACACTGCCGACAATCCGTGCCAACGATGTCACCGACCCGGACGGCGACAACGTCGCAGTGCAGTTCCAGGCCTCGTGGGATGCCGGTGACGGCAAGAAGTACGCACCGCACTGGACGTCCGCTACGACGACGTACAAGAAGTCGGGATCGGACTTCTCGATCAAACTGCCGACGAACTTCCCCAAGAACACGAAGGTCGGCTGGCATGTGCGCTCGTTCGACAGCGCGCAGTGGTCGCCCTGGAGCGACGCGGGCTCGGCCGTCGACTGCTTCACGACGTACGACCCGAGCGCGCCCGCGGGTCCCTCCATCACCTCCACGCAGTACCCGGCTTCCGACGCGGAGGATCCGAACGACCCCTGGTTCGACGGTGTGGGCCGGTACGGCACGTTCACCATCGACTCCACCGCGACAGATGTGGTGAAGTACTGGTTCGGGATCAACGGCAATCCCACCAGCGCACACACGCTCACGACGACCGCAGGAGCGGCGCAGAGCACCAAGTTCATGCCGACGAAGTCCGGCGTCAACTTCATCACCGCCCAGGCCTTCGACGCGGCAGGCAACGGCAGTGAGATCCGCACCTACCAGTTCCGTGTCAACGCCGGTCAGCCGGATCGGCTGAACATGAAGCTCAACGAGGCCGCCGGTGCGACCACGGTCGGCGGCTCCGGCGGCGAGTGGCCGGCCCAGCTGTACGGTGGAGCGACGCCGGGCGGCGACGGCGTGTCCGGTCACGGCCTGCACGTCGACGGCGTCGACGACTACGCCGCCACGGTCTCACCCGTTCTGAACACCGGAAAGGGCTTCTCGGTGTCGGTCTGGGCGAAGCTGCCCGCCGACTACCCCGGCGGGGCCGCGGTCGCCATCTCGCAGGCGGGTGCCAACACCAGCGGCTTCGAGATATACTACTCGTCGGCTATGGGCGGTTGGCAGCTGCTGCGGCACTCGGTGGACGCGCAGGGTACGGCCACCATCCGGGCATCGCAGCCGGCCTGCCCGGCGGGTGACACCGCTTGCGCCGCCGCCCGCCTGGGGACCTGGACCCACTTGACAGGCGTTTTCGACAACACCGCCAAGGAGCTGAGGCTGTACGTCAACGGGGCCTTGGCCGGCTCCGCGGCGTTCACCACTCCGTGGGACGCCCGCGGGCGGACGATCCTGGGTGCCGCACAGCACTACGGTGTGGTCGGTAGCTGGTTCAGCGGTGATCTGGACGAGGCCCAGCTCTTCGACTACGCGGTGACGCCCACGCAGATCTCCAAGCTGTACGCCAAGCAGCCGGTGAGCACCGGTCGTCCGGCCAAGCTGGTCTGGCCGCTGGACGAGGATGCGAGCGCGACCTCGGTCGTGGGCCGTGCACAGCAGGTGAGCGCCACCGTGGACGGTGGAACTGTTCTGGGGTCGGCCGGTGTGGACGGAACGGCGGCCACATTCGACGGCGTCGACGACGGGATCACCACCAAGCAACCGGTCCTGGACACCTACCAGAGCTTCGCGGTCTCACTGTGGGCCCGACTCCCCAAGGACAAGCCGCAGACTGCGATGACGGTTGCCACGCAGAGTGCGACGAACACCTCGGGTTTCGAGCTGTATCACTCGTCGGCACTGGGCGGCTGGGTGTTCATGCGCGCCAAGGAGGACATGGCCGGCGCGGAACTGGTGAGGGCGCAGCAGAACGCATGTGATCCGAACGTGAACTGCGCGGCGGCCCGGCTCGGGGAGTGGACGCACGTTGTGGGCGTGTACGACCTCGATGCCGCACAGATGCGGCTGTACGTCGACGGCGTCTTGAAGGACACGCAGCCGTTCACCACTCCGTGGCTGGCCACGGGGCCGGTCATGCTCGGGTACAAGTCCACGGGTGGTGCCCGCTTCCAGGGCGACCTCGACGACGTGAGGATGTTCGACCGAGCTCTGTCCGACGACGAGGTCAAGGACCTCAACAAGGCACGCCCGGTGGTCCAGGGCCGCTGGAAGCTCGACGCGGGCTCCGGAACGCCGGTCACCTCCCCGGACGACTCCTCGGGCAAGCGCGCGCTGACGCTCGGCGGCAACGCCACCATCGACACCTCCGGCAACTCGAACTGGGTCGGCACGGGCGGCCTGTCGCTGGACGGTGACGGCGACTACGCCTCCACCGCCACCTCGCCGGTGTCCACGGGCACCAGCTTCACTGCGGCGGCGTGGGTCAGCACCGCGGCCCGCCCCGATCACCCCGTCACGGTGTTCTCCCAGGCCGGCTCGGTCAACAGCGGCTTCTCGGTGCGCTACGTACCGAGTGCCACCGATCCGGCGAACGCCGGGCGATGGCAGCTGGCGATGCCGGGCTCGGACGTGAAGGGCGCCACGGTGGCGACGGCCGAGCACCCCAACTTCATGAACAACACGAGTTGGAACCACCTGGCCGTGGTCTACGACGCCTTCGCCGACCAGATGCGGCTGTACGTCGACGGCAACCTGCAACAGGTCGTGTGCGCCGACGACAACCAGGACGGCGACCCCGACGTGCCCGGCTGCACGGACGCGGTGTCCTGGAACTCCAACGTGCTGCCGTTCAACGCCACCGCCGGACTCCAGCTCGGCCGCGGCAAGACCGACGGCACGTGGGGCGAGTACTGGCCCGGTGTGATCGACGACGTGTGGACATTCCAGGGCGTCGCCTCCGACGACCAGATCGCCCGCCTCGCCAACGGCGAGGACCTGGCCACGGTCCCTGGGCCGTAACCAGCCGGAATCACCGCACCATCCTCCCCGCGCGGGGTGGACCCACTGGGTCCCCCCGTGCGGGGGGGGCTTCTCGAGCATGCACGGAATTCGACAGGAGGGGTGGGGAATGCGCAGGCAGTCAAGGCTTCGGTTGCGCCGCAGAATCGCGGTGGCCGTCTCCGCAGTGTTGGTGGGGACATTGCTCCAAGCCGTGGCGACGTCCACGGCGGTGGCCGACGACATGCCGGGGATCCCGGCGTCGGAGAAGCCGCTGAGCGGGCACGGGGTGGCGTCGTCGCCGCGTGGGACGGACGGTCAGCGCCGGATGCCGTTGGGTGCGCCGCGGCACGCGCTGCCGAAGGCAGGTTCGGCGACGGTGACCCTGCACGCGGGTGCGAAGGCGGCGACGTGGCGGGCGGGTTCGCTGCCGGTGTCGCTGACGACGCCCGCGGCCGGCAGGACTTCGGGCGTCATCGACGGGCGGGCGACCGTCCGCGTGCTGGATTCCGCTACTGCGCGGAAGGCCGGCGTGGACGGCCTGCTGTTCTCGGTCGGTCGTGAGCCGGGCGCGACGGGCAGCCAGGTGGGTGTGGACGTGGACACGTCCTCCTTCGCCCAGAGCTACGGCGGTGCGTACGCGTCCCGTCTGAAGCTGGTGCGGTTGCCGGCGTGTGCGGCGACGACGCCGGAGCTCGCGCAGTGTCGCACGGGTCAGCCGGTGGCTGCCCGTAATGAGGGCGGGAAGCTGTCCGCCACCACGACTCTCTCCGCCGCCGGTCCGGTGCTGTTCGCGGCGACGACGGCCGCTGCTGGCGGCACGTCGAGTGACCACGGCGACTACACGGCCAGCAAGCTGTCGTCGTCGGACAACTGGTCAACCGATCTGAGCTCGGGCAGTTTCTCCTGGTCCTACGACATGCCGGTGCCAGGTGTTCCCGGCAATTTCGCGCCCAGTGTGGGGTTGTCCTACTCATCGGGCGGCATCGACGGCCGCACCTCCACGTCCAACAACCAGTCCTCGTGGGTGGGCGACGGCTTCGACCTGTGGCCGGGTTCGATCGACCGTAGTTACAAGCCGTGTGCCGACGACGATGTGAAGAACGCGGACGGTAACAAGCCGGGTGATCTGTGCTGGGCGTACGACAACGCCACGCTGTCGTTCAACGGTCACGCCGGTGAGTTGATCCCGGACGGCACGAACTCGTTCAAGTTGAAGGGTGACGACGGCACCAAGGTCGAGCGGGTCTACGGCTCGACAAGCGATGTCCGTGGCAATGGTGCGCGTAACGACGAGTACTGGAAGGTGACGACGACCGACGGCACCCAGTATTTCTTCGGTTACAACCGTCTGCCAGGGTGGGCGTCGGGCAAGACGACCACGGATTCGACGTGGACGGTTCCGGTCTTCGGTGACGATGCGGGCGAGCCGTGCCACCAGTCCGCGTTCGCGGATTCCTGGTGCCAGCAGGCGTACCGATGGAACCTGGACTACGCGGTCGACGTGCACGGCAACGCGATCGCCTATTACTACAAGAAGGAATCGAACTACTACGCCCGGAACCTGAAGGCCGCCGACGAGACGGTCTACGACCGCGGTGGCTATGTCGATCACATTGATTACGGGCTGCGCAAGGACACGGTCTACTCGGCGAAGGCGCTGGGGCAGGTGACGTTCGCCAATGCGGAGCGGTGTCTGCCGGAGACCGGTGTCACCTGTGATGCGTCGACGATCGACGACAAGAAGTTCTACTGGTACGACACGCCGTGGGACTTGAACTGCAAGTCGGGAGCTGACTGCACCAAGGCAAGTTCTCCCACGTTCTGGACGCGCAAGCGGCTGACGGGTGTCACGACACAGGTACTGAAGTCGGACGGCACGTACGCGCCGATCGACACGTGGGCGCTGGGGCACCACTGGGGTATGGCGGACATCGACTACCAGTTGCTGCTGGACTCGATCCAGCACACGGGCAAGTCGGCGACGCCGAACATCACCCTGCCCAAGGTCACCTTCGGCTACAGCCAGGCGGCGAACCGCCTGGACATCCCCGGGGACGACACCGCGCCGTTCATCAAGGAACGCCTGTCGACGGTTGCCGACGAGTCCGGCGGGCAGATCGACGTGAACTACTCGGCGGCCGAGTGCGACGCGGACCACCTGCCCACCCCGCAGACCAACACGACGCGCTGCTACCCGGTGTTCTTCACCAAGTCCGGTGACGCGGATCCGTCGTTGCAGTGGTTCAACAAGTACGTGGTCGATTCGGTGACCGAGACCGACCGGACGAACACCTCGCCGGACATGGTCACCCGATACCAGTACCTGGACGGGGGTGCGTGGCACTTCGCCGACGACGACGGGCTGACGAAGGAGAAGTACAAGACCTGGTCGCAGTGGCGTGGCTACGGGCATGTGCGGGAGCTGACCGGCGGCCAGGACGTCATGCGGTCGCAGACCGACCACTGGTTCCTGCGCGGTATGGACGGGGACCGCAAGGGCACCTCCACCGATGACGGCACCAAGTCGGTGACGGTGTCGGACGACAACGGCGGCACGATCACCGACCACGACTCGGCGTCCGGGTTCGAGTACAAGACCGAGGAGTACAGCGGGCCGAGCGGTCGGGTGCTGAACAAGACGGTCACCACTCCGTGGCACTACACCACCGCCACCCGGGTGCGGTCCTGGGGCACCACGACCGCGAACCTGACCGGCACCGCCTCCACCCGGACCTGGACCTCGCTGGACGACGGCGTCGGCACCAAGTGGCGCACCACGTACCAGACCAGCACCCATGAGAACACCGCCGGCCGGGTCACCGTCACCGACGACTTCGGCGACACGGGCACGTCCGCCGACGACCAGTGCACCCGCACCACGTACGCCGACAACACCACAGCCTGGATCCTGACCGAGCCCTCGCGGGTGGAGACGGTCGCGGTGAAGTGCGACGCGACCCCGGACCGCAAGAAGGACGTCATCTCCGACGTCCGCACCGCCTACGACGGCCTGGCCTACAACGCCGCCCCCACCAAGGGCGACCCCACCCGGATCGCCACCCTGAACTCGCACAACGGGACCACGGCGACCTATCTGGAGTCCGGCGTCAGCTACGACCCGGTGTACGGCCGTCAGGTGAGCACCACGGACATCACGGGCACAGTCACCTCGACCGAGACCGGCACGCCCACCCGCGCCGACCGTTCCGACGGCCGCACCGCAACAGTGACCTACTCACCCACCACCGGTTTCCCCACGACGGTGAAGGTCACCACAGCACCGGCCACTGCGGGTGTCACGACAACGGCGCAGTCCACGACGACGACCTACGACACGGCGCGCGGTCTGGCGATCAGCGTGCTTGACACCAACAACCGGCGCACCGACTCCACCTACGACGCACTCGGTCGCAACCTCAAGGTCTGGCTGCCCAACCGCTCTCAGGCCAACAGCGAGACGCCGAACTACGAGTTCGCCTACTCCGTGACCGACGGCAAGGCCGTCGCGGTCGCCACCAAGACCCTGACGAATGACGGCACGCAGCGGACGGCCTACAGCATTTACGACGGTTTCCTGCGGCCCCGCCAGACCCAGGCACCCGGCCCGAACGGCGGGCGGCTGGTCAGTGACACCTTCTACGACGAGCGCGGCCTGACCTCGAAGGTCTTCGTGCCGTACTACAACACCGCGGCCCCCTCCACTGCGCTGCTCAAGCTCGATGACGCCCTGGCGGTGGAGTCCCAGAGCTGGACGACCTACGACGGCATGGGCCGGGTGGTGAAGTCCCAGCAGGTGGCGGGCAACAGTGATGGCGGCACGGTGCTGGCCACCACCAGCACGCTCTACGGCGGTGACCGCGTCACCGTGACACCTCCCGCCGGGGGTACGCCGTCGACGACTGTCACCGACGCCCGTGGCCGCACGACCGATCTGATGCAGTACGACGCCGCCACCCCCACCGGCACGCCGTCCACCACGCACTACGGCTACGACCCGGCCGGGCGTCTCACCAGCATCACCGACCCGGTCGGCAACCAGTGGACGTACACCTACGACCAGCGCGGCAACAAGACCGCCGACGACGACCCGGACAAGGGCCACACCGACTACGTCTACGACGACCGCAACCTGCTGATCTCCAGCACGGATGCGCGCAGCCCGAAGCAGACCATCAGCTACGTCTACGACGGGATCGGCCGTGAGTTGGAGACGCACGACGGCGCGGTGAGCGGGCCGCTGCTGACCAAGCACGTCTGGGACCCGACCAATTTCGAGGGTCAGCTTGCCTCGGCGACCCGCTATGTCGGAGGCGCGTCCGGGCAGGCGTTCACCACGACGTACAACGTGTACGACACGCTGTACCGGCCGAACCGTGTCACGACCACGATCCCGGCTGCCTCTCTGCCGGCGTCGGAAAGCGCGTTGGCCGGCACCTACCAGGCGAACGTCAAGTACAACCTGGACGAGACGGTCCAGTCGAGCAGCTACCCGGCCGCCGGTTCCCTGGCCTCCGATGTGCTGACCCCGACGTACGACGACATCCTGCGGCCGGTCAAGCTCACCGGCACCGGCAATGTCACCTACATCACGGACACCGCTTACAGCCTGACCGGCAAGCCGCTGCAGTTCACCTACCAGAGCGGCGGCAAGAAGACCCAGGTCACGAACACCTACCAGTGGGGTACCCAACGGCTGGACACCTCGCGGGTGGACCGTGAGGGCGTGCCCGGCGTCGACAAGTACGCCACCTACGGCTACGACCAGGCCGGCAACATCACCTCGATCGCCGACACCTCGCGCGACGGCACCGACAACCAGTGCTTCCACTACGACCACCTCGGCCGTCTCACCGAAGCCTGGGCCCAAGGCAGCGGCGGTTGCTCTTCGACGGCCGGCTCGCTGCTCGGTGGCCCGGCTCCGTACTGGGAGTCCTACACCTACGACGTCACTGGAAACCGGCGCACCGAGACCCAGCACGACCCCGCCGGCAACTCTGCGCAGGACGTCACCCGCACCTACGACTACCCGCCGGCCAAGGCACCTCGCCCGCACGGCCTGACCCAGGTCACGACGAAGACGCAGAACACCACCGAGGTCGATTCGTACTCCTACGACACGGTCGGCAACACCCACACCCGCACCATCGGTGGCGACCAGCAGGTCCTGGACTGGGACGCCGAAGGCCACCTCGCCAAGGTCACCGAAGGGTCGAAGACCACCTCGTACGTCTACGGCGCCGACGGCAACCGCCTGATCCGCCGCACCGACAACGAGACCACCCTCTACCTCGGCTCCACCGAACTCAGTCTCGCCAAGGGCGCCTCGGCGGCGAAGGCGACCCGCTACTACGACCTCGGCGGCGGCAACCAGGCCATCCGCACCGACGACGGCAAACTCTCCTTCCTCCTCGGCGACCACCACGGCACCTCCGAACTCGCCGTCAACGCCACAGACCTGACCATGCAGCAACGCCGCGCCACCCCCTTCGGCGGCCCCCGCGGCGACGCCCCGGACAACTGGCCGGGCCAGAAGGGCTTCGTCGGTGGTACCGACGACCCCGCCACCGGGCTCACCCACCTCGGCGCCCGCGAGTACGACCAGACCACCGGCCGCTTCCTCAGCGTCGACCCCGTCATGGACACGGGCGACCCGCAACAGATGAACGGCTACGCCTACACCGAGAACAACCCGGTCACCTACAGCGACCCCACCGGCCGCACTAAATGCGACGTGGAGCCGGAGCTGTGCGGGCACCACGACAACCGCTGCGACGCGGCCTGCGTCAAGAAAAACATCCACCGGGTCGACAAGGCCAATCGGGACACCGAGGAGTACTTCCGGAAGAAGCGGCAGGAGGAAGTAGAGGCGCAGCAGGAGCGCATCCGCGTTCGGGAACTACTGCAGTGTGGGGTCCCTGGATGCAGCCAATTCACGAGCAGTGATACCGCGGCAGCGTGGTGTTATCGCAACATCATTCTCTGCAAGGTAATGCAGCATGGTCCCGCGCTTGAGCGTGCTTCCCGGCAGGCTTGGGAGATCGAACAGGAATTGCTCGGGATCACGCAGTACCGGGACTGCAAGGACGGCGATATGGAGGCGTGCGTCCAACTTACAGAGGACGCAATCATCAAGTCCAAGATGCGCCTCCTGGGCAAGCTGCTCAAGCAGGTGTGCAAACGTGTGCCGAACAGCTTCCCGGCCGGCACCAGGGTCCTCATGGCGGACGGCACGACCAAGCCGATCGAGAAGCTGGAACCTGGCGACAAGGTGGTCGCCACCGACCCGGAGACCGGTGAGACGCGGGCTGAAGCGGTAACCGCCACCATTCGCACTCCCGACGACACGGATTTCACCACCATCACCCTCAGCGCCAAGGATGGGGAAAACGGCCAGACCGTCACGGCGACTGATCACCACCCGTTGTGGTCACCCAGTGAACATGCTTGGGTCGACGCCGGCTTGGTGACGCCCGGAATGACGCTCCGGACCGACGACGGCCGGACCCTGGAGATTTCCGGGGTCAGGCACTTCCATCGGCTTCAGACCGCCTACAACCTCACCGTCACTGACCTCCACACGTACTATGTGCTGGCCGGAGGTACTCCCATCTTGGTTCACAATGATGGGGGATCTCCGGATGTCAGTCGTATAAAAAATCTTCAGGGAATGCCGCTGGATGAAGTGAACGATTACCTGGAGAGTAATGGATTCACTCTTAAGAGTTGGTCCGACGGAAAGGGCGGCAACGGTGGGTACATGACCTATCAGGGCAGTGACGGAAGTAAGATCACTATCCGTGATAGCGACGGTCGAGTGACTCGCACTTCCGTCATTGATAATGGCCCCAACAAGAAGAACGGGGTTCAGCGCTGGGACGAGAACGGAAACAAGACGCTGGACCACGACCACGGAGAAAATGTCACATGCTGAATGACGAGATGCGGGCTGAATGTGCTCGTCTCAACCGATACCTGTCGGCATACGAAGGGCATTTCGTCGACGGAGTCTCATTCTTTGCATCGGGGGACAGAGACGTGCTGGAAGTGCGTCTCCTCGGAGAGGTGGACCGGCCTTCGTTGGTTTTGCATCTGGAGGGAGTGCACGCCTACTCGCTGGAGAAGCCAACGAACATGGACGGCGCGTTCCTCGACTCCCTCGCAGTGACTCACCTGCCGGCCGGTGACACTCCGTGGCCGGAAGGTGCGGAGGGGCTCTTGAAAAAGCACCCTGGGCTTCCTGACCTGTACCTCGTCCGGCTTGCTGGCCCCTTCTGGCTCGATGCGGCAGCCGGAGTCTTGACCGTGTCGGTGGCGGTCTAGGTAGTCCCACTTCAGTGCACCCACGCGGGCCTCACTCGAGAATTCGGGTGAGGCCCGCGTGATTCTGGGAACGGGAAATCGCGCAATGCCTCAGGCTGAGGGTCCCGGGACCGTTCTCAGGCCGACAGTGCCTCCCCCGCGTCCCCCGCACCCGGCTCCGCCGCCGCGCACGCCGCGACCAGGACGTCCAGGGAGATGCTGAGGGCCGCGGCCAGGGCCGCGACCGTGAAGAAGGCCGGGGTCGGGGCGCGGCCGGTCTCGATCTTGCGCAGGGTCTCCGCGGAGACCCCCGCCGCCGCGGCGACGTCCACCATGCTGCGGTCGCCGCGGGCCTCCCGCAGCAGCGCGCCGAAGCGCTCGCCGCGTTCGCGTTCCCACGGGGTCAGGGGCGTTCTCACCATGACCGTGATACTAATACCGGTATAAGTATTGGGCCAGGCGACCCCCTGGAAACGCAGAAAAGAGGACACGGCACATGGTGGAGATCAAGACCGATGCGGCCCTGGAGGCCATGCGGGAAGCCGGCCGCGTGGTGGCCCACGCACTGGCCGCCGTACGCGAGGCGGCCCGCGTCGGCGTGTCGCTGCGCGAGCTGGACGAGGCGGCGCGCGCCGTCCTCAATGACGCCGGCGCCCGGTCCCCGTTCCTCGGGTACCGCCCGTCGTTCGCGCCGACACCGTTCCCCGCGGTGATCTGCGCATCGGTGAACGACGCCATCGTCCACGGCATCCCCGACGACTACCGCCTGCGCGACGGCGACCTGGTCAGCATCGACTGCGGCGCGGAACTCGACGGCTGGACCGGGGACGCGGCGATCAGCTTCATCGTCGGCACCCCGCGCCCCGGCGACGCCGAGCTCATCGAGGCCACGCAGCGCGCGCTGGACGCCGGGATCGCCGCGGCCACTGTGGGCAACCGCATCGGTGACATCTCGCACGCCATCAGCCGCGTGGTCCGCGGCGCCCGGTGCGGCATGCCCCAGGACTTCGGGGGCCACGGCATCGGCCGCCGCATGCACGAGGACCCCCACCTGCCCAACCACGGGCGGCCAGGCCGTGGCTTCCCCCTGCGCCACGGCCTGACCCTGGCCATCGAGCCGATGCTGATGGCCGGCGGTCACGACGGCTACCACGCCGCCGCCGACGGCTGGACCCTGCGCACCGACGACGGCAGCCGGGCCGCCCACATCGAGCACACCGTCGCCATCACCGAGGAGGGCCCCCGCATCCTCACCGCGCTCTGAACCGCCTTGCCGGTCTCACCGCCTCGCCGGCCGGCGGCCCGGGGGCTGCTCCGGTTCGGGGCGCGCGGTCACCGCCGGCACGGGGCGGCTCTCCGGACCGGCGGTGGACACCGTCAGCGACTCGTCGAAGTGCCGGATCTCCAGCGGGTCGCCCTCCAGCAGCGTGTACGTGGCCACCGAGTCGGTGATCGCGACGCGCAGCCGCCGCCCCAGCACCTGCACCGTGAAGGCCAGCCGGCGCACCTTCTCCGGCAGCCGCGGGGCGAAGCGGACCCCGCTCGCGTGGCGCCGCATCCCGCCGAACCCCGCGACCAGGGCCATCCACGTGCCGGCCAGCGAGGCGATGTGCAGCCCGTCGCGCGTGTTGTTCTCCAGGTCCTTGAGGTCCATCAGCGCGGCCTCGCCGAGGTAGTCGTACGCCAGGCGCAGATGGCCCACCTCGGCCGCGATGATCGCCTGGACGCACGCCGACAGGGAGGAGTCCCGGACCGTGAGCGGTTCGTAGTAGGCGAAGTTGCGCGCCTTCTGCCGGTCGTCGAAGCAGTCGCCCCGCACGAACATCGCGAGCACCAGGTCCGCCTGCTTGATGACCTGCTTGCGGTAGAGGTCGAAGTACGGGAAGTGCAGCATCAGCGGGTACTGGTCGGGGCGGGTCGACGCGAAGTCCCACACCTGGTGCCGGGTGAAGCCGGACGACTGCTCGTGGACGCCCAGGGAGCTCTCGTAGGGCACGGTCATGGCCTCGGCGGCGTCCCGCCAGGCGGCGGTCTCCTCGTCGTCGACGCCCAGGGCCGCGCCTTGCTCCGTGTGGCGCTCGACCGCGTCGGCGGCGTGGCGCAGGTTCGACTGCGCCATGAGGTTGGTGTACGTGTTGTCGTCCGCGATCGCGCTGTACTCGTCCGGTCCGGTGACGCCGTCGATGTGGAACCGGCCGTGGTGGTCGTGGTGGCCGAGCGAGAGCCACAACCGGGCGGTCTCGACGAGCAGTTCCACACCGGTCTCGCGCTCGAAGACCTCGTCGCCGGTGACGGCGACATAGCGCACCACCGCGTCGGCGATGTCGGCGTTGATGTGGAAGGCCGCGGTTCCGGCGGGCCAGTAGCTCGACCCCTCGGAGCCGTCGATGGTCCGCCAGGGGAACGCGGCGCCCTTCAGGCCGAGTTGTGCGGCCCGCTCCCGGGCGGCGGGCAGCGTTGCCTGCCGCCACTGCAGCGCCTCGGCGACGGCGTTGGGGGAGGTGTAGGTGAGCAGCGGCAGCACGAAGCTCTCGGTGTCCCAGAACGAGTGGCCGTCGTACCCCGACCCGGTCAGGCCCTTGGACGGGATCGCGCGCTGCTCGGCGCGGGCGCCGGCCTGCAGTACGTGGAAGAGGGCGAAGCGCACGGCCTGCTGGATCTCGGCGTCGCCGTCGATCTCGACGTCGGCCCGGGACCAGAACGAGTCCAGGTACGCGCGCTGTTCGTCGACCAGGCCCTGCCAGCCGGTGGAGCGGGCACCGGCGAGCGCGGCCTCCACCTGGTCCCGGACCGCGGGCAGCGAGCGCACCCCGGACCAGCCGTAGGAGACGATCTTCTCCATGCGCAGCGTCTCGCCGGGGGACAGATCGCAGGTGATGGTGAGCCGGCTGGTCTCCTCGTTGCTCTCGCTGAAGCTCTCCGTGGACTCCGGCCCCTCCACCCGGTGGTCCGCGGCGGCCGCGACCCGCAGCCCGGTGACGGCGGTGCGGTGCACCAGCCGCAGCCGGGTGTTGACCGCGACGTTCTCCTCGGGCACCAGGGGGGACTCCAGCACGGCGGAGACGCGCGGGTCGCCGGAGACCTGGGGCAACTGCTCGTTGGCGACCAGCTCGGACTGGACGACGAGCCGGACCGTGGACTCGACGGCCTCCACCTCGTACAGCACCGCGGCGATGGCCCGCTGGGTCAGGGAGACCATGCGGGTGGAGCGGACGCGCACGGTGCAGCCGGCCGGCGAGGTCCACTCGCAGGTACGTTTCAGCAGCCCGGTGCGCAGATCGAGCTCGCGCTCGTGGGAGCGCAGCCGCCCGTAGCGGACGTCGAAGGGTTCGTCGTTGACCAGCAGCCGGATGAGCTTGCCGTTGGTGACGTTGATGACCGTCTGCCCGGCCTCCGGGTAGCCGTAGCCGGCCTCGGCGTACGGCAGCGGATGCCGCTCGTGCACGCCGTTGAGGTAGGAGCCGGGCAGTCCGTGCGGCTCGCCCTCGTCGAGGTTGCCGCGCCAGCCCACATGGCCGTTGGACAGCGCGAAGACGGACTCGCTCTGCGCCAGCACGTCGAAGTCGAGCCCGGTCTCGCGCAGCGTCCACGGCTCGACCGAGAACGCGGAATGGGTGATCACGCGTGGTCCTCCAGCAGCTCCGCGAGGTCCTGCACCACGATGTCGGCCCCGTGCTCGCGCAGCGCGTCCGCCTGGCCGACCCGGTCCACCCCCACCACGTACCCGAACCGCCCGGCGCGGCCCGCGTCCATCCCGGCGAGCGCGTCCTCGTAGACGACCGCGGCGGCCGCCTCGACACCGAGGTCGCGCGCCGCCTCCAGGAAGGTGTCGGGGTGCGGCTTGCCGGGCAGTTTGCGCTCGGCGGCCACGATCCCGTCGATCCGGACGTCGAACAGGTCCTCGATGCCGACGGCGACCAGCACGTCGCGGCAGTTGGCGCTGGAGGAGACCACGGCGGTACGCAGCCCCGCCGCGCGCACGGCGTGCACATAGCGGACGGAGCCCTCGTAGGCCTCCACGCCGTCGGTGCGGATCTTCTCCAGGAGGATGACGTTCTTGCGGTTGCCGACCCCGTTCACCGTGTCGCGGTCGGGCGGGTCGTCGGGCGTGCCCTCGGGCAGCTCGATGCCGCGGGAGGCGAGGAAGGTGCGCACACCGTCGGCGCGCGGGCGGCCGTCGACGTACTCGTCGTAGTCGGCCACCTTGTCGAAGGGGCGGAAGTCCGCACCGTCGCGGCGGCGCAGGAAGTCGTCGAACGTCTCTTTCCAGGCGGCGGCGTGGACCAGCGCGGTCTTCGTCAGCACACCGTCGAGATCGAAAAGGCAGGCCCGGATGCCCTCCGGGAGACCGGTCTTCGTCATGCAACCCGCCTCCCCGCCCGGACACCCCGGCATGCCTGCCGGGGCCCTCTACCAGCCGGACGCGGGAGCGCCGGTCGGCCGTACCGGCGGTACGCCGTGCCGGAATCGGCGACCGGGTGCCGCCGCGGGCCCGTTCGGTTTAGCGTTCGGGCATGGCAGTACGCTTCCCTGCTTCCGTCACCATCGACGGCCGGTACGCACGGCTGGTACCGCTGTCGCGCAGCCACGTCCCGGACCTGTACCAGGCGGCCCGGGGCGACGAGGAGGTGTGGCGCTGGCTGTCGACCACCCCGCCACGCTCGAACGCCGAGATGGGCGCCGTGGTCGACCAGCGGCTCGCCCAGGCGGCGGCCGGCGAGGCGGTCGCCTTCTCCGTGGTGCCCCGCTCGACCGACCGCCCCTCGGGCTGGGCCGCCTACGTGGGCATCGCGCCCGCCGACGAACGCGTCGACATCGGCTGGAGCTGGCTCGACCCCGCGCTCTGGGGCACCCCCGTGCACCTGGAGACCCACTTCATGCTGGTCTACTACGCCTTCGAGGACCTCGGCTTCGGGCGCGTGCAATGGCGGCTGGACGGCCTCGACCGGCCCACGCAGGACGCCGTCACCAGGATCGGCGGCATCCGCGAGGGAGTGCTGCGCCGCCACTGCCGGCGCGTCGACGGCACATGGCGCGACACCGTCTACTACTCCCTCGTCGCCGCCGAATGGCCCGCGGTCAAGGAGCGGTGGATGTCCGGGTGGATTCTGGAGTAGTGCGGTCACCGCCGCTTGCGGCGCGTGGTGCGGCGCCAGGAGAACGGGCCCGGCAGGTCGACGGACTCGGTGCGGTCTCCGCGCGTGTTCACGGTGTGGTGGGCGTGCGGACCGCCGGTCGTGATCGACAGCGACTTCTTGTTGATGTTGAGGCGGACGCCGGGAAGGATCCGGAAGGACTTCCGGAAGTTCAAGGGCATGGGAGCTCTCCTCACGGCAGTACGGAACGTGACGTTGTCGTCTCGTGACCGCCTGCCCCCCCGGAGGGGCTTTCATGACCGACGAGTCGTCAGCTCGCTTCCGTTGCGCCGCCGGTGGGGAAGCCGCGCCGGGTCCCGCCGTGCGTGCGCCGGCAGCGTCCCGCCCGGGGGCGTCACCACCCGTAGGCGCGGTTCATGATCAACTGGGCGACGACGGGTTCGAGCCGCGGATACGCGATCAGCACCGTGAGGCCGTTCGGGTCGCGTCCCTCCACCACGGTGCGTCCGTCGACCGAGGTGGTCTCCACGTGCGCGTCGCGCTCCCTGAGCAGGCGCTCGCACCGGTCCAGGTCCTCGGCGTCCCGCGCGGTCCACACCGTCGCCTGGACGCCGACCCCGCCGAGCGAGTGCTCGCCGCGCGGCATCGCCCGCAGCACCACCATCGAGCCCCCGGCGTCCGTCAGCAGCAGGGCCGTGGTGTCCCGGGTCGCGATCCCCATCCGCAGCAGGTCGCCGTAGAACGCTGCCGACTGGTCCAGGTCGCGTACGTAGATCACGAGCGCCGACAGCCGCGGCCGCCCGTCCGCGGGGTCCTGGCCACCGGAGGGCGCGGGGGCGCCCGTGTGCGGCGACGAAGGCGTCATCGGGGCTCCCGTCTCAACGGCCCGTACGGAACGGCCACCGGTCGCGGAGCCGCGGCCGGTGCCCTGTCCACGCTATCCGCCCGGACGCCGGGTCGCCCCCCGCGCGAGGTGCCGCGTGCTCACGCCGCCCGGCAGGACGCGCACGCGACGGCCTCGCCGCCGGCACCCTCCGGGGCTCCGAAGCGCGCGAGCACGTGCCAGAGCCGCTTGAGCGCCTGCGGGTCGTGGCGCCCGCTGCGGGCGGCGTCCCCGATCGTGCGCGGTACCAGCATCCCGCCGGAGGACAGGGCCGCGCCCAGGTCGGTGTACTCCCGGCCGCGGTAGTCCGCGTGGCGCGCCAGATGCTCCGCGCTCAGCCGGAAACCGCCGTGCCACTCGACGGGGCAGGGCAGGCGCCGGGCGGCGTCCTCGACGGCGGTGCCGCGGAAGGAGGGGTCGAGCACCAGCGCCTCCACGTCGCCGTCGAGCAGGACCGGACCGTGCACCTGGGCCTCGATGTGTCCGTCCAGGGTGTCGAGGCCGTCGGCCGCCGCCGGCTCCAGCAGCGCGAAGCGGGCCGCCACCGCGAACAGCTCCGGTTCCGTGGAGCTGTCGGGGTAGCAGAACGTGGTCCGGGCCAGGGTCGGCGGGGCGAGCCGGAAATGGCAGGAGCCGAAGCGGGGCGCGCCGCCGGCGGGGTCGCGCCGGTGGTTCAGCGCCCCGTACACCGGACGCTCGTGGCCGGCGGCGCGGTCGTAGGCGCCGTCGAAGATGCGGCTCTCCCAGCGCCAGCGGTCGCCGCCGGGGTGCGCGGTCAGGCCCCCGTTGCCGGTGCCCGTCACGAACTGCGAGCGGTAGACGCCGTCCTGGGCGATCCTCGCCAGCGTCGGCACGCCGCCTGCGTCCCGGTCGGGGTGGAAGTTCAACGTGACGGGGAGGCGCGGGTCGAGCGGGCCACCCGACGAGCGCGCGGCGACGTGGCGCAGGGCGTTCTCCTGCGGTGTGCGGGCGGCGGCACGGGCGTTCATCGAGCCAGTCTGCCCGGGCGCCGGACGGCACCGCACCGGGGTTTTCCGCGGCGGGGCGGGTGGTCAGGCCGGGTCGAGCGCCGCCAGCATGATCCGGCGCGTCTCGTCCAGATACGTCTGCGCGGCCGTCCGCGCGGCCGCGCCGTCCCCCGACTCCACGGCGGCGACCAGGGGTTCGAGCCGGGCCGCGGCCTCGGCGGGGTCGCGGAAGGGCGCGACGAGCCGCGCCCGCAGGGGGAGGTAGGCCGCGAAGAGGGTGTTGGTGAGCAGGACGTAGACGCGGTTGCCGGTGGCGTGGGCCAGCGCCCGGTGCACCTCGGCGTCCGCGAGTTGCGCCGCGTCCGGGTCGGGGGCGGCCGCGACCGTGTCCAACAGCTCGCGCAGCCGGGCGCGTTGGACCGCCGTCGCGGCGACGGCGGCGCGCTCGGCGATGAGCGCCCCGACGCCGGCGCGGACCTCGAAGATGTCGGCCAGCCAGCCCGGATTGTGCCGGACGAGCATCGGCAGCAAGTCGGCGCCGCCCAGGCGGAGGTAGTCGCGCACGCGGGTGCCCACGCCGTGCCGGGTCTCCAGCAGCCCGGCCTGGGTGAGCCGGCCGAAGGCGTGCTTCACGGTGGTGCGGGTGACGCCGTAGCCCTCGGCGAGGCGCTGTTCGGGCGGCAGGAGGGCGCCTGCGGGGTGCACCCCGCCCAGGATGTCGTCCTGGAGGCGGCGCTCCAGGACGTCGACGAGGGTCTCGCGGGTCAGTGGGTCCACCGGGGCCGTCCTCTCGAGCAGGCGTACCGCGTGTGCGGGTGTGCGGTCCCAGCCCAGCCGTCCCGGGGGCGGCGCGTCAACACACAGGAGCAGTGGCTGAGCCACTGATTCAATGAGTCTCTGTACAACCTCTTGCCCTGACGTCACGTCAGGAGCATTCTTCGGTGGTGCCCCCGGCCCGTCCCCTCTGACCACCGGAGTGTGCCCGTGTCCCCGTTCCCCCGCCCCGCCCGCCTGCTGACGGCGGTCGCCGCCGCCCTCGTCGCGCTCACCGTCGCCGCCGGCCCCGCCGCGGCCACGGAGCCGTACACCGAGCCCGGGTTCGCCGGTTCCTGCGCCTGGCACTCCTACGGGGAGGGCGAGACGCCCGACCCCTGGCTGTGGCTCACCGACCCGGTGTGCGTCGAGTACTCCAAGCGCGACATCACCCTCGACAACGGCGGCGCCGTCCGCTTCCTGCTCGCCGAGCCCTCCCGCTTCGCCCTCGCGCTGCCCGTCTGCCGCTACTACCAGCGCGACCACTGGAGCGTGCAGGCGACGACCGGCGCGGTCCCGTACGTGACGTGGAACGGCCGCTACTGGTTCGACAAGCGCGCGCGGCGGGCCGCGATGCGGCTGACGGACTTCCGCGTCGACGGCGTCAGCGTCGGCATCGGCGACGTCGTGACCGCACTGCGGCCCCGGCTGCCCGAGGTCGCCGACGTCCTCGCCGCGTACGGCGACGAGGCCGGCGAGACCGGCCTGTCCATAGCGCTGCCCTACAGCCTGTTCTGCCCGGCGCGGTAGCGGTGGACGCGGGCATCGACCGCCGCGCCCTGCTGCGCGGCCTCGCCGCCGCCGTCGCCGCCCTGCCCGCCCTGCCCGCCCTGCCCGTCCTGGGCACCGGGGTGGCAACGGCGGCCACCGCGGCCACGGCCGTGACATCGGCATACGGCTCCTGGCCGATATCCACACTGGAGGCCTTCGCCGACACCTTGGTGCCGGGGGAGCGGCGCGGTCCCTCCGACCGCGCCGTCGCGGGTGCCGCCGCGGGCCCCGGCGCCGTCCAGGCGGGTGCCGTCACCCTGCTGACGGCACCCGAACTCCCCCTTGCCCCGCTGCTCCCGGGCATCGCCACGCTGCTGGACGCACGGGCCACCTCGTACGCCGTCACCCATCTGATCCTGCTGCCCCTGGACCGGCCGCCCTTCGTCGGACTGGCCTTCCCGCACCGCACCGCCGTGGTCGCGGGGCTGTTCCAGTCCGACGACCCCGACCGGCCGGTCTGGCAGTTGCTGTCCTTCCTGGTCGGGCTCGCCTTCGACACCGCCGCCCACCTGCACACCGCGCAGGCCCTGGCCGGCGGCCACCCCGGCCTGACCTGGATCGGCTTCCCGCCGCCCGGCCCGGACGGCCTGTGGCGCTTCCCCGACCACTCGTACGGCAGGGCCCTGGCCGCGCCGCACCCCGCCACCACCCCCTCCGGGAGCCCCGCATGAGCCCGCAGACCACCGATGTCCTCGTCGTCGGCAGCGGCTTCGGCGGCGCCATCCCGGCCTACCACCTGGCCGCCGCCGGCGCCCGGGTCACCGTGCTGGAACGCGGACCCCGCCTGGCCACCGAGGACTTCACCCACGACCTCAACCTCGGGGCGTACCCCCGGATCGTGGACGTCATCAAGGGCGACGGCATCTCGGTCGTGGCGGGCAACTGCGTGGGCGGGGGCAGCGTCGTGTACTTCGCCGCGTCGCTGCGCGCGCCGTCCTTCGTCTTCGGGCGGCGCGACCCCGCAGGGCGCCGGCTGTGGCCCGCGACGATCACCCGGGCCACCCTCGACCCCTGGTACGACCAGGTGGAGCAGGCCCTGCCCGTGACCCGGCTGGACTGGCCGGACGTGTCGTACGCGGGCGGTGTCCTGGCCGCCGCGTGCGACCGCGCGGGGCACACCTGCAACCCGGTGCCGGTCGCCGTCGACCGCGCGCGCTGCACCGACTGCAACTGGATGCTGTCCGGCTGCCGGTTCGGCGCCAAACGCTCCATGCTGCTCAACTACCTGCCCGCCGCCGAGGCGCACGGCGCGGAGATCCGGCCGCTGCACGAGGTCCAGCTCGTACGGCCGTCGACCGAGCCGGGCTACCGCTACGCGGTCGACTACATGACGCTCGACGCGGACGACTACACGTGTCCCACCGGGGTGGGCACCCTCCACGCCAGGACCCTGGTGCTGGCCGCGGGCGCCGTGGGCACCCCCGTCCTGCTCCAGCGCTCGGCACCGCTCCTCGGCGGCGTCCCGGCCGCCGTCGGCGGCTGGTTCTCCGGCAACGGCGACCGTGTCAGCGTCGCGGAACTCGACGAGGGCAAGGTCCGCTCGCTGCTCGGGCTGGCACGCAGCTCCACCGTGGCGTACGAGGGCCTGCCCATCGGCATGCCGATCACCGCCGCCTCCTACGACCGACTGGACGCCGCCGCACCTGAGTTCACCCGCTTCACGCTCCAGCAGATCTACTTCCCCACCGTCACCAACACCCTCGCGCAGACCGCCGCGGGGCTGTGGTCCGGCGTGGACAAGAAGCGGATGCGGGCGCGGTGGCGCTCCTGGCTGACCGTGCTCGCCATGACGGAGGACGAGACCGAGGGCCGCTTCGGCGCGCCGCCCCTCACCGGCAGCTTCACGCGCCTGGCCAACGGGATCGGCCTGGGCACCATGCGCTTCGCCCCCGGCGCCGGCACGCGCCGCGGCTGGGACGCGGCCGACGCCCATCTGCGGTCCGTGCTGGAGAAGGACGGGCTCGCGACCGTACGCCCCTGGGACGAGCACGTCACGGGGACGGTGACCGCGCACCCCCTCGCCTCGTGCCGCACCGGCGACTCCGCCGCCCTGTCCGCCCTCGACGACCTGCACGAACTCCGTTCCCACCCGGGCATCTTCGTCACCGACGGCTCCGCCGTCCCGACCTCCCTGACCGTCAACCCCTCGCTCACCATCGCCGCCCTCGCCGAACGCGCCTCCCCGGCGATCGCGGCCCGCTGCGCCCAGGCGGGCGTCACGCTGAACTACACCCCGAGCAATCCGCTGACGGGGCGTGCCCAGGGCGGCGCGGTGGCCGCCGCGGCGCGCGAGCTGGCGGCTCGCGCCGCCCGCGGGTGAGGGGCGGCTCCGCTGTGCCGGGAGGTGCCTGTCGCGCGGGCGTGGGGTGCGGTTCCGCTGACGGGGCGGTGCCGTCGCCGTCCGGGCGCGGGAGTTGGCCGCCCGGGTCGGCATGGATGACGGGCGGCTCCGCCGTACCCGGACGTACCCGTCCAGTGATCGCGGCCCGATGTGCCGGCACCCCGGGCGATCCGTTTGCCGGGCGGGCTCAGGGTGGTGCGGTCACTGTCGGGGTGCGGGCGTTGGCGGCTTGTGCCGCACGCGGGTGGCGGGCGGTTCTGGTAACCGCGCCGCGAGCGATTCGCCCGCTGGGCGTGGTGCCGCCCTGGGAGTCGGCGGGCCGGGCCGTGCGTGGCTGGGATGTGCCTGTCCGGCGAGTGTGGCTCTGCTGGCGGGCAGGCTCAGGGTGGTGCCGTCGCTGTCGGGGTGCGGGCGTTGGAGGCCTGTGCCGCACGCGGATGGCGGGCGGTCCCGGTAACCGCGCCGCGTGCGCTCCGCTCGCCCGGCGCGGTGCCGCCGCGGGAGCCCGCGGGGACCGGGCATGATCGGGGTCATGGGTACCTTGGAGGACGTCGCGGAGCGGGTCGCCGCCGGGCACACCGTGGAGTTCGGCTGCGCGGCCGGCGCCGTGCCGCCGCCGTTGCACGGCGGTGAGCGGGTGGTCGTGGCCCCGGCCGATCCGGCGCGGGTCGCGGCAGGGGACATCGTTCTCGCCCGCGGCACGGGCGTGTCCGGCCTGCACCTGGTGACGGCCGTGGACGGCCGCCGCGTGCGGTTCGGCGCCCGTGGGTGGGTGGACGGCGAGCGGGTTGTCGGCGTGTGCGTCGCCGTCGACGGCGTCCCGCGCTCCGCCCGCCTCGACCTGCTGCCGCTGCGCGCCGGCCATGCCGACGAGATGGCCCGCGTGCTGTCCGACCCCGCCCTGCACACCTTCATCGGTGGCAGGCCCGAGACGCTCGACGAACTGCGCGCCCGCTACCGGCGCGTGCTGGCCGGCTCCCCCGACCCGGCGGTCTCCTGGCTCACCTGGGTGCTCCGCCTGCGCGACGAGGGGTGCCTGACCGGTTACGTCCAGGCGACGCTGTCCCCGGGGGCCGTGGGCCCCGAGGCCGAGATCGCCTGGGTCGTCGGCACGCCCTGGCAGGGCCGGGGCCTCGCCGGCGAGGCCGCCCGGGCCCTGACCGGCCGGCTGGTCTCCCGTGGCGTCCGCACGGTCGTCGCGTACATCCACCCCGACCACCACGCCTCCGCCTCCGTCGCCCGCGCGTGCGGCCTCGCCCCGACCGGCCTCTGGCAGGACGGTGAGCGCCGCTGGCAGCGCGACGTGCCGGACGGCGTCCCCCAAACCGCTTGAGTCTCCCCCTGGGGGAGACGCGAGGGTGGGGGCATGCACGACGGCACGTTCCATACGATCGGCGACCTCGCCCGGCACACGGGGCTGACGGTCAAGACCGTCCGGTCCTGGTCCGACCGCGGGATCGTGGTCCCCGCCGGCCGCAGCGCGGCCGGCTACCGGCTGTACGACGCGCGGGCACTCGCCCGCCTGGAGCTGGTGCGGACCCTGCGGGACCTCGGACTGGACCTCGCCACGATCCGCAAGGTCGTGGACCGCGAACTCACGCTTCCCGAGGTGGCCGCTGCCCACGCGGAGGCGCTGGCGGCGCAGATCCGGGTGCTGCACCTGCGGCGTGCCGTGCTGACGACGGTCGCCGAACACCGGGCCACACCCGAGGAGATGGATCGCTTGAACCGACTGGCCATGCTGACCGCCGAGGAGCGGAACCGGGTGATCGAGGGCTTCCTGGACGCCGTGCTCGGCGGCCTCACGGACCCCGCGGTCGCCGGTGTCCGACGCACGCTGACGCCCGAACTGCCCGACGACCCCACGCCGGAACAGCTCCGCGCGTGGGTGGAACTGGCCGGACTCGCCGAGGACGAGGCCTTCCGCGCGCGGCTGCGCGCCCTGGCCGAGGACCTGACGGCCCGGCGTGCCCGCGCCGGTGACGGGCTGCCGCGCCGCGACCTGGTCGCGGTGGTCCGGGACCGGGTGGGCCCGGCGGTCGCGGCGGGAGTCGATCCGCTGTCCGCGGGGGCCGAGCCGGTCGTGGCGGCGCTGACCGCCGGTTGCGCCGAGGCGCTGGGCGCGGCGGACGACGGCGTCCTGAGCGGCCGGCTGCCCGCCCTGCTGGCGGCCGCGGACGACCCGCGTCGGGAGCGCTACGCCACGCTGCTCGCGACGGTCAACGGCTGGCCGGCGCCGGAGTCCGCCGCTCCCGAACTGGCCTGGTCGCTGAAGGCCCTCGCCGCCCGTCGTGCCGGTGCCGTGGATCCCGCGGGCACCGCTGTGACCAGTGGGGGAGGCGGGGCACCAACTCGCGGCCAGACCGGGTAAGTTGTCTGTTGATCGGATCGGTTTTTTCGATTTTTCGAGTTTCAGGGGATGGTCCCATGGGCAATGACAGCGAGGCCTCCACCGCCTACGAGTCCGCCGAGCAGCTCCGCAAGCGCATCGACACGACGAAGGCCCACCCGGCCCGCGTCTACGACGTGTTCCTCGGCGGCAAGGACAACTACCCCGTCGACCGCGACGCCGCGGCGGCCGCCCTCGCCGCCAACCCGCGCGGCTACCTCGACGTCCGGCACAACCGGGACCTCCTGCGCCGCGCGGTGCACCACATCGCGGGCGAGGTGGGCATCCGTCAGTTCCTGGACATCGGCACCGGTCTGCCGACCCAGGAGAACGTCCACCAGATCGCCCAGCGGATCAGCCCCGACGCCCGCGTGGTGTACGTCGACAACGACCCCGTCGTCCTCGCGCACGCCCGCGCCCTGCTCGCCTCCAGCCCCGAGGGCCGGACCGACTACATCGACGCGGACCTGCGCGACCCGGCCACCATCCTCGAACAGGCCGCCCGCACACTCGACTTCGACCAGCCGATCGCCCTGGTGCTGGTGGCCGTGCTGCACTTCGTCGAGGACGACGAGGCGTACGGCGTCGTCAAGCACCTCGTGGACGCCCTGCCCTCGGGCAGCCATGTGATCCTGACGCACCTCACCTCCGACCTGAACGCCGAGCAGATCGCCAAGGTGGCCAAGACCTACCAGGACCGGGGTTTCTCCTTCGTGCTCCGGCCGCACGCCGAGGTCCTGCGCTTCGTGAGCGACAACGGCCTCGAACTGATCGAGCCCGGGCTCGTCCCCGTCCACCACTGGCGTCCGGACCACTCCCCGGACACCGGTGCCTCCACCACGGACATGGACCCGGCGTTCATCGAGGGCATGGAGGACATCGACAAGATCCGCTACAACGACATCAACGACGTGACGGACGCCGACATCAACGTCTACGGCATGGTGGCCCGCAAGCCCTGAGCCGAGCGGCCCGGACGCCGGACGCCGGGCCCACGGCCCGGCGTTCAGCGCCGGTAGATGGTGATGGAGTGTCCGACCTCGTCGACCGGCACGGCGTCCGCCAGGAGCACGGCGAGCGGGCCCTCGGCCTTGGCGACCGAGGAGTCGGACACGACGAGCAGGCCGTGCACCTTGTCCGGGGGCACGGCCAGCGGAAACCGTGACGTGATGCCGTAGGACGACGGCACGCCGCTGCCCTTGTAGACCAGCCAGACCCGCTCGCCCGGATAGCGTTCCCTCAGCCGGTCCGCGAGCCGCCCGAGGTCCTGGCCCCAGTCGACGTTGGAGTCGTGCAGGCGCAGATGCGTCGCCGCGGGACCGCCGAACGCCTCGTTTGAGTACGGCAGGTAGAGGGGGAACGTCCGCAGCGAGCTGACCGCGGTGAAGGCGGCCAGCGCGACGGCCGCCGGCCCGACCCACCGCCGCCGCACGGCCGTGACCCCCACGGCCGCCACCGCCCCGAACACCGGCACGAACACCGCGTAGCGGACGCCCAGATCCCGTGACCCGGTCATCGCCGCGGCGAGCAGCACCAGCGGCGGCAGCAGCACGTACGCCGCGGCGGGCCGCAGCCGGCGCACGGCGAGCAGCACGCCGGCACCCGCCGCCCACAGGGCCAGCATGCCGAGCGGCGTCTTCACCAGCAGCGCCGCCGGCAGGTAGTACCACAGCGCCCCGTGATAGTGCCGGCCGAAGAGGAAGCCGTCCCAGGTGGCGTTCTCGAAGCCGAACTGGAGCCGCATCCCGTCCCGGTAGGCCTCGGGGAACGGCAGCAGCGACGTCACCAGCCCGCGCAGTCCGTGGACCGCGGGCACCCCGTCCGGCGTCGTCCACCGCAGCCGCGGGTCCACGGCGAGATAGGCGGCCCACACCACCGCCACCGCGACCAGTGCGACGCCCGCCGCCGCCACGAGACCGCGCGCCCAGCGACCCTTCCTCGCCTGGTCGACGGCGGCCAGCAGCAGCACCACCGGCACCACGGCCAGCATGTTCATCTTGGTGGCGAGGGCCGCGCCGAGCGCCGCGCCGGCGAAGGGCAGCCACAGGCGCGGCCGTTGGCGGGCGTGCCACAGGCACCAGGCCGCCGTCAGTACGAATCCGGCCGCGGGCACGTCCAGGGTGGCCAGCGAGCCGTGCGCGACGACATCGGGGGAGAAGGCGTACAGCGCCACGGCGAGCAGTGCTCCCGCCGGGCCGAACAGGTCCCGCGCGAACGCCAGGACCACCAGCCCGAACAGCAGCGTGAGCACGATCACCGGCAGGCGCGCCGCGAGCATCACCCGCCACGGGTCGTTGCCCGACTCGTACAGGACGCGGCGCCCCAGCTGCGTCTGGTTCCCGGTGAATCCGCCGTCGAAGTGCACGTCGGTGAACGCCAGCCCGCTCGCCACGACGAGCTTGCCGAGCGGCGGGTGCTCGGGGTTGAAGCGCAGGCTGTGCTCGTGCAGGTAGACCTCCGCCGTGCCCACGTACACGGGCTCGTCGATCGTGGGGGTCTGCTGCACGGCGGTCGTCACCATCGCGACGGCCATCTGCGCCAGCAGCGCGACCACGGCCAGGACGAACAGCCAAGTCCGCCACCGTCCCCGGTCCCACGGGCGCGCTGTCCGGCCGGAGACCGGTGCGGCGACCGAGGACGCGGCCGCGTCGGCGGCCGCCGGCGGCTGTTGTCGTGCCGGCCCTGGTCCCATGATGTCCGCACCCCGTGCAATGCCGCGCGCCGCACAGGGCCGTCCCTGTGCCTGTCCGCCCCGCATCATGGCACGCGCCGCGGCCGCGCCCTGCCTTCTCAGCCGCGCAGCACCTTCCGGCCGAGCTCCCGGCGCGCCGGCGCGAGCCCCGCGTCGATCTCCTTGGCCCGCGCGACGTCCAGCACGATGGCGGCATCCCGGTGCTCCCGGGAGGCCAGGGCGGCCCTGCGCAGGTGGGTCGGCGGGTGCGTGCTGTTCTGGGCGTGGGCGGTCAGGACCGACACCCGGCGGCGCCGTTCGACCTCGTGCGAGGGGATCGAGGCCACGTATGCCGCCAGCCGCTCCCAGACCGCCTCGTCGGGTTCCCCGGGGCCGCGCGTGCCCTGGTGCGTCGTCCTGGCCGAGACGCTCTGCCGCTCCAGCCAGAACTGGAAGGCGTCGGCCAGCAACAGGCGGTCCATCAACTCCATCGCGGCCGCCGAGGAGCCGGTTCGTGCGGCGAAGTCGTCCGCGAGGTACTCGGCCTGCTGGGAGGTGCGCAGCGTCAGGTGGTCCAGCACGTACAGGAGCAGCAGCGCGGCGTACGCGGGAGGGAAGAGGAACAGCCGCGAAACGTACTCGACCGGCCCCATGCCCCTGGTGTCGCGGCTCGGGCGCAGCAGGTAGTACCACTGTGCGAGGGCCTTGCACGCGGAGCCGATGAACGGCCCGTGCCGGGAGTCGCCGTTGACCAGGTGTCCGAACTCGTGGCCGAGCAGCGCCACCCGCTGCTGCGGGGTCAGCGGGTCCCACAGCCCGAGTCCGATCGTCAGGACCGTCCGGCGCCGCACCCCCACCACCGTCACGGAGGCGTTCGCCGCCGGATCCACCACGACCACGTGCGCGCGCGAAGCCCCCAGGTTGTCGGCGACCTCGTCCAGGAGCGCGTACAGCGCGGGCGCGTCCGCACGGTGCACCTGTATGCCGTCCGGCATGCGTGCCGGCCGCGGGCACATCAGCCATGCCAGTCCCAGCAGCAGGGTCCCCACGACGACCGGGACACCCGCCTCCCAGCCCTATACCGCGAGCCACACGCCGCTCGCCGCGATGGCCAGTGTGAGCAGGTGGATGAAGGCGGAGAGCGCGAGCGCCGCGGCGTACGCGGCGCCTCGTCCCGGGCGCGGCGGCCGCGCCGACGTCATCCGGCCGAACAACTCCTCGCCGTAGGCCCGTGAAAGACGCCGCCGGAACCTGTCGATGCGGCCGGCGTCGTCCGTGGACTCGTCGGCTCCGCCCCGCACGTTCCACGCACACTCCACGCACCACACCACGAACCGGTCGTCCGACGGCAGTTCCGCCCCGCACTGCGGGCACCGCCCGCGCACGTCGTTCCCCACCCCTGGCCCCTCTCCTTGATCATCCCTGCGTGGTGAGCGTAGGCCACGGCACCGACGCCGGGCTTGCAGGGCCGGAGACGGAAGGGAGTTTCACCGGGGGTTGGTTGTTCCGCTCCGGTACGGCAGCGGAACATGGGGGCATGAGCCATGACGAACGTCCCGCCGACGGACACCACGAAGGGGTCCGCGGCCTCGTCGCGCGGATCGCCGAACACCACTGGGAGGCCGTGCGGAAGCACGAGGAGGACGAGCTGACGGAGACGGTCGACGAGGCCGCGTTCGACCTCGGCGCGGACATCGCCCACCCCGGCTCGGGGCACGGGCCGGTCGGCTACGACGTGGAGACCGACCTCGGCCGGGAGAAGGAGCCGCCGGAGCTGCGCCCGTAGTGGCGCCTCCCCCCGCATGCCGTGCCCGGCCAGGGGTAGCCGGGCAGTGAGGGCCGAGGGGCGGGGAATCTCCGCTGACGATCCGTCAGTACCGTCCGGCCGGCGGTGCGAGGGCCGGTTCGGCCGGGACCACGGGAAGGGCGGAGCCATGCCGGACAGGGAAGAGGCGCCCGGGCGATGGCGCGCGGACGCCGCGCGGGCCCGGCAGGAACTCGGCGGCGCGGTCGCCCGGTTCGCGGCCCGTGCCGAAGCGACGGCGCACCCGCGGGAACGGGCTGCCGCCACGCGGCAGCGGATCGGCGAACAGGCGGCGCAGGCCGAGGACACGCTCGCCCAGGCGCTGGAGCGCGTGCACGAGCACACACCGGAGCGGGCCCGGAAGGCCGTTGTGGTCGCGGGCCGCCACCGCGACCGGATCCTCGCCGTCGTCTCGGGCATCGTGCTGATCTACCTGGCCGTGCGCCGCACCGGGCGGTGAGGCCGGGTCATGAGGGCATCCGGGATGCTGTACCGGCCGGTGGGGCTCGCCCTGGGTGCCCTCGGCGGCGCCGTGGCCGGAGCGCTGTTCACGAGGGCGTGGAAGCTGCTCGGGCATGAGGGTGAGGCGCCCAAGGCCACCGACGAGGAGCGCGGGTGGCGGGAGGTCCTGATCGCCGCCGCCCTGCGCGGCGCGGTCTTCGCCACCGTCAAGGCCGCCGTCGACCGGGCCGGCGCGACAGGCGTGCGGCGGCTGACGGGCACCTGGCCCGGGTGACGGCGAGGCCGCGGCCCCACATGAGTTCCGGGGTGCCCCCAGGTGGGGTGCATCGCAGGACGCAGAGCCGTTTCGCGGTCGGCGCGGTCCGGCGGCTCGGACGGTGCGGCAACTCCCCCCGGGCCGAAGGCCGGCTGAGTGCCGTGCCCGGGCGCGCCGCCCAGCGGTGGCTGGGGTGGGGGCACCTCCCAGCGGTGGCTGGGGAGTGAGGACACGGCCTACTGTGCGGTCAGGGGCTGTTCGCCGTCCCCGGCCGTCCTGCGCAGGTACGTCCGCGCGATGTGGTGCAGCCGCTCCCGGTCGAAGCTGCGGCCGTGGCCGGGGTGGACCACGGACACCTCCAGCCCGCACAGGAGCTCCGCGCTGCGCCGGTAGGCGGCCACGTCCGACCCGGGCAGGTCGTCGACCAGGTGTCCGTCGTAGACGACGTCACCGGAGTACAGCGCCCCGGTGTGCTCCTCCAGCAGCGCGACGGACCCGGGGGTGTGCCCCGGCAGGTGCAGGACGGTGAGGGACCGGCCGCCGAGGTCGATGCGGTCCCCGTCCTCGACGGTGCGGGTCAGCGTCACCGGGGCGACGCGGTACGCCGCCGGGTCGTACCCCGGCCCGGGGAGGGCGTCGATCATCCGGTCGGGGAAGTCCGCCCCCACCTCGCCGGCGCCGAGCAGGCGCGCCAGCTCCGGCCCGTCCAGGCTCGCCGGAACGCCCGCAGCCAGGGCGGCGGCGTCGGCGGGGTGCCCGGCCCGCTCGCGGAACTCGTACGCCCCGCCGACGTGGTCCAGGTGCGCGTGGCTGAGGACGGCCAGCGGGTCGCGCGCGAAGAGCGCGGGCACTCCGTCACGCAGCGCGACGACGCCCAGGCCGGCGTCCACCACGACATCGCGGTCCGTGCCCCGGAGCCACCACACATTGGCCTTGAGGATCTCGTGGACATGCGGCTCGGTGAGGCGGATCAGGCCGTCCCCGTACGGCTGTTGCTCGAACCAAGGGCTCATGCGCGGCCATTGTGCCCGGCGCGCGCCCGGCCCCCGCCGCGGGGTCCCGCCAGGCGGCGGGGGGCGGGCACCCTCCGCCCGGCGGGGCAGGACCGGACGCCTGCCGGATACCGGCCGGCGGTCCCGCCCGGGGACCATCGAGACATGGCGCACGATGTTCTCTTCACCGTGTCGGCCCCGGGGCGACCGGTAGCGGAGCGGGCGGCTCCCACCGGCGCCCCGGAAGCCATCTCCGGAAAGACTCCGGTGGGGCGCATGGTGGGTGTGGATCTCGCGCGTGGACTCGCGGTCCTCGGAATGTACGCGGCCCATGTGGGCCCGGACCCCGAGGTCGGCGGATTCCGGGGCTGGCTGATGGAACTGGCGCAGGGCCGGTCGTCGGCCCTCTTCGCTTTCCTGGCAGGTTTCTCGGTCGTCCTCCTCACCGGGCGGCAGACCCCCGCGACCGGCAGGGCCGGCCGGCAGGCGGTCGTCCGGGTGGTGATCCGCGCTGTGGTCCTGGTGGCCCTGGGCACCGCGCTGACGATGCTCGGCACCTCGATCGAGGTGATCCTGGCGTACTACGGCGTGTGCTTCCTGCTCGTTCTCCCGCTGTACCGGCTGCGCCCCGCCGCTCTCGCGGCGATCGCGGCGGGCAGTGTGCTGGTGCTGCCCCAGGTGCTCTTCGTGGTGCAGCGCTCGATCGATCAGGGCTCGTGGGCCGAGGCGGTCATGCGGCACGACCCCCTGGCCCACGTCGGCGGCACGGACGGTGTCATCGGGCTGATGTTCACCGGTGACTATCCCGTCCTCGCGTGGGTGCCGTTCCTCATCGCCGGCATGGCGGTTGCCCGTCTCGACCTCCGGTCGGCGGCCGTTCGTGCGCGGCTGGCGATGGCAGGTGGAGCGCTGGCCCTGGTCGGCTACGGCGGATCATGGCTGGCGCTGCACCTGATTCCCGGCGTGGTGCCGGGAATCTCCATGTTCGGGCAGGACGCGGTGCGCGGCGGCGCGCGGTCGGCCTGGTGGTCGGACGCCGCGGGCTTCCCGAGCCGTGACGGCGACAGCGCGTCGTGGCTGTGGGCGGCCTCCCCGCACAGCGAGACCACCCTCTCGGCGATCGCCGGCACGGGTGTCGCCCTGCTGGTGCTCGTGGTCTGCACGGACGCCGTCGCCCGGTGGCGCGCCGTCCGGCGGGTGGCGATGCCGGTGGTCGCGGTCGGCTCGATGTCGCTGACGGTCTACGTCCTGCACATCCTCGCCGTCACGGCACTGGGCCTGAACCTAGGCGACCTGCCCGGTCCGCCGATGGGCGTCCTGCTGGCGTTCAGCGCTGCGGCCGTGCTGCTGGCCGTGGTCTGGATGTCCTTCTTCCGGCGGGGGCCCCTGGAGTCCGTCCTGAACAGGGCGACCCGCGTCAGCCGCTACGTGGCCTGAGTGCCGGCAGCCCGATTCACGGTGTGCGCCCTTCCCCGTGCCGGTGCCGCAGCAGTCCCGCGCGCTCGGCCAGCAGCGCGGCCTGCACACGGCTGCCCACCCCCAGCTTGGTCAGGATGGCGCTGACATGGTCCTTCACCGTGCCGGTGCTCAGGTGCACCCGGTTGCCGATGTCGGCGTTGGAGAGCCCTTCGGCGACCAGCACGAGCACATCGCGCTCCCGGTCGGTCAGCCCGGCGACCGCGTGCGCCGCGGTGGTCTGCTCCTCGCCCTCCAGGTAGCCGTCCACGACGGTACGGGTGACCGCGGAGGCGAGCACCACCCCGCCGGCGGCCAGGTTCCGCACCAGGTACGCCAGCTGCTCGGGGTCGGTGTCCTTGAGCAGGAAGCCGGCCGCCCCGGCCCGGAGGGCGGCGGTGACGTACTCGTCGGTGTCGAAGGTGGTCAGCATCGCCACCACGGGGGGCGCGGGCATCCTGCGGATCTCGGCGAGGATGGTGAGCCCGTCCACGTCGGGCATGCGGATGTCGAGCAGCACGACGTCCGGGCGCAGCTCGTCCACCGCCCGCAGGGCCCGTCCCCCGGGCACCGCGGCGACCGTCTCGATGTCGTCCGCCGCGTCGAGGATGTGCTGGAAACCCGTGCGGATCAGTGCCTCGTCGTCGACGACCAGTACCCGGATCACGCTCGATCCCTACCCCGCCGCGCCCCCAGGGCTGCCGGATATGGTGTTTTTTGCCGGGAACAGAAACATTTGGCCAATGTGTGGGATGCCCTGCACGATGGTTGGTGCCGTCGCACCGGGCCCGGGCCGGACCGGCAGGGAAGGAGCCAGGATGGACGCGTGGTGGCGTGACCGTCCCCGTGACGCGGGGAGCGGGGAGGCCACCGCGGCGTGCTCCCGTGACGGCGTCATCACCGTCATGGCAGCGCTGCTGATCGTGGCCGTGCCGGTGGCCGATCTCTTCCTCCCGATGAACATCCACATCGCGCACGTCCTGGTGGTGCCGGTGGCGCTGGTCGCCGCCTTCGCCGGGCCCCTGCGCGGCGCGCTGACCGCGCTGCTCGCGGTGCTCGCCCTGATCGCCGCGGGCGCCGAGCGGTCCGCCCTGACCACCGAGAACGTCCTGGTCCAGCTGGCGTCCCTGGTGATGGTGTCGGTGCTGCTGGTGGTCTTCGCCCTGTCGACCGAGCGGGGACGGCACGAGCTGGCCGGTGAGCGCCGGATCGCGGAGGCGGCCCACCGGGTCGTCATGCGGCCGCTGCCCGGCCGCTCGGGGCCGCTGACGATCGCCTCCGCCTACCGCTCGGCCGGCGACGGCGCCCGGGTCGGCGGCGACCTGTACGCGGTCGCCCGCACCACGAACGCCACGCGCCTGCTCATCGGGGACGTGCGCGGCAAGGGACTGAACCTGCTGGGCGAGACCGAGACTGTGCTCGGCGCCTTCCGCGCGGCGGCCCACCGCCAGGAGCCGCTGCCGGAACTCGTCGCCTCGCTGGAGGGCAGCGTGCGCTGGGGACTGGCCGAGTTCGTCGACGCCTCGGCCGAGGCCGACGTGGGGGAGCGGTTCGTGACCGCCGCGGTCGTCGAGATCCCCGACGACGAGCCCTGCGTCCATGTGGTCAGCTGCGGCCACCTGCCCCCGCTGCTGCTGCACGAGGGCCGGGCGACCCTCCTCGCCGTCGCGGACCCCGCCCCACCGCTGGGCCTCGGCGCCCTGGTCGAGAGCACGTACGACCCCAGCACCTTCCCGTTCGTCCGCGGCGACCAGCTGCTGCTCTACACCGACGGGCTCACCGAGGCCCGGGACGCCCAGGGCGGCTTCTACCCGCTGCTGGAACGCGCCGCCGGTCTGAACTGCTCGGGCGGTCCGGCCACCCTGGTGCAGGCGGTCACCCGGGACCTGCTGGGCCACGCCCACGGTCCGCTGGGCGACGACATGGCCGTCGTCGCCCTCCGGCGCGAGCACTGACGCCCCGCCCGCGGCCCGTCGTACCACCGCCTGCTTCCGGCCGCTGTCGCGGGCCGGCGGCATCAGGACCGCCTTGCCGGGCAGGCGCGAGGACATGGGGATGCTGCGACGCTGGGAAAGGGCGATCGAGCGCTGGGAGCAGGCGCTGCACGCCAAGGTCTTCGATCACGAGCCCGTGGAACTCCTCGACGCGCTGCGGCGCGAGTGCGACGGCCACGCCGTGGTGTGCAGTGCCAGCCGGGTGGTGGTGCCCAACGTCTACACCGTCGAACTGGCCGCCCCCGTCCACGAGGAACTGGGCCCGGACCGCGAACGGGTGGGGGAGGCGCTCACCGACGCGCTCCAGCGGCACGCCGAACGCCGGGACTACGAGTGGGCGGGCCCGCTCACCGTGCACATCACCCGCGCCGCCCGGCTGCCCAACGGCCGCTACCGCGTGGTCAGCAGCCCCATGCGGCAGATCAGGGCCGACGTGATCGCGCCGCGTCCCGGGGCGCGGGCGCGGACCCGGCCGCGGCCGTCCGGTGGCGCCGCAGCTCCGCGTTGAAGTGCGCGCCGCTCAGCAGCGCGAGGTTGGACACCCACAGCCACATCAGGAACACCACCGTGCCCGCCAGCGGCCCGTACAGGCGGCTGTACGTCCCGACGTGCGACACGTACAGCGTCAGCACGGGGGTCGACGCGAGCCACAGCAGGACCGCGAGCACACCACCGGGCAGCATGACCCGCACCGGCCGGACCTGCGGCGGCCCGGAACGGAACAGCACCAGCACCAGCAGCGTCGTCAGGCACAGCAGCAACGGCCACTTGAGGACGTTCCACGCTGTCACCGCCACTCCGGACACCCCGAGCAGTTCCCCGGACCGCCGGGCCAGCCGGCCGGTGAGCATCAGGGTCAGCGGGCCCAGGGCCAGCAGGGTCAGCAGCACCGAGGCCGTCACCGCGATGCGCGGCGCCGTGCGCCAGGACGGCCGGTGGTCCCGCACCCGGTTCATCGCGTGCAACGCCCGCCGGAAAACGGCCAGATAGCTCACCGCGGACCACAACGCGGCCGTCGCGCCGGCGATGGCGAGCACCCAGGCCGCCGACCGCTCCCGCGCCACGTCCCGCATGGTGTGCGCCAGCATCTCCCCGGACCCGGCGGGGGCGAGGGCGCTCACCCGCGCGATGAGGTCGCCCGTGGCCGACGCGTCGGCCAGGCCGATGACCGACACCGTCAGCAGCATGCCGGGGAAGAGCGTCAGTACGCCGTAGTACGTGAGGGCTGCGGCCTTCTCCGAGGCGTCCTCGTCCCACAGCGCCACGGCGGTGCGGCGCGCCACGACCAGCAACTCCGCCGCCCTGTACCGGCCGTCCGCCGGCCGCGGGCCCCGGCCGCCGGGGAGTCCGCCGCCCGTCACCGTACGCTGCTCCTCCATCGCGTTTCCCGTCCGCTGTGTTCCGGGGCTCCGGGCGGGCCCGTCCCGCGTGACGCGTCTGCCCTGGCCGGGGAGCGGCATGCGCCGGATCCCCCGTTCGACGGGCGCCGCCCACAGGTTCACCCGGGGAGACGATCCTTGGAATAACCGGCCCCAGAGCGGGGCAAATGTGGTGACGAAGGCGAAAGGGAGTGATTCTTCGTGGAATTGAAGACTCGCGGGATCGTTTTCGGCGCGGCACTGACCGGCGGTGCGCTCGGTGCCCTCATCGGCGCCGTGTTGGCGGGCGGCGCGGTCAACACCTTCTCCGCGGCGCTGCTCTGTGCCACCACGGTGATCGCCGGCGTCGCCCCTGCGCACGGGGCCGGCGGGTCGCGCCGCCGCGCTGCGCGGCGGGCCCGGCGTCCCGATCAGATCCCGCACCAGCGTCGCGTCGGACACGTCGGCGGACAGGACGCGCTGCGCTGGTGACCGCATCCACGCACCGTGCGGCGCCGGAACGACGGCCGCCCGCCGTCGGGGGCGGGCGGCGGACGGTGCGTCGCCGGTGGCGGAAGCGCTCGGGCGGCCCCGTGCGGGGCCTCGCGCCGGTCAGTTGAAGGTGTCGGGGTCCGGCCCGATGCGGCCGCCGTCGTCGAGGGCGTCGATCGCGGCGATGTCGGCGTCGGTGAGCTCGAAGCCGAAGACGTCGAGGTTCTCGCGGATGCGCTCGGGCGTCACGGACTTCGGGATGACGACGTTGCCGAGCTGGAGGTGCCAGCGCAGGATCACCTGGGCGGGCGTCCTGCCCAGGCGGCCGGCGATGGAGGTGACGGCCGGGTCCCCGAGCAGCGCGCCCTGCGCGAGCGGGCTCCAGGCCTCGGTCGCGATGCCGTGCCGCGCGTGGAAGGCGCGCAGTTCGCGCTGCTGCAGCCGCGGGTGCAGCTCGACCTGGTTGACCGCCGGGGTGACGGCGCTGTCGTCCATCAGGCGCCGCAGATGGGCGGGCTCGAAGTTGGAGACGCCGATGGCGCGTGCCCGCCCCTCGGAGTGGATCTTCTCGAAGGCGCGCCAGGTGTCCTGGTAGCGGTCGTGGGCGGGCGCGGGCCAGTGGATCAGGTAGAGGTCCACGTGGTCGAGGCCCAGCCGGGAGAGGGAGGCGTCGAAGGCGGCCAGGGTGCTGTCGTACCCCTGGTCGGCGTTCCACAGCTTGGTGGTGACGAACAGCTCGTCGCGGGGGATGCCGGAGGCGGCGAGCGCCCGGCCGACGCCGGTCTCGTTGCCGTAGATCGCGGCGGTGTCGATGCTGCGGTAGCCGCTCTCCAGTGCGGTGGTCACGGCGGCGGCCGTCTCGTCGTCGGGCACCTGGAAGACGCCGAAACCGAGCTGCGGCATGGTCACGCCGTTGTTGAGCGTGATGTGAGGGACGTGAGGGATGGGTGTGGTCATGGCGCTGATCCTTTCGCGTCACGGCCCGGCGGAACCGTGGGGGCGAGTGCGGACGGGTGAACGTCCGGGCGGAGGGGGGAACCTTCCGCGCTTCCGGCTCCACGCTATTTGCGTTCACCGGTATTTGCAAACGCCGTATATGTAGGATCGTGGGCAGGGTGCGTGCGCCGCATGTGCGCGTACGGGGCGGTTGCGCCGCTACGGATGGGCCGCGCTTGACGTTATGCGGCGCGTGCAAATATTGTGGACGCACGCTAGGCGCCATCGCAATCTTTGAGAGGTCCCCACCATGCCCATCGCGCTCCTGGCCCTCGCCATCGGGGCCTTCGGGATCGGAACCACCGAATTCGTGATCATGGGCCTGCTGCCGCAGGTCGCCTCCGACTTCGGCGTGTCCGTTCCCACCGCCGGCCTCCTGGTGACTGGCTACGGCCTCGGGGTCATGCTCGGCGCGCCGATCATGACGCTGCTGGGCACCAAGATGTCGCGCAAGAACATGCTCATGCTGCTCATGGCGCTGTTCGTCGCCGGCAACCTGGTGTCCGCTTTCGCCCCGGTCTTCGGCGTCATGCTGGCCGGCCGCATCCTGGCCTCCTTCACCCACGGGGCCTTCTTCGGCATCGGCTCGGTGGTCGCCGCCGAACTGGTCGCGCCGGAGAAGAAGGCCCGCGCCATCGCGCTGATGTTCACCGGGCTGACCGTGGCGAACGTCGTCGGCGTGCCGCTGGGAACGTTCATCGGCCAGAGCGCCGGGTGGCGGGTGACCTTCGTGCTCGTCGCGGCCCTCGGCGTCCTCGGCCTGGCCGGCGTCGCCAAACTCGTCCCCGACCTGCCCAAGCCCGAAGGCGTGAGCCTGCGGCACGAACTGGGCGCCTTCCGCAATGTGCAGGTCGTGCTGGCCATGGCCATGACCGTGCTGGGCTTCGGTGGCGTCTTCGCGGCCATCACCTACATCGCGCCGATGATGACCGACGTGGCCGGCTACGCGGACTCGTCGATCACCTGGCTGCTCGTCCTGTTCGGCGCCGGCATGGTCGTCGGCAATCTGATCGGCGGCAGGTACGCCGACCGGGCCCTGATGCCGATGCTCTTCTCGGCGCTCGGCTCCCTGGCCGCCGTGCTCGCCCTGTTCACCCTCACCGCGCACAGTCGGCCCGCCGCCGCCGTGACGGTCTTCCTGATCGGCGCCCTGGGCTTCGCCACCGTACCGCCGCTCCAAAAGCGGGTCCTCGACCAGGCGTCCGGGGCGCCGACCCTCGCGTCGGCCGTGAACATCGGCGCCTTCAACCTCGGCAACGCCCTGTCCGCGTGGCTGGGCGGCATCGTCATCGCCGCGGGACTCGGCTACACCGCGCCCAACCTGGTCGGCGCGGCGCTCACCGGCTCCGCCCTGGTCCTGGCCGTGGTCTCCGCGAGCCTCGACCGGCGCCGCGGCGGACACGGCCGGGCCGGCCGCGGCAGGGTCGTCGCCGATTCCCGGGGCCACGAGCGGCCCTCGCTCGCCGGCCGCCACTGACCCGTCCCACCGCGGCCGCGGCACCCGCGCCACCGCACCCCACCCCCACCGCATCCCGGAAGGACCCCCATGAACGTCGCCCGTATCCTCCCCGACCGGATCGGCTTCGGTACCGCCCCGCTGGGCAACATGTTCCGGGCCATCCCCGAGGACGAGGCCGCCGCCACCGTCCAGGCGGCCTGGGACCAGGGCATCCGCTACTACGACACCGCGCCGCTGTACGGGGCCGGCCTGGCCGAGATCCGGCTCGGCGACGCCCTCGCCGGAAAGCCCCGCGACGAGTACGTGCTGAGCACCAAGGTCGGCCGCATCATTCTCGACGAGGTCGAACCGGCGGCCCGTGAACTGGGCGAGAAGGGCAACCTCTTCGAGCACGGCCGCCCCAACACCATCGTCAACGACTACACCGCCGACGCCACGCTGCGCTCCGTCGAGGAGAGCCTCAAGCGCCTGCGCACCGACCGCGTCGACATCGTGTGGGTCCATGACATCGCGCAGGACTTCTACGGCGACGCGTGGCTGGAGATGTTCGAACAGGCCCGCACCGGCGCCTTCCGCGCCCTGTCCCGGCTGCGGGAGGAGGGCGTGATCAAGGCCTGGGGCATCGGCGTCAACCGCGTCGAGCCGCTGGAGACCACCCTCGACCTCGACGAACCGCGCCCGGACGCCTTCCTGCTGGCCGGCCGCTACACCCTGCTCGACCACGAGCGGGCCCTGCAGCGGCTGATGCCCGCCGCCGCGGCCGCCGGTGTCGGCATCGTGGTCGGCGGCCCGTACAGCTCCGGCGTCCTGGCCGGCGGCCGGCACTTCGAGTACGCGGAGGCCTCCCCGGAGATCCTCGCCAAGGTCGGGCGGATCAGGGACCTGGCCGACCGGCACGGCATCGGCATAAAGGCCGCGGCGCTGCAGTTCGCGCTCGCCAATCCGGCGACCGCCGCGGTCATCCCGGGCGCCACCAAGCCGGGCCGTATCGCCGAGGACCTCGCCGCCCTCCGTGAGCCGGTCCCCGCCGCCTTCTGGCAGGACCTGCGGGCGCAGGGCCTGGTGGCGCAGGACGCGCCGCTGCCCGCCGCCTGACCGGCGGCGTACGGCGGGGCGGGCACCGGCGGGCACACACCGCCGGTGCCCGTCCCGCTTCAGGGTGGTCCGTGGGCCGGGTCAGCCCTGGAGTGCCTCGAGGAGGGCGTCCACGCCGTCGCGGTAGACCCCGGTGAAAAGGGCGACCACGTCGTCGTCGGCGACCCCCTGCGGGACGAAGCGGCCGGACCACTGGACCTCGGCCGCGTCCTTCTCGCCGGGGACCGCGTGCACCCGCAGCGTGGCCAGGTACCCAGTGGCGGGGAACGGGGTCTCCACGAAGGTGTAGGCGTAGGTCCGCTGCTGTTCGTCGAAGGACAGCATGCGTTCCACGACGACCTCGCCGTCGGCGGTGCGGAGGCGGCGGACCCGCCCGCCCTCCATGAGGACGGTCTCGGTGATGGAGGGGTTCCACTCGGACAGCGAGCCGAAGCCGCCGATCAGTTGCCACACGCGCTCGGGGGACGCGGGGACGACCTGGCTCACCGAAGTCGAGGCCATGGGGGTTCTCCTGGTGTCGTCGGCTGGGTGCACCGGTGCACGGGGACGGGACGTCCGGCGGGGCGGGCGGTTCAGGCGCCGCCGGGCAGGGGCGCGAAGGGGCTGACGAGCGCCGCCTCGCGCAGGTCGTGCCAGAACGCGGCCGGGATCTCCTCCCGGGCCGCCGCGATGTCCTCGGCGATGCGGCTCGGCCGGGTCGCCCCGGGCACGACGGCGCACGCGACCGGATGGGCAAGCGGGAACTGCAGCGCGGCCGCCTTGATCCCCACGCCGTGCCGGTCGGCGATCTCCTTGATCCGCCGGACCTTCTCGCGCACTTCGGCGGAGGCGGGCCGGTACTCGAAGTGGTCGCCGCCGGCCAGCACTCCTGAGCTGTAGGGTCCGCCGACGACCATGCCGAGGCCCTGTTCCCGGGCGGCGGGCAGCAGTCGCTGCAGGGCGCGCTCGTGGTCCAGGAGCGTGTAACGGCCCGCGAGCAGGAAGCCGTCGGGCTGCGGTTCCTGCAAGTCCAAGGCGAGCTCGATGGGTTCGACACGATTGGTGCCGATGCCCCACGCCTTGATGACACCGTCGTCGCGGAGGCGGGTGAGCACCCGGAAGGCGCCGGTGCGCGCCTCGTCGAACTTCTCCAGCCACGCGTCGCCGTGGAAGTCCTGGGCGATGTCGTGCACCCACACGATGTCGATGCGGTCGGTGCCCAGCCGCTTGAGGCTGTCGTCGAGCGAGCGCTCGGTGGCGCCCGCGGTGTACTCGGTCACCATCGTCTTGGGCCGGCCGTGCTCGAACAGGCCGCCCTTGTCGCCCAGTTCGTGCTCGCGGGCGCTGGGGTCGCCCATCTCGTCGAACACGACCCGTCCGACCTTGGTGGACAGTACGTAGGTGTCCGAGGACTGCCGGGACAGCAGTTCACCGAGGCGCAGTTCGGCCAGGCCCGCTCCGTAGAACGGCGCTGTGTCGTAGTAGCGGATGCCCTGGTCCCAGGCCGCACGGAGGGTCGCCCGTGCCTCCTCGTCCGGTACGGCGCGGAACATGTTGCCCAGTGGGGCGGTGCCCAGGCCGATGCGGTCGGGAAGGATCGAGGCAAGCCTCATGACGTGTCCCTTCGGCGATGTCCGGACATTCCAGCCTGACACGACTGAACAAACGACCGCAAAAGGGACGGCAAAAGGGACTTAGTGCCTGGTAGTGCCGTGAACGTCGGCGCTTCTCACGGTGAGTTGAGGCCGGTCGCGCAACGCGACCGGCCTCCGCGTGCTGCCCGGGGCTCAGGCGGAGGCCGGGAGGCGCAACTCCTCGACCGTCCTGACCAGCGGGGCCAGGCCGGGATTCTTCGCGGCCTCGTCCAGCGCGTCGCGCAGCGCGGCGTCGTTGGTCGGCCGGGCCTCGGCCAGCAGCGCCAGGCCGGGCCCGGTGACGTCGGTGTAGATCCCGCGGCGGTCGGTGACGCACAGGTAGCGGCTGAGCAGCCCCCGGTCCTCCAGGCGGGTCACCAGGCGGGTCGTCGCGCTCTGGCTGAGCACCACGGCCTCGGCCACCTGCTTCATCTGCAGGTGGCCGCCCGGTCCGTCGTGCTGGCGGCTGAGGACCTCCAGCAGGGAGTACTCGCGCACGCTCAGCTCGTGTCCCGTCTGCAGGGCGCGCTCGATGTGCGCCTCGATCCTGCCGTGCAGGGCCGAGAGGGCGTACCAGCTCTGCGAGAGTGCGGTCAGGGCCGGATCCGTCGCGGTCATCGCGGCCTCCCAGTCGTCTACGTCTGCAATAGTCAACGTCTGCAACTATTGTGAACGTCGTCTTGCCGCGGCGCAAGCATCCTGGTCAGCCCCGGCCGCCGGCGGCGCCCGCGGTGTCCGCGGTGTCCAGGGCGCGTGCCGCCTTCTCGGCCGCCGCCGTGACCTCCGCGGCGGCGCGCGCGGCACGCCCGGAGATCTTCCACCCCGCGACCCGCAGCGCGACGGCCGGCGAGGGCGGGAAGACGCCGAGCTGGCCGAGCATCGTCAGGTCGTCGCGCAGGGCCTCGTGGCGGACCACCTTGCCGTCGCGGATGTCGAGCAGGTGCACCTGCTCGAAGTCGACCTCCCGGCCGGTGGGCGGGACGGCCTGGTCGAGCGCGCCGTCCTTGAAGCGGACGAACGGGCCCGTGTGCCTGCCCTGCATGCGCAGCCGCACCCAGACCTGGTGGTCGTTGGCCGCGACCCCGAGGATCGGGAAGCGCAGGCCGTCGAAGGCGGACCGCAGCCACACGCCCGAGGCCAGGGTCCCGGCGGGGCCCGGGATCGCGCAGGCCGCGGGGGCGACCGCGGCCTCGCGGTTGTGGTTGTCCGCGCCGACGACCTCGGCGGCCAGGGCGGCGTCGCCCGTCTCGAGTATCCGGAAGAGCCCGTGTGCCAGTTCCACGGCGTCCATCGCCATTGTCGTGTGCCTTTCGCCCGCGTCGGTCGGTTCGGTGGCGCGGGTGATCGTGGGCCGCGCATATTGAGGTTACTGAGCACCCAATGAATAGGTCAAAGCGGGTCTCATTTTGACTAGGATGATCCCCGTGACCCAGAAGCGCGCATACGTCTCACCGCTCCGCGAGCAGGCCGCGGCACGCACCCGCGAACTGATTCTCGACCGGGCCGCCGCGCTCTTCGCCGAGCGCGGCTACGCGCGCGTGACCGTCGCGGACATCGCCGCGGCGGCCGGTGTGGCGGCGAAGACGGTGTTCGCCAGCGTGGGCAGCAAGGGCGACATCCTGGACCGGATCGTCGACACCGCCGTTGTGGAGTCCGGGTACGGGGACGCCGTCGCGCGCGTGCTCGCGCTGCGCACCCCGGCCGAGGCACTGCGCGCCGTCGCGCACGGCACGCGGGCCGGCAACGAGAGCCAGTTCCGGGTCCACGAGGCCATCCACAAGGCGCTGCCGGTGCACGAGAACGGCGAGGCGCTGTGGGAGCGGGCCACCGCCGCGTACCGCGAGGCGCTGCGCACCGTCGCCGTCCATCTGCACGGGCTCGACGAGCCGCCGCGCCACTGCGCTGTCGAGGAGACGGCCGACCTTCTGTGGTTCTGGTTCGGGCCCACTGGCTGGCGCACCCTCGTCGTCGAGAACGGCTGGCCGTGGGAGCGGGCCGAGGACATGCTGCACCGCACGGCCGTCGCGACCCTCTACTGACCGCTCGCCGCGGCCGCCGGCGGCTGGGGCGGGTTGGTTGTGCGTGCAATTATCATGCGCTTGCATTTATAGGCGCGTGCAATTATTGTCTCTGCTTGTAAGGCGCTGTTGCACTGATATGGCGGCCTGGACGCCCGCGCCGAATGCCCCAGGCCCCCCGACGCCATCAGAGGAGACACCCCGCGTGACCACCCTGTTCGAGCCGTACACCCTCAGGTCGCTGACCATCCCCAACCGCATCTGGATGGCGGCCATGTGTCAGTACAGCGCCGCACCGGACGGCCCCGAGGCCGGCATGCCGAACGACTGGCACTTCGCCCATCTGTCGGCCCGCGCGGCGGGCGGCACCGGCCTGATCATCACGGAGGCCACCGCTGTCGCCGCCGAGGGGCGGATCAGCCCCTACGACCTCGGCATCTGGAACGACACGCAGGTCGCGGCGTTCCGCCGCATCACGGACTTCCTGAAGTCCCAGGGCACCGTCCCCGGCATCCAGCTCGCCCACGCGGGCCGCAAGGCGTCGACCGAGCGCACCTGGGTCGACCGGGGCGCGCCGATCCCGCCCGGCGAGGGGCACGGCTGGACGCCCGTGGGCCCGAGCCCCGTTCCCTTCGCCGGGAGCTCGACCACCCCGGCGGAGCTGACGACCGATGAGATCTCCGACATCGTCCGGCAGTTCGCCGACGGGGCCCGCAGGGCGCTGGCGGCCGGCTTCCAGGTCGCCGAGATCCACGGAGCCCACGGCTATCTGATCCACCAGTTCCTCTCGCCCTACAGCAACCGGCGCGCCGACGCCTACGGCGGCTCGTTCGAGGGCCGCACGCGCTTCGCCCTGGAGGTCGTCGACGCGGTCCGGTCCGTGTGGCCCGAGGAACTGCCGGTCTTCTTCCGGACCTCCGCGACCGACTGGCTCGCCGAGAACGCGGACGACGACCGCGAGGGCTGGACCGGCGAGGACACCGTCCGCTTCGCCAAGGAACTGCACGCCCGCGGCGTGGACCTGCTGGACGTCTCCACGGGCGGCAACGTGCCGGACGCCAGGATCGAGGCCGCCCCCGACTACCAGGTGCCCTACGCCGAGCAGGTGCGCACGGCGACCGGCATGCCGGTCGCCGCCGTCGGCCTGATCACCGATCCCGAGCAGGCGCAGGCCATCGTCGCCTCGGGCCGCGCGGACGCCGTGCTCCTCGGCCGTGAGCTGCTGCGCGACCCGTACTGGGCCCGCCACGCGGCGCGACAGCTCGGCGGCGAGGTCGCCACGCCCGTGCAGTACCACCGGGCGTAGGACCGGGCCCGACACGTGAGGGGCGGAGCGCTTGGCGCGCTCCGCCCCTCACACGTGCCGCCCCGGGCACCGCCCGCCGTATGCCGTTGTGGGCATGGCCCGGCCCCCGTCAGTCGTTCCGGGGCGGACCGCGTCCGGCTCGCCCGGGGGTGGTCCCGACCGACCGTCGGCACGCATTCCTCGGTGCCCGCCCGCCGCGTGGGGGCCGGGAGATCGCCGACTCGACATGACGCCCGTCCCGGCCGCTTGTCGGTGAGGCCGCGGCCGAGCCCGTGGACCTCACGCGGCACTGCCGGAGGGTCCCCTCGTTCGGCTTCGCCGCCTGACCCCAACTGCCCTGTCAGGAAATCGCGTTGGGCTGGTCGGCGGCCTCGCCGACCCGCTCGGAGGTGCGCCCACGCCCGCGGGCCGCGCCGCGCGGCAAGCGCTTCGCCGCCGCGGCGGGGTACGTCCCACGGGGTTCCGCAGCGGCGGCCTCGATGCCGGCAAGGCCCTTCACCTGCTTCCGGCTGCCCGCCGGCAAGCGCTGGTCGTTCATTTGTTAACACCATTGACATATGACCCGCCCCCTCATACGGTCCTGCGTCGAAGCGCTTCGACGCGTCGCATCGAATCCATTCGATGAGGCGTCTCTCCGTTCGTACAGCCCAGGTGGAGGTCACTTCAATGTTGAAGGTGCGCAGACCGGCAGCTCTCGCGGCAGCTGCCCTGGCGGGCGTCCTGCTCATCACGTCGTGCGGCAGTTCCGGCGGCAGTGAGGAAGGCGACGGCAAGACCCTCAAGCTCTGGCACTACGAGGCCCCGAACAGCGCGATGGGCGTCGCCTGGGACCAGGCGATAGCGGAGTTCAAGAAGTCGCACCCCGGAGTCAAGGTGGAGTTCGAGGCCAAGGGCTTCGAGCAGGTCCAGAAGACCGCCTCGATGGTGCTCAACTCCAGCAACGCCCCTGACCTCATGGAGTACAACAAGGGCAACGCCACCGCCGGCCTGCTGGCCAAGCAGGGCCTGCTCACCGACCTCACCCCGGAGGTCACCAAGCACGGCTGGGACAAGCTGCTCAGCCCCAGCGTGACCACCACCAGCCGCTACGACGCCAAGGGCGTCATGGGCTCCGGGAACTGGTACGGCGTTCCCAACTTCGGCGAGTACACGATGGTGTACTACAACAAGGACCTGTTCCAGAAGAACGGCGTCCAGGTCCCCACCACGTTCGAGCAGTTCGAGCAGGCACTGGCCGCCTTCAAGGCCAAGGGCATCACCCCGCTCGCCAACGGAGGCGCGGAGTACCCGGCCCACCAGTACCTGTACCAGCTGGCGCTGACCAAGGCCGACCGCAGCTGGGTCGACGCTTTCGAGCTCTACAAGGGCAAGACCGACTTCCACGACGCCGCTTGGACGTACGCCGCCAACACCCTCTCGGACTGGGTGAAGAAGGGCTACATCGCCAAGACGAGCAGCGGCGCCAAGGCCGAGGACGCCGGTGTCTCCTTCATCAGCGGCAAGTCCCCGATCTTCTTCTCCGGCAGCTGGTGGTACGGCCGCTTCCGTGACGAGAACAAGTTCCAGTGGGGCTCGTTCCTCTTCCCCGGCTCCAAGCTCACCCTCGGCTCCGGCGGCAACCTCTGGGTCGTCCCGAAGAACGCCAAGAACAAGCAGCTGGCCTACGACTTCATCGACATCACGATGAAGAAGGGGATCCAGAACACCCTCGGCAACAACGGCGGCGTGCCCGTCGCCGCCGAGCCCACCGCGATCACCGACCCCAGCTCCAAGGAACTGATCGAGAACTTCAACAAGGTCTCGTCCCAGGACGGTCTGGCCTTCTACCCGGACTGGCCGGTCCCCGGCTTCTACGACGTCCTGGTCACCGAGACGCAGAAGCTGATCACCGGCAGCGCGAGCCCCAACGACGTGCTCGACGACCTCCAGAAGGCCTATGACGCGGGTGCGCCCACGTCATGAGTGCCCGACCGCTCCGGCTGCGCAACCCGTACGCGCTCTACCTGATCCCCGGTGTCATCGCCTTCCTGGCGGTCATCGTCGTGCCGTTCGTGATGAACATCTGGTTCAGCTTCACGCACTGGCAGGGCGTCGGCTCCCCGCAGTGGGCAGGCCTGGACAACTACCGGGAACTGATGAAGGACGAGCGCTTCTGGGAGTCCTTCCGGCACAGCCTCGCCATGGTCGTGGCGATGGCGGTGATCCCGACCGCCGTCGGACTCGTCGTCGCCGCGGCCCTGTTCGACTTCATCGGCAAGCACTTCGGATCGAAGCTGGCCAGCGTGCTGCGTGCCTGCTTCTACCTGCCCCAGGTCCTGCCCATCACCGTCGCCGGCATCGTCTGGAGCTGGATCCTCGCTCCCGAGAACGGCTCCCTCAACGAGGTGCTGAAGGCGGTCGGCCTGGGCTCGCTCCAGCAGGACTGGCTGGGCGACCCGAAGTTCGCGCTGTGGAGCGTGATGGCCGTGATGGTGTGGGTGCAGCTGGGCTTCCCCGTCGTGATCTTCATGGCGGGGCTCCAGCGGGCCGATCCGGCGCTGTACGAGGCGGCCGAGCTGGACGGGACGAACTGGTGGCAGCGTTTCTGGCACGTGACGCTGCCCCAGATCCGCCCCGAGATCTATGTGGTGATGCTCTGGTGCACCATTGCCGCGCTCAAGGTCTTCGGCGCCGTGTACGTCCTCACCAAGGGCGGACCGGCCGACGCGACCATCGTCCCGTCGTACTTCTCGTTCGCCACGTTCTTCGAGAAGACCGACGTCGGCTACGGCTCGACGATCGCGACGGTGCTCACCCTGCTCATCCTGGCGCTGACCATGGTCGGCCTGCGCTTCCAGACCCGCGCGGAGGACGCCCAGTGACCGCGGCAAAGCGCTACCCCGTACTGGTGGCGATCATCCTCGGCGCGATCTTCATGGTGCTGCCGCTCCTGATCGTGCTCAACAACGCGCTGAAGTCGCCCGCCGACTACTCCGCGCACGGCCCGCTCGCCCTGCCCCACGGCCTGCACTTCGACGCCATCTCCGACTTCTGGACGCGGGTCGACTTCGGGCAGATGCTGCTGAACTCGGTGCTGATCTCCGGCCTGGTGGCGGTGTTCGGCGTGATCCTCTCGGTGCTCAACGCGTACGCGATCGGCATCGGCCGGATCAAGGGACGCGCGTGGATCCTCGGCTTCTTCGTGCTGGCCAACGTGCTGCCGCAGGAGGCCCTGGTCTACCCGCTCTACTACCTGTCGAAGCAGGTCGGGCTGTACGACACCCGGGTCAGCCTGATCATCGTCTTCAGCGTCATCCAGGCGGCGTTCGGCACCTATCTGCTCTCCTCGGTGCTGGGGGCCTTCCCCAAGGAGGTCATCGAGGCCGCCCGGATCGACGGCGCGAACAGCTGGCAAGTCCTGTGGCGGATGGTGGTCCCGATGAGCCGGCCCACCCTCGGCGTCCTGATGGTGTTCTTCTTCATCTGGACCTGGAACGAGTTCCTGCTGCCCCTGGTCATGCTGCCGTCGAACGACAACCAGACCGTCTCGGTCGCGCTCGGCGTCCTCCAGGGCCAGCGGCTGATGGACGCGACGATGACCAACGCGGCCGGCCTGCTCGGCGCGCTGCCCGCCATCGTCTTCTTCCTGGTCTTCCAGCGGACCCTGACCCGCGGCATCGCCGTGGGCGCGGTGAAGTGACCCGGCCGCCGGCCGGTCCCGCCACCACCGCCCGCCCGCGGGGCGGCTGACCGCCCCGCGGGCCCCGCCCCGCCGCTCTGCCTCCCGCCCCGCCTCCCCGGGCCGGAGGCAGAGCCCCCCATGCTTCCCACACGTACCGAGAACGCCGGTGGGCACCCACCGGGAAAGGCATCGCCATGAAGTTCACCGACGGGTACTGGCTGCTGCGCGAAGGCGTCACGGCGGCGTATCCGGCAGAGGTCCTCGATGCCGTCCCCGGAAACGGCACGCTGCGGATCTACGCACCGACCCAGCACATCCGGCACCGCGGCGACACGCTCAAGGGCCCGGTCGTCACCGTCGACTGCACCGCGCCGATGCCCGGCGTGATCGGCGTGCGCATCACGCACTTCGAGGGCGGTGTCGAGACCGGCCCGCACTTCGCACTGCACGAGCAGCCGCACGAGCCCGTCGTGACCGTCGACGACAAGGAGGCCGTTCTCACCTCCGGCGAGCTGAGCGTGCGCTTCGCCCGCGACGGCGAGTGGCGGATGGAGTTCCGCGACGCCGACGGCCGCACGATCACCAGCAGCGACGTCAAGGCGATGGCGCTGATGGGCACCGCCGACGGCGGCCACCACGTCCGCGAGCAGCTGCGCCTGGGCGTCGGCACCTCCGTCTACGGTCTCGGCGAGCGCTTCGGGCCGCTGGTCAAGAACGGCCAGACCGTGGACATCTGGAACGCCGACGGCGGCACCAGCAGCGAGCAGAGCTACAAGAACGTCCCGTTCTACCTGACCGACGCCGGGTACGGCGTCTTCGTCGACGACCCCGGCAAGGTCTCGTTCGAGGTCGCCTCGGAGCAGGTCTCGCGCGTCCAGTTCAGCGCCGAGCGCCAGCAGTTGCAGTACTACGTCATCCACGGCCCCTCGCCGAAGGAGATCCTGCGCAAGTACACCGCGCTCACCGGTCGGCCGGCCCTGCCGCCCGCCTGGTCCTTCGGCCTGTGGCTGACCACCTCGTTCACCACCTCCTACGACGAGCAGACCGTCACCGGATTCGTCGAGGGCATGGCCGAGCGCGACCTGCCGCTGTCGGCCTTCCACTTCGACTGCTTCTGGATGCGCGAGTACAACTGGTGCGACTTCGAGTGGGACCCGCGGGTCTTCCCCGACCCCGAGGGGATGCTGCGCCGGCTCAAGGAGCGCGACCTGCACATCTGCGTGTGGATCAATCCCTACATCGCGCAGCGCTCCCCGCTGTTCGCGGAGGGCAGGGACGCCGGCTACCTGCTCAGGCGCCCCGACGGCAGCGTCTGGCAGTGGGACCTGTGGCAGCCCGGCATGGCCCTGGTCGACTTCACCAACCCCGACGCCTGCGCCTGGTACGCCGCCAAGCTCGAAGCGCTCCTGGAGATGGGAGTGGACTGCTTCAAGACCGACTTCGGCGAGCGCGTGCCCACCGACGTCGCGTACTTCGACGGCTCCGACCCCGAGCGCATGCACAACTACTACACCCAGCTCTACAACAAGACTGTCTTCGACGTGCTGCGCAAGCACCGCGGCGAGGGCGAGGCCGTGGTCTTCGCCCGCTCGGCCACGGCCGGCGGCCAGCAGTTCCCGGTGCACTGGGGCGGCGACTGCGAGTCCACGTACGAGTCGATGGCCGAATCGCTGCGCGGCGGCCTCTCCCTCGGCCTGTCCGGCTTCGGCTACTGGAGCCACGACATCGGCGGCTTCGAGGGCCTGCCCGACGCCGGGCTGTTCAAGCGCTGGACCGCCTTCGGCATGCTCTCCTCGCACAGCCGGCTGCACGGCTCCTCGTCCTACCGCGTGCCGTGGCTGTTCGACGAGGAGGCCGTCGACGTCCTGCGGCACTTCACCAAGCTCAAGCTGAGCCTGATGCCCTACCTCTACGGTGCCGCCCACCAGGCGCACACCGAGGGCGTCCCGGTGATGCGGGCCATGGTGCTGGAGTTCCCCGACGACCCGGGCTGCGCGCCGCTGGACCGCCAGTACATGCTCGGCGGCGACCTGCTGGTGGCGCCGGTGTTCTCGGAGGACGGGGAGGTGTCGTACTACGTGCCCGAGGGCACCTGGACGCACTTCACCACCGGCGAGCAGGTCACCGGCCCGCGGTGGGTGCGCGAGACCCACGACTACCTCAGCGTGCCGCTGCTGGCCCGGCCCGGCTCCGCCATCGCCGTCGGCGCGGTCGACGACCGCCCCGACTACGTGTGGGCGGACGACGTGACCGTCCGGGTCTTCGAGCCCGCCGACGGCTCGCGGACCACCGTCCGGGTCCCCGGTCAGGACGGCCCGGCCGCGGCCGAGATCACCATCGTGCGCGACGGCGCCACCCTGCGGGCGGAGACCTCCGACGCCCGCTGGGCGTGGGGCGTCGAGGTCGCGGGCGGGCCGGCCGCGCGCGCGGCCGCGGGCACGACGGTGCTCACGCTGGAGCTGCCGGGATCCTGAACCGCGGTTCGCGGCGGTGAGCGGCGGGAGGCGGGGGAGGCAGGGCAAGGGGACGAGGGAGTCGCATGGTCAAGATCACCGATGTCGCACGGCACGCGAACGTGTCGCCGAGCACGGTCAGCTACGCGCTGAGCGGCAAGCGGCCGATCTCGCCCGAGACCCGCGAGCGCATCGAGAACAGCATCCGTGAACTGGGCTACCGGCCGCACGCCGGTGCCCGGTCGCTGGCCAGCAGCAGGTCACGGGTGCTGGGTCTCGTCCTGCCGCTGCGCAAGGGCATCCACGTGCCCGTGGTGATGCAGTTCGCGACCTCCGTGCTCACCGCCGCCCGCGAGCACGACCACGATGTCCTTCTCCTCACCCAGAGCGAGGGTGAGGAGGGGATCATCCGGGTGGCCGAGAGCGCCATGGCGGACGCGTTCATCATCATGGACGTCGAACTGGAGGACCGCAGGCTCCCGTTGCTGCGGACCATGGACCGCCCGTCGGTGCTCATCGGCTTCCCGTCCGACCCTGCCGGACTCACCTGCGTCGACCTGGACTTCACCGGGGCCGGTGAGGCCTGCGTGGAACACCTGGCCGCGCTGGGGCATCGCACGGTGGCGCTGGTCGGCTCGCCCCCCGAGGTCTACGTCCGCGGCACCGGCTTCGCCCGCCGGGTCGCGGCCGGCTTCACGGCCGCCGCGGACCGGCTTGGCCTGCGCTCCTGCGTGCACCCGTGCCCGGAGACACCGGCCGCGGCCCGGGCGATGGCTGAGCAACTGCTCCGGGAACAGCCGTCGTTGACAGGCGTTGTGGTCCACAACGAACCCATCACCCAGCCGCTCATCGACGCCTTCACCGCCATGGGACTGCGGGTGCCCGAGGACATCTCCGTCTCCGCGATCTGCCCCGACGAGATCGCCGAGCAGACCCCGCTGCCCATCACGTCCGTCTCCCTCCCGACGGCGGAGATCGGCACGCGCGCCGTGAGCCTGCTCATCGCCAAGCTCACGGGCGAGGAGGTCCCGGAGACCACGGTCCTCCCGGCCCACCTCACCCCCCGGGCCACCACGGCGCCGCCACCCGCCGGGTAGTCCGGCCACAGGCCGGCATCCTGGTGTGCCAGGTCTGCGGTCGTGACGGACCATGACCCGCCGGCCGGCCCGGACGAGGTGCCCCGGGCCCGGTTGCGGCACTCCTACGGCACGGCCGACGACGTTCCCGGACACCCGCGGGCCATGACCCAGGTCGTCGCCCGGCCGCCGGAGAGGTCCGGGCCCATGACGTACCTGAGCGGCTCCTACGGCGGCCTCGCGGCGACGGCCCTGGCGGAGCCACCCGAGGCCGCGACGCTCCGGACGGTCGACGCCATGCCGGCCGGCCCGGCCACGGCAGCAGCGCGTCGTGCGCTTCGTCGCCGACCCGGACGATTCTCCCTGGCCGCTCGGGGTCGAGGACGACACGCGTCGGTGGAAGATCCCGACCAGGCAGGCCGACCTACGCGTGTACGGGGGACGGCCCAGGCCGACGCCCGGCCGGGGCTCGCCTCGTGTTGACCGCCCCAGCAGGAAGTGCTGGAGTCGCCGCGTGGACAGCATTCCCGCCAACCGGCGGCTCTGGAACCGGATCAGCAGCGACTACCAGCACCAGCACGACCCGCACATCGGCGCCGCACCCCGGCTGTGGGGCATGTACTCCATCCCCGACGCGCACCTGCACGCCCTCGGCGACGTCACCGGCAAGCGCGTCCTCGAACTCGGGTGCGGCGCCGGCCAGTGGTCCAGGGCGCTCGCCGCCGAGGGTGCCGCCGTGGTCGGGATCGACCTGTCCGAAGCCCAACTCGCGGCGGCGGCCGACGCGATGGGAGCGGCCCGCTACCCGCTGGTGCAAGGCGCCGCCGAACGCCTCCCCTTCGCCGCCGACAGCTTCGACCTGGTGTTCTGCGACTTCGGCGGGCTCAGCTGGGCGCCCCCGCAGCTGGCCGTCCCGGAGGCCGCACGCGTCCTGGGCCGAGGCGGGCGCCTGGTGTTCAACGTGGCCAGCCCATGGTTCGAGGCGTGCTACGACGAAGCCGCCGGCCGCGTGACCACGACGCTGCAGCAGGACTACTTCGGGCTCAACACCATCGCCGAGGGCGATGGCGCGACCAGCTATCAGCTCACCTACGGCGACTGGGTGAGGGTCCTGCGCGGCGCGGGTCTCGTCATCGACGACCTCATCGAGCCGCGGCCCGATCCCGGAACTCCCAACGGCTACAACGAGACCGACCCACCCGACTGGGCACACCGCTGGCCGGCCGAACTGCTCTGGGTCACCCACAAACCGTAGGCCCCGCCGCGCCGGTCAGGCCCGGCTGGGCCGTCTCACCTCCGTGACGCCTCGTAGGCCTCGCGGAAGGCAGTGGGGACACGGCCGCGATCGCTCACCTCGTAGCCGTTGGCGCGGGCCCAGAGGCGCACCGGCTCGTCCTCGGGACGGGGTTCGAGCGCACGGGCTCTGGCAAGCCCGCCAGGGCCTCTCCATTCTCCCGTGGAGACCCCTTCGAGCCGGTCGGCCGCATCGTGGAAGAAGGCGGACAACGAGGCGTACTCGCTTTCCCGGGGCAATTCCGCCTCGCTCCAGGTGCCGATGGTTCCGTCGACCGTGTCCAGGAACGTTCCGTAGTGACCGTCCGTCTCCGCGGCGATGGGTACCCACTCACGGCGCCACAGCTGGTCGTCGGGATCCTCGGACGGACAGGCGTCCGCCAGGCCCGTCCGGCTCTGGTAGACCCACTCAATGTCCTTGAGGCCGAGCAGGAGATGGCCGTCGGGGAAGACCGCGTCGCACGCATCGAAGGCGTTCGCCAGAAGCCACTGCCGCATGTCGCTTGGCAGCTTCAGACCCATGCGCCCTTCGGCCCGGTTGATGGCCGCCTCGCTCCCGGGACCGCCCAGGGCGGCGAAACCGGCGGGATCGTGCCGCCGCAGCCACGCCGTCACCCGGCCCCACGCCTCGCGTACCTCTGCCGTCCCCTGCGTCGGGGGCGACGTCCGTTGCTCGTCCATGGTGCGACCGTACGCGGGCCCACTGACAAGCCGGGGCCCCGGCAGCCCGGACCCGGTCCGCCGGGCCGTCCTCCCGATGGCGCAGTCCCGCGTGCTGTGCTCATGATGGTGCGACAGGGACTCCGCTCAGCCGTGCCCGCGAGCGCACGCTGCCCATGGGGGGCGACCAGGGCACACAGGCCGCCACGTCCGCGTGCACCGGCGGCTCCCGCAGACGTATCACGTCAGGCAGGTGAGTCATGGACATCTCCGCAGGCAGGGCCGGCAGGCTCGTGGCGCTCGTGGCAGCGCTGGCGGTCGTCCTGCTGGTCTCCTTCAGTGCGGGCGCCGGAGCCAGGGGCGACAGCCGCGGGCGGGGCACGGCGGCGGAGCAGTCCCCGTCGCCGTCGCCGCGGTCCTTCCCGCAGGGGCGGCCGCCTGCGGGTTTCACGTCCCAGTACGCGGAGGTGAACGGCTTCCGCATGCACTACCTGCGGGGCGGCAAGGGCTCGCCGGTCGTCCTGATCCACGGCTTCCCGCAGTCGTGGGCCGAGTGGCGGGACCAGATGGGCCCCCTGGCCAAGAACCACACGGTGATCGCGGTCGACCTGCGGGGCGCCGGCAACTCCGAGGTCACCGAGGGCGGTTACGCGAAGGCGCAGATGGCCCGGGACGTGCACGAGCTGCTGAAGCAGCTGAAGCTGAACAACGGCGTGCAGGTCGTCGGGCACGACGTCGGCCTGTGGGTCGCCTATGCCTACGCGGCCCAGTGGCCGCGGGAGGTGCGCCGGCTGGCCGTGATGGAAGCGCCCGTCCCGGACGACAGCCTCTACAGCTTCCCCGCGCTGAACGCCAACCCGAAGGTCCCGTCGGTGTGGCACTTCGGCCTGTTCCAACTGCCCCTCGCCGAGCACCTGATCGCCGGTCACGAGCGCGTCTTCGTCGAGGGCTTCGTCGGGGAGTTCCTGCAGAACACGTCCGCGTTCACGCCGTCCGACTACGACTTCTACGCCCACTACCTGAAGGAACCGGGCCGTACGGTGGCCTGGATGAAGATGTACCGCGAGCTGCGCGGGGACGTCGAGCAGAACAAGAAGTTCCTGGCCCAGGGCAAGCTGAGGATGCCGGTCCTGGCGGTGGGCGGCCAGTCGTCGCTGGGCGGCGCGATCGCCGACCAGTGGCGCACCTACGCGGTGAACGTCGAGGGCCGGGTCGTCAAGGGCTCCGGCCACTGGGTGACCGAGGAGCAGCCCCAGGACGTGACGAACCTGCTGCAGTCCTTCCTGCAGAAGTAGTCCCGGCCGGGCCGCCCGCGAGGGGGCGGCCCGGCCGCCGGGCTACTCCGTGCGCAGTCCGTCCGGCCGCATCATCCGCACCAGCGCCGGCAGGCTGAGCGCGGTGACCAGCAGGACGACGCCCGCCGCGATGCCGGCCATCGAGGCGACGCCCGGCCAGTCGACGCCGACCGCCGCGTCGACCATGCGGAGCAGGACCGCGCCCAGGCCGATGCCCACCGCGGAGGCCAGCGCGAGGCCGAGGCCGACGGGCAGGGCCGTCTGCCACAGGACGGACAGACTCAGCGTGCTGCGCCGGGTGCCGAACGCGATGAGCGTGGACAACAGCCTGCGGCGTTCGCGCAGTTGCTCCAGCTGGGAGACGAGCAGACTGGCACCGATCAGCAGCAGCACGCACGTCGCGCCGACCAGCAGGCCGGTGCGGATGGTGGAGAAGCGCCGGTTCTGCTCGGTGGCGGCGAAGGCCGCCGGGAACGCCAAGGGGTTGATCCGGGCTGCGGCGTTGCGCAGCAGGTCCCGGGCATCGGGCACGGCAGGGTCGAGGGAGACGTACACCTTGCCGGTGAGCGCCGCCTTGGCCGCAGCGGGGAAGGCGCCCGGGGTGACGAGCACACCGCCGCGCTTGTATCCCGAGGGGTCGCTGCGCAGGGACGCCGCCTTCAGGGTGCGCGGCAGCCGCCAGGGGACGCGCAGTGCGGCGGCGTCCTCGCCGTAGCCGGGGTCCACGTACACGGTCCTGCCGGGGCGGGCGAGTACGGCGGTGTCCTGGTCGTACTCCCGGTTCCCGATCACGAAGGTGTCCCCGTCCCGGCAGGAGGGCAGCGTGGCGACCTCGCGCAGCGCGGCGCAGCCGCCGACGGTGAGTTCGACGTAGCGCTGCGCTGCGGTGGCCCGTTCGCCGAGTACGCCCTCGGAGAGCCCGGTCGCACCCCGTACGCCCGGGGTGGACTCCAGGGTGCGTGTCGCGTCGGCCACGGGAACGGCCGCGGGCAGGGCGACCGCCATCTGGGCGCGCGTCAGGTCGTTGCCGGTGTGCCGGGTGTAGTCGGCCTGGACGCCCGCGAACAGCATCTGCAACGCGATGGCGCCCGCGACCGCCACCGCGATGCCGTTGACCGTGCGTGCCGCGGTGCCGCTGCTCAACTGGAGTCTGCGCACCGCGAGCTGCCAGGACGGGGAGCCGGCGCCCAGGCGGGAGACGACGGCCTCCACGATCCAGGGCAGCAGGGCCGTGACCCCGACCAGCAGCAGCACGGTGCCGCCGATGACCATGGCCTGGTTGAAGTCACCGTTGTTCCGGCCCTGGCCCGTCATGGGGGCGAGCAGGCCGAGACCGCCCAGCGGCATCAGCAGCCGCCACCACAGCCGGCGCCGCGGCGGCTTGGCGGTGCGGACGACACCCAGGGGTTCCACCACGACGCCGCGCAGGGCCGACAGCGTCACCACGACCGCGGCCACGGGAACCGCGACCACCACCAGGCCGGCGAGCGCGGGTACGGGATCGAGGTCGCCGGGAAAGACGTCGACGCCGAAGACCGTGAACCGGTCGGCCACCGAGCGGCCGAGCGCGAACAGCGCGCCGCCGACGGCGAGTCCGCCCGTCGCCCCGGCCAGCGCCTCGCCCGCGGCGACCCGCCGCGTCATGTGCGCGTCGGCGCCGACCAGGCGCAGGGCGGCGAGCCGGCGGTCGCGCCGCTCCCCGCCGAAGCGCACGGCGGACGCGATGAACACCCCGACCGGCACCAGCAGGACCACGGAGACGATCAGCACGAGGAGCACCAGCACCGGGTCGGGTCCGAGACCGGGGTCGCGGGAACCGAAGGCGTGGATGCGCTCGACCCGGCCGAGGGCCGCGCCGGGGCGCAGCCCCGACACGCCCGCGTAATAGGCGAGCTCGCCCGGCCCGACCAGTCCGTCCTCGCCGATGGTCCCGCTGACGCGGTACGGCAGCCGCTCCCCCAGCAGGGCACCGCCGGGCGAGTGCAGCAGCCGGCGCAGCGCGGGGGAGACCAGCATCGTGCCGCGGCCGGGCAGTCGGTCCACACCCGGCGGCAGGGGCGCGCGCGGCCCCTCGGGCTGGACGAGCCTGCCCCGGATGTCCTCGCCGCGCCAACTGGTGTCGGTGACGGCGATCAGCATGGTGTCGGCGGCCGGGTCGCGGGCGAGCGAACGGGACGTCATGTCGTTGCGGGCGCGCTCGCGGTCGTGGCGGTGGGCCAGCGCGTTGGGCACGGCGGAGGTGAGCAGCAGCAGGGTCACCCCGAGACCCACCCCGACGGCGGTGAGCGCGGTGCGGGCCCAGCCCTCGCGTCCGCCGGTCACGGCGAACCGCATCCCCATCACCAGGTCGCGGACCAGGCCCCGCAGACGGCCCGCGCCGGTCATACGGCACGCTCCGTGGCGCGGGCCCGGCCGTCGCGCACGACGACCTCGCGGTCGGACCAGGCGGCGACCCGCGCCTCATGGGTGACCAGCACGACCGCGGCCCCCGTGTCGCGGGCGGCCCCGGTGAGCGCCTCCATCACGCGTTCGCCGTTGAGGGAGTCCAGGGCGCCGGTCGGCTCGTCGGCGAACAGCACGCGCGGGGTGGTGACCAACGCGCGGGCGACCGCCACGCGTTGTCCCTGTCCGCCGGATATCGCGCCGGGCCGACGGCTTGCCACGTCGTCGACCTCCAGCCGGCGCAGCCATTCCACGGCCGTGCGCGCCGCCTCCTTGCGCGGGGTGCCGCCCAGACGGAGGGGCAGTGCCACGTTCTCGGCGCAGGTCAGTTCGGGCACCAACTGCCCGAACTGGAAGACGAAGCCGAAGTCTGCCCTGCGCAGCGCGCTGCGCGCGGTGTCGTTCATCGCGGACACCTCGCGCCCGTCGTACGTGATCGTGCCGGAGTCCGGCGGCACGATGCCGGCGAGGCAGTGCAGCAGCGTGGACTTGCCGGAGCCGGAGGGGCCGAGCACCGCGACGACCTCGCCGGCGCGCAGGGCGAAGTCGGCCCCGGCGAGGGCCGGCGTGCTGCCGTAGCTCTTGTGCAGGTCCGTTGCGGTGAGCAGGGGTTGAGGGGTCGTCACGCGCGGACCTCCTGGGCGAGCCGGTCCAGGCGGGCGGCGGTCAGTTCCAGCCAGCGCAGGTCGGCCTCCAGGTGGAACAGGGCGTGGTCGCAGATGAGCTGGTCGGCGAGGTCCCCGGTGCGTTTGCGTTCGGTGAGCGTCCGCATGAGCCGCAGGTGCTCGGAGCGCTGCACGTCGAGCACGCCCGCGGCGTCGCGTTCGGTGAGCAGCGCGAGGACGACCTTGGTGTAGAGCGTCGACTGCAGGTAGGGCTCGGGCTTCTCGGGAGTCCCCAGCCAGCGCCGGACGTCGGTGACCCCGGCGTCGGTGATGGCGTACCGCTTGCGCTCGGGGCCCTCGCCGGGCTCTATGGCGTCCACTTCGACCAGGCCGTTCCTGAGCAGCCGTGACATCGTCGAGTACACCTGCCCGTAGTGCAACGGGCGGTCGTGGCCGAAGCGTTCGTCGAAGGCGCGCTTGAGGTCGTAGCCGTGGCGCGGGCCGGATTCGAGGAGCCCGAGGAGGGCGTGACCGATGGACATGGCCGTCACTGTACATACGAGGTATACACCTCGTGTAGACAGGGCTGTCCCGGCCCTCGGGAACCGTCCGGCGACCCCACTATGAATTCCATGTATACGGGGTGTGTATATTCCCCGGCATGTACTTCCCCAGCCTGCGCGGACGGTCGTCCGCGCGTCCGCAGTCCGCCGCGCCGACGGTGCGCCGCGCCGCGACGGCCCTGTCCGCGGCCGCCGTGGCCCTCACACTGACGTTGACCGGCTGCACACGGGTGGACACCACCTCCCCGAGCGAGGCGCGCGACGCGGCGGGAAGCCACGGCGCCGGGCAGTTCGGGAGCGTCGACTGCCGCAAGGCCAAGTGCATCGCCCTGACCTTCGACGCCGGGCCGAGCCCCGACAGCGGACGGCTGCTGGACATCCTGAAGGAGAAGAAGGTGCACGCCACCTTCTTCCTCCTGGGGAAGAAGCACATCGAGCGCTACCCGGAGACGGTCGAACGGATGGCCGCCGAGGGCCACGAGGTGGCGAGTCACACGTGGGACCACAAGATCCTCACGGACCTCGACCCCGAGGGCATACGCGAGGAGTTCCGCCGGCCCGACGACGCCATCGAGCGGCTCACCGGCCGCCGTCCCACCCTGGTGCGCCCGCCGCAGGGCCGCACCAACGACACCGTCCAGGGGATCGCCCGCGAGATGGGGCTCTCCGAGGTCCTGTGGAGCGTCACCGCCAAGGACTTCGCGACCAACGACTCCGCCCTGATCACCAAGCGCGTCCTGGACCAGGCGGGACGCGACGGCATCATCCTGCTCCACGACCTCGTCCCCGCCGCGGGCTCCCCCGGGTACCGGGGGACCGTACCCGCCGTCCCCGGCATCATCGACGAGCTCAGGCGCCGCGGGTTCACCTTCGTCACCGTCCCGCAGCTGCTCGCCCCGGCCGTCCCCGCCCCGGGCGCCGTCTACCGGCCCTGACCCCCGCCGTCCCCGCCGGAGCCCATGACCGGATCCGAGGGGACCTCGGCCGGATGCGGACGCCCGCTGCCGGCCCTGCGGAGGCACCGTGGATCCTTTCGGGTGTGATCCGCCGTCGGGGAGTGAGGTGGATGGCCGGCAGTGAGACCGCGTCGCGCAAGCGGCCCGGCGGGCACGGCGCGCTGTGGCTGATCGGGCTCCGCCTGCGGCGCCCCCACGACCCGCTGGTCCGCGTCTACTTCCTGGTCGCCGGCGACGCCACCGTCGTGCAGGCGGTGCGCTGCGCCCGGCTGCGGGCGTCCCGGCCCGGCGAGTTCGAGCGGTGGCGCGACGCGCTGCTCGACGCGTCCTGGACCGAGGTACGGCGCCTGCGGCGGGACCTGCTCGGGCACATGGAGCTCAGTCACCCCTTCCCCGGGCCTCCCGGCGCGCCGCTCTCACCCTGATGCCCCGCCGTTTTCACCCGGACGGACCGTGGGGCCGGGCCCGGCCCCGCCGCTGCCTGAACGCTGGTGGGGCACAGGCCTCAAGGGAAGCGAGAACGGCATGACGGCATCTCCGGTCCTCAGCTCGCGGCGGCGTGCCCGGCGCTCCCACCTCACCGCGGCGGCGTGCGCAACCGTCCTGTGCGCGGCGGCCGCGGCCCCCGCCGCTGCCGACGGGGACGGCGGAGGCGGCACGAGCGGTGGCAAGCCCACCGTCGTCCTCGTCCACGGGGCTTTCGCCGACGGCTCCAGCTGGAACGGCGTCGTGGAACGGCTCGAACAGCGCGGCTACACCGTCATGGCGCCCGCCAACCCGCTGCGCGGCCTGCACAACGACGCGACCTACATCTCGTCGGTGCTGGACAGCGTCAAGGGCCCCGTCGTCCTTGCCGGTCACTCCTACGGCGGCGCCGTGATCAGCTCGGCCGCGGCCGGCCACTCCCAGGTGAAGGCGCTGGTCTACATCAACGCCCTGATGCCCGACGTGGGCGAGAGCGGCGCGTCGCTGGCCGCCCGGTTCCCCAGCGCCCTCGCCACCGCGACCAGGTCCGTCCCCTACCAGGAGGGCAACGGGCGGAGCGGCACCGACCTCTACCTCAAGCGCGACAAGGTGCACCCGGTCTTCGCCGCCTGCCTGCCCGAGAGCCAGGCCGACCTGCTGGGCATCACCCAGCGGCCCGCGGCCACCACCGCGTTCTCCGAGACGGCCCAGGTCGCGGCGTGGAAGACCATCCCGTCCTGGGCCATGATCGGCCGCCAGGACATGACCATCAACCCCGAGCAGGAACGCTTCCAGGCCCGCCGCGCCCACTCGCACACGGTGGAGATCAACTCCTGTCACGTCTCCCTGATCGCCCACCCCGAGGCCGTCGCCGACCTGATCCAGCAGGCCGCGACCGCCACCGTCTCGGGGTCGGGCTCCGCCGGCCCCTCCCTGGCGGCCACCGGTTCCGCCCAGTCCCGCCTCGGCGGTGTCGCCGGCGTGTCCCTCGTCGCCGGCGCGGGTGCGGTCCTCATCGGGCGGCGCCTGCGCCGCCGTTCGCGCTGACGGGGGCGGCCTCACCGGCCGCGGTTCCGGGGACCGGGCTGTCCGCGAGTACGACGGTGCCCGAGGCCGTGCACGGCGCTGCCGAGGTCCGTGCCTGCCTGGCCGCCACCGGTTCCGGCCCACTTCATCGGCCGCCGACTGCGCCGCCGTTCGCGCTGACGGCAGGGCCGACCAGCAGGAGGGCGATGTCGTCGCGGCGCTGGCCCGCGTCGAGGGAGTCGGCCGGACGGTCCCCGAGGTCGGCCCCTCCCCGCGTCCAGCGGTTCGGCCCTCCTGATCGGGGCGGGCTCACTGGCCGCGGTTCTCGGGGCCTACGAGCAGGAGGGCGATGTCGTCGCGGCCCTGGCCGGTGGTCTGGGCCTCACGGACCAGGCTGTCCGCGAGTACGTCGAGTGAGTCGGCCGGAGCGTCGGCCAGACGGTGCGCGAGTTCGTGCACGGCGGTGCCGAGGTCCGTGCCGGGGCGCTCGACGAGACCGTCGGTGTACAGCAGGAGGACCGCCCCCGGCGGCAGCGGGATCTCGGTGGTCGGGTACGCGGCGTCGGCCTCGATGCCCAGGAGGATCCCCGCCGGCGCCGCCACGATGTCCGCCCCGCCGCCCGGGTGGCGCACGATCGCCGGCAGGTGACCCGCGCTGGCCAGGGTGACCCGCTGCCGCGGGAGGTCGAGCCGCGCGTACAGGCAGCTGGTGAACAGGTCCGTCTCCAGGTCCTCGAACAGCCGGTTGATACGCGCCAGGACCTCGCCGGGCGGCGCCCCCGTGCTGGCGTGGGTGTGGACGGCCGTGCGCACCTGGCCCATGAGCGCCGCGGCACCGACGCTGTGCCCCTGCACGTCGCCGATCACCGCGTCCGCCGCAGAGCCGTCGAGCCGGATCAGGTCGTAGAAGTCACCGCCGATGTCCATGCCGCGGGTCGCCGGCAGATAGCGCGCGGCCACGCGCAGTCCGGGGACGTCCGGCAGGGACCGCGGCAGCAGCGCGTTCTGCAGCACGTGCGCGAGCCGGTTCTTGGCGTCGTACAGCCGGGCCCGCTCCACCGCCTGGGCGATCATGCCCGCGAGCGAGGTGAGCGCGGCGCGGTCGTCGGGGCCGAAGGTGCGGGGCTGCGCGTAGCCGAGGACGCAGTAGCCGATCGTCCGGCCCGAGGCGTTCAGCGGCAGGAAGGCCCAGCTCTCCATCTCGCGGTAGAGGGCCACCTGGGGATGGGTGCGGCGCAGCTCCTCCGGGTGGGGGTAGAAGGCGGGCACCCCCGTCTCGACCACCCGCGCCCCCGCGGTCGCCGCCGACATCGGCAGGCGGTCGAAGTACGCCGTGTTGCGGGCGGAGAAGCCCCGGGTGGCCAGCACCTCGAAGCGCCCCTCGTCGGCGGTCAGCAGCCCGAACCCCGAGGCCCCGAGCACGGGCACGATCTGGTCGGTGACGGCCGCCGTGACGTCCCCGAGGCCGACCGCCTCGGTGAGCCCGGCGGAGATGTACAGCAGGTGGTAGAGCGTGCCGGCCCGCGTGGGGGCCACCGCCGACGGGAGTTCCGGCTGCCCGGGGTCGGCCGTCGGCGCCCCGGCCGGCTTGACGCGGACGCTGACGCCGGTCGTGTCCGGGCGCAGCAGGAACGACAGCCAGTGGTCCGGCGGACGCAGGGCGGTGAACCGCGAGGGCAGCCGGCTGAACAGCGCCCCGAGATAGGGGTCCTCGAACGCCGGGTCGTCGAGCCAGGGCAGGGCCTCCCAGGGCCGGGTGTGCAGGAGGTCCTTCCTGGCCCGGCCCAGCAGTTCCGCCGCACGGTCGTTGAGGAAGGTGATGTGCCCCTCCAGGTCGAGCGAGAACACCCCCACCCCCAGGCGCTCGGTGAGATCGGCGGCCGCCTGGGCCTCCGCGGGCGGGCGGCGGACGGTGGGTTCGGGGGGCAGCACCCGGGGCGCGTCCGCCGGGCGCAAGGGCGTACCGCTCGCGGCGGCGCGGGCCAGCGCCCGGCTCATCCGGTCGGCGGCGGCGCCGATCGCGGACTCCTCACGGGGGGTGAGCCGCTCGGACCGGTTGCCGGGCCAGAGCATCTGCAGCGCGCCCCACTTCTCGTCGCCGGACGCCAGCGGCATGACGATCATGGCCAGCTCGTACGGCAGGGCGTACGCCGTGCGCGCGAACCGCCGGGCGAGTTCGGCATGGCCGCGTACCCACACCGGGCGCCCTTCGCGGACGGCCGTGGCCACCGGTACGGGTGCGGCCAGCGCCAGCCGGGTCCACGGTCTGACCACGCCGGACGACAGACCGGTCACCACCTCCATGCGCAGCGCCTGCTCCTCGCGGACCAGCAGGAACACGGCTGCCGCGTGCGACCCGGTCGCCCGTACCACCTCGGTGAGTGCCCGGTCCAGCTCGGCCGCCGCTTGCGCCGCGTCGCCCGCTTCCGCCCCGTGCCCGGCCATCATCCACCCGCCCCTGGCGACGGCGCCGCGGCCGCCCGCCGCCGGGGAGCGCCGGTCCGGCGCGGCCGGGGGTCTCCCATACCGGGACGATATCCCCGGCACCCGCCCGCGGGCATCCGGGGCCGCGGGCCCCCGCCGACCGGGCGCGGGGCGGGGCCGGTCAGGACGAGGCGAGCACTTCGTTGAAGGCCTCGGTGGAGCTGGGGTGGGTGTAGACGGCGTCGCGCAGTTCACTGGCGGTGACACCGTGGCGGATGGCCAGCGCGACGGTGTTGATCAGCTCCTGCGAGTCGACGCTGAGCAGTGCCGCGCCCAGGACCTGGTCGGTGGCCGCGTCGATCACGAACTTCATCAGCCCGCGGGTCTCACCGACGATCTTCGCCCGGGGCATCGCGGCGATCTGCGCCACGGGCTTCGCGGCGATGCGCACCTCGTGGCCGCGGTCGCGGGCCTCGCGTTCGCCGAGGCCGACCCGGGACAGCGCGGGGGTCGTGAAGACGGTGTACGGCACGGCGACGCGGTCGGCCGTGGTGCGCTCGCCGGCGCCGAGGATGTGGTCGGCCACGATCCGGCTGTCGTCCAGCGAGATGTAGGTGAACTGCGGGCCGCCGTTGACATCCCCGACGGCGTAGATGTGCGACTGGCTGCTGCGCAGGTGCTCGTCGACCTCGATGGCACCGGAGGCGGTGGTGCGGACCCCCGCCGCCTCCAGGCCGAGGCCGGCGGTGGCGGGCCTGCGCCCGGTGGCGACCAGCACACCGTCCGCGGCGACGGTGCGCTCCTCGCCGCCGACGCGGTAGTGGACCGTGGCGTGGCCCTCGTCGTCGGTCACCCCGGTGACCTGGGCGCCGGTGACGAAGGTGACGCCCTCGTCCTCCAGGATCCGCACGACCGCGTCCGCCACGTCGGCGTCCTCGCGGGGCATGACCCGCGGTCCCGCTTCGAGCACGGTCACCTCGGAGCCGAACCCCCGGTACATGCCCGCGAACTCCAGCCCCAGGTACCCGGCGCCGAGCACGACCAGGCGGGAGGGGAGGTCCGTGCCGCGGATCAGGTCGGTGCTGGTCCGGGTGTACGCGCTGTCGCGCAGGCCCGGGACGTCGGGGAAGACCGGTTCCGCGCCGGTGTTCACCACGATCGTCCCGGCGGTGACGACCATGCGGTCGGTGCCCCCGGTCACCTCCACCGAGTGCGCGTCGAGGAAGCGCGCGCGGCCGGTGATCACCGTGACCGTGTCGAGGGTGTCGAGGTTCTCGAAGTTCGCCGCCCTGAGCATCGTGGTCAGCGAGTCCGTGCCGGCCACGGCCTCGCGGAAGGTGTCCTCGGGCCGGTCGCCGGGGCGGCGCCGCTCCGCGTGGAAGATCAGCGACTTCGTCGGTACGCAGCCGACGTTGATGCAGGTGCCGCCGTACATCTGCGACGACTGCTCGACGACGGCGACGCGCCGCCCGAGGCGGCCCAGCCGTGCGGCGAGCGTCTTGCCGCCCTTACCGAATCCGATGACCAGGAGATCGACGTGCATGGTGTCCATGACTCCGACCTTGCCGCGTGCGTGGCGAGATGCCAAGCTGAAGAAGTCGCATTTCCTGTCGAGAAAGTCTCATGGACGCTCTCAGCCGCCTCATCCGGCTGGCCCGGTTGCGCGGCGGCGTCGACGTACGCTGCCTGATCGCGGGCCGGTACACGCTGGACAACCCCGCGGAGGGGACCGGCAGATCGCCGTTCCACCTGCTGCTGAGCGGGGAGTGCACCCTCGAACTGCCGGACCGGCACCTCGATCTGCGCGCCGGCGACATGGTGTTGCTCCCGCGCGGGACCGCGCACCGTATGCGGGTGCGCGGCGCCCGGGACGCCACGGACGTCGAACGCCGGGACGCGGGCTCCTACGAACTGCTGGGCAACGACCCCGCGGCGGGAAGCGGGACCGTCGACCTGTTCTGCGGCCACTACACCTGGGGGCCCGGCCCCGGGCAGATCCTGATGGGCATGCTGCCGGAGGTGGTCCATGTGCCGCTGGGCGCCGTGCCGGACGGGCCCCTGGGACCGCTGAGCGCGTTCATGAGGGGCGAGGCCGCCGCCGCGGGACAGGGCACCGAGGCCATCCTCGACGCGCTGTGCGACGTGCTGCTGACGATGGCGCTGCGCCACACCCCCGGCCTGGGCGCGGCGGTGTGGCTGGCCTCGGCCCAGGACGTCGTACGGAGCGTGACCGAGGCGGTGCTCGGCGACCCGGCGGGCGACTGGGGCATCGAGCGGCTCGCGGCCCTCAACGCGATGTCCCGGGCCACCTTCATCCGGCACTTCGCCCGCGAAACGGGCATGAACGCCGGGGAGTTCGTCACACGGCTGCGCATGCTGCTCGCGGCCGACCTGCTCACCGGCACCGACCGCCCGGTGGGGGCGGTCGCCGCGGCCGTCGGATACGCCTCCGAGTCGGCCTTCGGCCGGGCGTTCCGGACCTCGACCGGCATCACCCCCGCCAAACTGCGCAGGTCGGCCCGCGAACGGGAGCGCTGAGCCCGGGGCGGACGGGTCCGTGAGGGTCAGGACTCCGCGGCGGCGGCGTGCCGACACGACGGGCACAGGCCCCACCAGACGATCTCGGCCTCGTCGATGACAAAGCCCTTGTCGTCCACCGGGTCCAGGCAGGGAGCGGCGCCGACGCCGCAGTCGACGTCCTCGATCAGCCCGCAGCCGCGGCACACCAGGTGGTGGTGGTTGTCGCCGACGCGCAGTTCGTACCGCGCGGGCGAACCGGCGGGCTCGATGCAGCGGATCAGCCGTGCCCGCGTCAGGTCGTCCAGCACGTTGTAGAGACCCTGCCGCGACAGACCGGCACCCGTGCCGGACCGGGCGAGGCCCGTACGGGCCTCCAGTTCGGCGGCCGTGGAGTGGGGGTGCCCCCGCAGCGCGGTCAGGACGGCCCGGCGCTGCGCGGTGCTGCGCAGCCCCTTGCCCCTGAGCAGTTCGCCGGCCGGCTGCTCCACGGCGGCGGTCACGCCCCTCGGCGTATCGCCGGGCGCGACGGTGCGGGGGACGTCACTTCTGACGCGTTCCGGCGAAGTCACCGCTGGTGGCGGACGTTTCGGCCGCGCGGCAGGTGGTGCAGACGAGCCGGCGCGCCGGAAGGCGGCTCGTGGAGCGCCCCAGGCCGTTCGGCTGGTGGAGGAGCTGGCGGACCACCTGTGCGTGGTCCGCGCAGACGAACAGGTTGCAGCGGGAGCAGATGCCGATTCCGTCGGCGTCCGTGCGTGCTTCCTGGAGGCAGTCGTAACACTTCACATCGGCTCCGTGGGGGGATCGGGGCGGCGGGGCCACGTGCGGGTGGGTGCTTTTGTGGCGATATGGCGAACGTACGGCGCAGAATGGACTGAGTCAAATCTAGGACGGTCATCCGTGGCCGTCGCCCCCGAGGGCCCCGGCCTCCACCAGGCCGAGTCCGAGCAGGCTCGCCGAGAGGCCGGGCCAGGTGTGCACGTCCCAGCCGGTGAGCTCCCGCCAGCGCTCCAAGCGGTAGCGCACGGTGTTGGGGTGCAGGTGCAGCGCCCGGCCCGTCGCGGTGAGCGAGAAGCCGTTGTCGGCGAAGCCCCGCACCGTCAGGGCGAGGTCCGGGTGGGACGCGGCGGGCTCCGCGGCGGCGTCGAGCAGCGGCATGAGCCGGCCGGCCTGCGGGAGCAGCGTCGCCGTGAGCCAGGCGGTGCCGAAGGCCACGGCCTCGCCGTCGGCGGTCGCCAGCGCGAGCGCCTCCTGTGCGTCGACGATGCTGGCGGCCGCCCCGGCCAGTCCCGAGCGCACCAGGCCGGAGCCGATCCGCAGCTCCGGGTCGTGGCGGCGCATCGCCTCGATCAGGACGTCGACGGGCATGGACTGCACGACCGCGACCATGGTCGCGCCCCGGTTGGCGCACCGCATGTTGCCCGTCCGGCGCCCGACGCGCCCGCGCAGGTCGGCGAGTTGCTCGTCGGCCCATGCCGCGGACGGGGCGCACACAGCCTGGAAGGTCCCGGCCGGGTCGAAGCCCAGGGAGTGCGCGAGCCGGGCCACGTCCACCTCGATGGGGGACGAGGTGTACAGGGCCTCGAAGAAGCGGTACGTCAGGCCGAGTTGGGCCGCCTCCTGGGCGCGGATCGTCTCGTTGTAGGCCTCGGCGGCGGCGCCGGTGGCCTGTTCGACCCAGGTCCACACCGTGCCCACCAGGCGCACCAGCTGCCGGCTGAGGTCCCCGCCGCGCGCGTCGGCGCGGGTGAGCAGGACGTTCCAGATCTCCCGGTAGCCCACGTGGAAGGCGCCGATCAGAGCGTGCAGCGGCAGCCCCTCGCGGGCGCGGTCGCGGCCCAGGGCACGGGCGTGCCCGCTCTCCTCGGGGGAGGGACCGCGCCGGGTGATCAGGCCCGTGAGCAGCCCGGTGAACTGCTCGCCGACGGCGGCCTCCTGCTCGTCGCGCGGCACGACGTGGTAGTCCGGGATCTCCTCACGGATGGCGTCGACGATGCCCCCGGCCAGACGGGGCACCTCGGCCCGCACCGACGCGCACAGATCGGCGAGGGCCCGCCAGTCCTCCCGTACCGGGCGCGCGGGCAGGGATGCAGTCGTCATGACGGCTCACCGCTCTTTCCGCGAACAGGCGCCCTCCCACCATAAGCCCGCCCACGGCCCGTGTTCATGTGCTGTGGCCTGCGCCTTTGCGCATTCCACAGGGTGCCGGCGGTGGAATTCTCGCTTTCGGTGAGCCCCGTGGCCCGGCGACGGGGAAAGCTGGACGGCACTTCCTCTTCCCACGGAGGCGACGCGGACGGACCGGCGCAGCTCACCCGGGGCGGCCGGCCCGCGCCGCGGCACACCCCCGACCGCGGGCCCGTCCGGATGCGGCCCCCCGGACGGGCCCGTGCGGGGGTGCCCTCGACGGCGGAAGTGACGGGGTGCGACGGAGGAGCGGACCGATGACGACAGTGACGGACAGCGGCCCGGTGGCGGAGTTCCGCCGGCTGAGCGACGGGGACGCCGAGGTGCAGGCCCACGGCGCCCACTTCTCCTGCAGCTACCTGCTCGACATGGGGCGGCACCGCTTCCTGGTGCGCATGCACCGCGGCCGGGTCGAGGAACTGGTCACCGACCCGGAGCCCCTGGAGGGGTACGACTTCGCCATCAGGGCGAGCGCCGGGACGTGGGCGGAGTTCTGCGCCCCGATGCCCAAGCCCATGTACCACGGCATCTGGGCGGCGACCTTTCAGCGCGACATGCGCCTGGAGGGCGACCTGCTGGTCCTGATGCAGAACCTGCGCTGCCTGACCCGGCAGCTCGAACTGCTCCGCGTCACCGGGCCACTGGGCTGACCCGCCGCCTGCCGAGAGGACCCCCGATGAGCACTCCGTCCCGTATCTCCCCGGTGACCGGCCACTACGTCACGATCGACGTGGAGGACGTCCAGTACAAGGTGTTCTACCTGGAGAGCGGCCAGGGCCAGCCGCTGGTGTGCCAGCACACGGCCGGCTGCCACAACCACCAGTGGATGGGTCTCCTGGAGGACGAGGAGATCACCGCGGACCACCGCGTCATCGCCTACGACCTCGCGCGCCACGGCAAGACCGACCCGCCGCTGAACAAGGAGTGGTGGAAGGAGGAGTACAAGCTCTCCGCCGACCACTACGTCGCCTTCGTCACCGCCTTCTGCGACGCCCTCGGCCTGGACGACCCGATCTTCATGGGGTCCTCCTTCGGCGGCAACGTGGCGCTGCAACTCGCGCTGCGCCACCCCGACCGCTTCAAGGCCGTCATCCCGGTGGAGGGCGCCGACTACTCGCCCGGCTTCTACCTCGACTGGTGGCAGCACCCGCACGCCAACGCCGCCCAGGTGTGCGCCAGCGGCGTGTGGGACCTGATGGCCCCTCAGTCGCCGGACAAGGACCGGTGGGCCACCTGGTTCTACTACAGCCAGGGCTCGGAGGCGTTCAAGGGCGACCTGTACTTCTACTCCGTCGACCACGACCTGCGCGGCCGGCTGGGGGACATCGACGGCGAGCGCTGTCCGGTGATCATGATGACCGGCGAGTACGACTACCTCACCACGCCCGAGGACGGCGCGCGCACCGCGCGGCAGATCCGCGGGGCGGAGTTCATCGAGATGAAGGAGATCGGGCACTTCCCGATGAGCGAGAACTACCCGCGCTTCGCCGGGTACCTCAAGCAGGCGCTGCGCCGCGTCGAGGAGCGCACCGGCGCCTTCCACTGACCGTCCGGGCCGGCCCCCGGGCGGCGGACGGGCGGGGCGGGGCCGAATTGCGGCGGTCCCGCCCCTCCCGTGCCGCGCTCGGACCGGCGCAGGTCAGAGCGGGCTGACCTCGGTGTACTCCAGGGTCAGGATGCCGTGGGCGACGAAGGGGAGGCGGCCGAGCCGGGCGCGGGCGTCGGCGGGGTCGGCGGCCTCGGCGACGAGGAAGGCGCCGCGGCGGTCGTGGCGGCGGAAGGCCGCGAGCACGGTGCCCTCGGCGCGCAGTTCCTCGAGGACGCGGTGCTCCTCCTCACGGAACGGCGCCGGGTCGGCCGACTCGTCCATTGTGGCGGTGACGTGCAGGATCATGGTTGGTGCGTACCTCTCGTGTGGTGCGGCGGTTGGCGCGCGTCAGGCGCGGGCCCTGGCCTCGGCCGCGCTGCGGGCGGACAGCGCGCGGAAGTCCTCCGGCGTGTGGCGCCGGGGTGCGTACGGCGTGCCGTGCACCCAGCGGGCCGTGAGTTCGGCCAGGCGCTCGCCGTAGCGCTCGGCGGTGACCCGGTCGCCGTGCGAACTCACCGCGTCGGGGCCCTCGTCGGCGTTGGTCTGGCCCATCACGCCGAGCCAGGAGCCGAGGCGGTTCACGTCGTAGCGGGTGCCGCCGGTCCAGTTGTCGCCGGCGGTGTCGCCGACCGAGACCCACTGCATGTTCATCTGGGCCGCGAACACCGCGAGTTGCTGGAGCGAGAACAGCTTGTCGCCGTTCTGGGCGGCGGAGTGCGTGAAGCCGCCGGCGAGCTTGTCCTTCCACTCCTGGCCGAGGAAGGGGTGGAAGGCGGCTTCGAGGAACGACTTGAACACGGCGGACAGGCTGCCCATGTAGGTGGGCGCGCCGAAGACGATCGTGTCGGAGGCCTTGAGCAGTTCCATCGTGGGGGCGTCGGCCCAGCGGCCGGCGGTGACCTGCTCGCCGGTGATCTCGGCGAGGTGCGTCTCGACGCCGGGGACGGTCCGCGCGCCGCGGGCGATGTGCCCGCCGAGCGCGCGGGTGTGGCCGTGGGGGGAGTGGTGGACGACGGTCAGGGTTGCCATGGTGGTGCTTTCGGATCGGTGGTGCGGGCGCGGCCGTGGGGGCCGGGGATCAGGCGGTCGCGGCGAGGAACTCGTCCACGGTGATCGCCTCGTGCCCGAAGGTGGGATACGAGATCTCGAGTGCGGCCCGATGGGCCTGCTCGGTGAAGTCGGCGACCGCGTCGGTCAGGAAGGTGACGTGGTAGCCCGCCTCCAGGGCGTGCCGGCCCGTGCCCTCCACGCAGGTCTGGGACGTGAGCCCGGCGAGGACGACCTTCTCGGTGCCGTGGGCCTTCAACTGCTCGTCGAGGCCGGTCCCGGCGAACGCGTCGAACATGCGGTGGCGGCCGACGACGACGTCCCCGTCCCGCGGCCGCAGCGACGGGTGGAAGTCGGCGCCGGGACCGCCCTCCCAGAACACCTGGTGGTCCACGGCGAACTGGAAGCGCGGCAGGACGTGCTCGACGTCCGCGAAGACGCCGTCGTGCAGACCGTGCGGGGCGTGGAAGACGGTGACTCCCGCTGCGCGGGCGCCGGAGAGCAGGCGGGCCAGCCGGGGCCGCAGGTCCAGCGCGTCCAACATGGGGCCGATCTGGCCGCTGAGCTTGCCGTCCTCCGCGAGGAAGTCGTTGAGGAGGTCGATGACGACCAGGGCCGTCCGGTCCGGGGGATAGGCGGGGGTGTGCATGGGGGGAGTCCTCTCAAGGGGGGAGCTGCTGCGCTGCGCCCGCGGCGCCGTCACCGGGACGTCGTCGTCCGCCGGGACAGGGTGTGCGCCGGGGCGGTGTGTGCCGGGCGCTCCGCTGGGCCATTTTTTCATGATGGCCATCATGAATAATTTAATCATGATGCTCGTCATGTAAAGTGTCAAGCGAGACGTTCCCCGGAGGTGTGGCCATGCGTGTGTCCCGTGAGCAGGTGACCGCGAACCGCGAGCGGATCGTCGCCAACGCGGCCGAGCAGTTCAGGCGGCGCGGCTTCGGCGACGTGACGATCGCGGACGTGATGAAGGCGGCGGGCCTGACCCACGGCGGCTTCTACGGCTACTTCGACTCCAAGCAGGCCCTCGAGGCCGCCGTCTGCGAGCGCGGTCTCGCGGAGAGCGTGGCCGCGGTCGACGCGGTGCGCGGCGAGGAGGGAGGAGGCGACGGCGAAGGGAGCGCCGCCGTCGAGGCACCGCTGCGGCGCTTCGTCGACGACTACGTCTCCGCGCGGCACCGCGACGCGCCCGAGGAGGGCTGCACCGTCGCCGCCCTGGCCTGCGACGCCGGCCGCAGTGGGCCCGACCTCCAGCACCTGTTCGTCTCCGGCATCACCGGCATGGCCGACTCGCTGGCCGGGCTGCGCCGGGCGAACTCACCGGACCCGGCGGGGGAGTCCGGACCCGACTTCGCGACCCTGTCGACCATGGTCGGCGCCGTGATCCTGTCACGGGCCGTGGCGGCCGCCGACCCGGAACTCTCCGAGCGCATCCTCGCGGCGGCGCGGGAGCGGGCCGCGGCACCGGGGGAGTGATCCTCCGGCCGTCGTGGGCGCCCCGGAGAAATCCGGGGGTTCGCCCCTGATGCCCCGGCGCGGGCCCTGCCCCTATCGTCTTCGCTGACGCGGCACTTCCGAACCCACCCGTCACGGAGTCCCGATGAAGGCAGTCGTCCAGGACCGGTACGGCTCGACCGACGTCCTGCAGGTCGAGGAGATTCCCACCCCCACCCCCACCGGCGCCCAGGTACTCGTCCGTGTTCACGCGGCCTCGGTCAACGCGCGCGACTGGCATCTGATGCGCGGCGACCCCTACCTGGCGCGCCCCTCGATCGGCTTCGGCAGCCCGAAGGTCAAGGTCCGCGGCACCGACTTCGCCGGCCGGGTCGAGGCGGTCGGCCCGGACGTGCGGCGGCTGCGCCCCGGCGACGAGGTGTTCGGCGAGGCGGACGGTGCCTTCGCCGAGTACGTCTGCGCCCCGGAGGACGTGGTCGCGGCCAAGCCCGCCAACCTCTCCTTCGAGGAGGCTGCGTGCCTGCCCCTGGCGGCGAACACCGCCCTCGTCGGCCTGCGCGACCTGGGCAAGGTGCGACCGGGCCAGAAAGTGCTGGTCAACGGGGCGTCGGGCGGCGTAGGGCCGTTCGCCGTGCAGATGGCGGCCGGCTACGGGGCGCAGGTGACCGGCGTGTGCAGCACCCGCAACGCGGATCTCGTCCGGTCCTGCGGCGCCGGGCACGTCGTCGACTACACCCGTGAGGACTTCACGCGCGACGGGCGGCGCCACGACCTCGTCCTCGACCTCGTCGGCAACCGCTCGCTCACCGCCCTGCTGCGCGTGCTCCACCCCGCCGGCACGCTCGTCCTGTCCGGCGGCGGCGTGTCCAAGGGCGGCAGCCTCGTCGGGCCGATGGGCCTGCTGATGCGTGGGCAGATCGTCGCGCGCCTCGGGCGCCGGCGCGTCCGCGTCCTGGTCGCCCAACCCGGCCCGGAGAACCTCGCGACGCTGCGCGAACTCGCCGAGTCGGGTGTCATCTCCCCCGTGATCGACCGCAGTTACCCCCTGGCGGAGGCGCCGGAGGCCATCCGCTACCTGGAGGTGGAGCACGCCCGGGCGAAGGTGGTCGTGACGGTGTGACGCCACGGGCGCTACGGGGGCGCCTCCAGCCCGGCCAGGAGCCCGGCGACGTCAGGACGCCGCCGCGATCAAGAGGCCCGTGTACGGCCGAGCCGGTTCAGGCTCCTCCGCGTGCGGATCCTCACCCGGCTGTGAGCCGGCTTGCCCTTCGGCCGGCGGTCAGAGCTGACCGGCGATCCGCCGAGAGAGCCTCTCGAAGCACTCCTCAAGACTGGCCGCGGCAAGGTCGAACTGATCGAACCACGAGGCGGTGGTGGACATCCAGACCCGCCCGGAGCCGGCCAGCGCGAACAGATGGCCGCCGCCGTCGCTGGCGAAGACCACGGCAGGCTCTTCCCCGTCGATCTGGACGGCCCCGTACGCGCGGAAGTGGTCCGCGACCAGCGAGGCGGAATGGACGAAGTAGCCGTTCCCCACGTCAGGCAAGGAGACTTCGTCGATCACCCAGTACATCGTGGTCAGGTCGGAGGGAATCGGTGTCAGCTCCACGAGCGCGTCGGTGGCCTGATGGCTTGCCTCCGTAGCGAGCGTGACAACGTTTGTGCCCGGCGCGAAGCCATGTCGTGCCTCGAACGACCGCATCAGCTCTGCGAGCGCAGCGTCCGCCTGCTCACACCAGCCGCGAAGCCACTCGGCATCAAGCCGCTCGTCAGCCACGGTCACTCCCTTTCGCCTCCGCCGGTGACCCACCCGCGCGAGTCCGGAAGAACCTACAAGAGCGTTCACGCGGGGGCGGCCTCATGGCCGAGTTCGACGGGTGTCCGCACCACGACCAGTCCCGAGCGGTTGTACCTGCCCGGCACCGGACCAGGACGGTGCGGCCGATGGGGACGGCCGCGGCAGCGTCGAGGGCGAGGACCTCGACCGCTGCGATCTGATCTCGTCCCGGGGTGTCCTGGGCGAAAGGACGCCGCCGGCCCGGCTGCGCGTCGGCCCCACCCTCAAGGCGCGGGGGCGCCCGTGGCGTTGGGGTAGGGGAGCGCCGCGGCACAGGCGTGGGCCGCGGGGGAGAGGACGGCCAGGAGCCGGTCGAGGGCGTCAGCGGGGAGCGCGGACCAGGGGCGGGCGGCGGCCAGGTCGGTGGCGGCTTCGAGGGAACGGCGGGCGGCGCGCCCGTCGTCGGTGGCGGAGCCGTCGGTGCCGAGCAGACCGCGGGCGGTGAGGCGGGCCCGGGCCGCGGCCCACTCGTCGTCGGTCCAGCCGCGGTGCGGCTGCAGTTCGCCGCGGGGCAGGTCGATGCCCGAACGTAGGACCAGGGCCTCGCAGCCGTCGAGGTCCGCCGCCACGAGGGCGGCGACATGGCCGTCGCCGCGGTGTTCACGCAGCAGCGTCGCGTGGTGCCAGAGCTCGTGGAGCGGGTCGGACGGCGACGGCAGTGCCGCGTTGGCGGCGGCCAGGACGCGGCCGGCGATGTCGAGTCCGCCGCTGACCGGCCGCAGCAGCGCCGCCGCCTCCTCGGCGGCGGCCTCGTGCCCGGCGAGCAGCCGGCGCAGCGCCGCGCCGGCGCCGCGCTCGCGTACCGCCAGCGCCGCCTCCGGCGAGGCGAGTTGCCACACGCCGGGCAGGGCGCGGGCCACCATCCCCGGGGCGAAGGAGAAGAAGGCGGCGGTGACCGGCGCCGGGCCGACGGCGCCGAGGGGTGCCGCGCGGCAGGCGAAGTAGCCGCGCCAGAAGCCGCGCAGGCCCGCTTCCTCCGAGGCGGCCCGTGCCTCGGAGGTGAAGTAGGTGACGGAGTGGACGGCTTCGAGCAGCCGCCACATCCGCCGGGCGGTCGCGGTCGCGCTCGCGGTGGTGCCGGTGCCGGTCACCGCCGCGCACCCGTTTCCTCCACTGCGGCGGTGGTGCGGGCCTCGATCGCGCGGAGCACGGCCACCATGTCCTCCTGCCCGTCGCCCTGTTCGACGGTCTCCTCGAAGAGGGCGTGGCACACGTCCAGCAGGGGCGAGGCGAGTTCCGCCCTGCGTGCGGCCTCGGCGATGAGGCGGTTGTTGTGGAGCACGTCGGAGGCCGCCGCCTGGGCCGCGAAGTCCCGCTCCCTCAGTTTCGGCGCCTTCATCCGGGACACGCCGCTGGCCATCGGCCCGGCGTCGAGGACGTCCAGGAACTGCCCGGTGTCCAGGCCCTGCCGCTCCGCGAAGTGGAAGGCCTCGGTGAGGCCCGTGACCTGGGTGATGAGGAACAGGTTGACCGACAGCTTCATCAGCAGCGCCCCCGGGACCGGCCCGCACACGAAGGTCTCCCGGCACAGGGGGGCGAGCAGCGGCCGTACCTCCTCGACGGCGGCGGGCGCCCCGGCGAGCATCCCCACCAACTGCCCGGCCTCGGCGGGTTTGCGGGAGCCGGAGACCGGCGCCTCCACATAAGTGCCGCCGGCGGCGCGGACGTCGGCCTCCAGGGCGCGCGACCACTCGGGCGAGGTGGTCCCCATGGCGACGACGACACGACCGCCGACCCGGGACGCGAAGGCGGGCCCGCCGCGGTCCAGCACGGCGTCGGTCGCCGGGCCGTCGGCCAGCATGAGGACGACGACCCGGCACCGGGCGAAGACCTCGTCGGGCCCCGCGGCCACGTGGGCGCCGGCCGCGCGCAGCGGCTCGCAGCGTTCCGCGGTGCGGTTCCAGACGGTCAGCGGTACTCCGGAGCCCGCCAGATTCAGGGCCATGGGCTGTCCCATGATCCCCAGGCCGATGAATCCCACGTCCATCACGCACCGCCGTTCCGACCGGTCCATCCCGCCGCTATGACAGCTGTCATAATAGGGGGCGCGGCGCGCGCCGCCACCCCGTACGCGCGCCGCCCCGCGGCGCCGGGCTGCGGGGCCTGTCACGAACGAAGCCGGGAGGTCGGTCATGGCGGAATCCGTACGCGGGCCCCGCGAGCGCATGGTCTTCAGTGCGGCGCAGCTCATCCGGCGGGGCGGTGTGACGGCGACGGGCCTGCGCGATGTCGCGGCCCACGCCCGGGCGCCCCGCGGGTCCCTGCAGCACTACTTCCCGGGCGGCAAGGACCAGGTCGTCGGTGAGGCCGTCGCGTGGGCGGGCCGGTACGCGGGGAACCGGGTGGCCCGGTTCCTCGCCGGTCTGCCCGAGCCGACGCCCGGGGGCCTGTTCGCCGCCATGGTCGCCCAGTGGACCGACGAGTACCGTGCGTCCGGATTCGACGCGGGATGTCCCGTCGCCGCCGCCACGGTGGACTGCGCCGCCTCCGCCGACTCCGTGCGCGCGGCCGCAGCCGACGCCTTCGCGACCTGGACCGGGCCGGTCGCCGCGGCGCTGCGCGACATGGGCGTGCCGTCGGAACGGGCCGAACCGCTGGCCACGTTGATGATCAGCGCCATCGAGGGGGCGCTGGTGATCGCCCGTGCGGAACAGGACGTACGCGCTCTCACCACTGTCGCCGCCGAGCTCGCCCCCCTCCTGGACGCGGCCGTCGCGCGCTGAGGGCGGGCGTCTTCGGGAGTGTCCGGAGTGTCCGGAGTGGAAGGACGGAACGGGGGCAGACGTGCCGCAGGACCGCACCGGCGGCTACCCACCCCCCCCGGTTGCCGGTGCGGTCCTTCCCCCAACTTCCGGTGTGACGACGCCCCACCGGACGCTCCCGGAGCCCGGCCGTCCTCCGGCGCATCCATGCCGCGCTTACCACAGGGCACATGGCCGTGGCGCGACGACGGGTTCCGGGCAGCGCGCTTGTCGACTTTCGGACAACTGGAGCTTCGATAAGTCGATTTGGCGCCACTTCGGAGGAAACTGACGCCCAGAACTGACGGGTGGCGGCGCCGCGGAGGTGGGCAGGACTTCCGCGGTGCGGGATGATCAGTGCGGTTCCGGGTGCCTGCGGGCCCCGTGCACGGGGGGTGGTCGGCGTGTGGCGCGACGCGGTGCGCAGCGGTTCGGCGGCCGGTGTTCGCGTTGGTCTCATCGGTACTGTGACGTGGAAATGAGTGACCTATGCCTCCTGAGATTGTTGGGCGTCAAGGCTCTCTGGCCGGCGAGAGGTTCGGCATCGGCGAGAAGCCCCTCACCTTCGGCCGCAAGTCCGGGAACACGGTGGTGATCGCCAGTGTGAGCGCCTCGCGGTTCCACGCGGAGGTGCGTCGCGAGAACCACGGGTTCGTGCTGTACGACCGCGGCAGCAGCAACGGGACGCGGGTCAACGGGGAACGCGTGACCTCGCACGTGCTCCAGCCCGGCGACATCATCGCCATCGGCGAGGAGACGTTCTGCTTCGAGGCCGCCGACCCGATGGAGACGATCCTCGACCTCTCCCTCCTCCAGTCGCTGATGGCGCCGGCCGAGCCGGAAAAGCCCGGCCCGGTGCTGAACGTGACGGTGGCGGGCGGCGGCCCGGTGGGCCTGTCGTTCGCCCTGCTGCTGGAGCACCTGATGGGCCGCCGGGTCTCCGTCACCGTGTACGACGGCCGCTGGACGCAGGACGGCGACCGGGTGGTGTGGAAGAGCGAGGGGCAGGGCAACGTCCGGCGGCAGCAGGTCGTGACGGTGCAGAGCCGCCAGTACCTCAACCTGCCCGAGGAGGTCCAGGCCCGGCTGTTCACGGAGGGCACCTACACCGAGATGTGGCCGGCCGGCCCCGACTCCATCCGCGGCTTCAGCCCCCGCAACATACGCATCGCCTACATCGAGGACACCCTGCTCGCCCTTGCCAACGAGAAGCCGGAGCGCATCCGCCTGGTGCCCGCCCGGTTCGACGCGGTCGAGCACCACGCCTCGGTCGCGGGGGACCACGTGCTGGCGATCTGCGAGGGCGGCCGCTCCCGGACCCGCGAGTACTTCACCGAGAAGTTCGGCACCGCCGACAAGTCGATCTATTCCCTTGCCGGCGAGCACCTCCAGGACGTCGTCCTCGGACTGCGCGTCAAGTCCGCCCTGTCCGACCCGATGACGGTGCTGCTGACCGTGGCGCAGAACCGTTTCCTGCTCAACGCGCTGCGCGGCGAGGGCTTCCTCAACATGCGCCTCACCGACGCCGAGGCCAAGGAGGTCGTCGGCATCGACCCCGTCCGGCAGGTCTTCGAGGAGTGCATCGCCTCCCGCCCCTGCGTGATGGGACGCGACGAGGACGGCGACTTCCACTGCTCCACCCACAGCACCCTCTTCCTGCCCGCGCTCATCAGGGGCTCGGCGCTGTGGAAGCGGGTCAAGGAGGGACTGGCGCTCTTCGGTGTCGCCGAGGACGACCTGAGCGCGGTCACCGCCTTCCGGCTGGACATGGTGCAGCGCCCCCGCTTCACCGCCCGCCTGCACCCGGCCACCTCCTCCACCCCGGGCACGTACGGCTTCCTGCTCGGCGACGCCGCGAACGCCATCCACTTCTGGCCCGGACGCGGCCTCAACAGCGGCCTCGGCTCGGCCATTTCGCTCGCCCGGACGCTCAGCGGGACGTGGCGCGGCCGGCCGCTGCGCGACGCCGACTTCGTCCGGCACGAGGCGGCCATGTCGATGCTCCAGTACCGGCACAAGAGCCGTGCCTGGAACGCGATGATCACCACGGACGAGGACGGCGTCAGCCGTGCCATCAAGGAGGTCATCGCCCAGAGCATCGCCGAGTCCGCCGCCCTGGAGGGCGGACCGGACCGCGAGGCCTGCGTCGACGGCCTCATGGAGCAGCTTCGCGCGATCCGGGACCGCCTCGCGCCGCGCATCCCGGGCATGCCCGACGACGAGACGCTGCGCGCGCACCTGGAGACGCTCAGGAGCGAGACCCTGCGCACCCTCCTCGACAGCGGGCCGTGGGACACGCTGATCGTCGGCGGCGAGGAGGTCGACATCGACATCTTCTACCGCGACGAGCAGTCCTCGGCATCCACCCCCGCGCCGCCCACGAAACCGGTGCCCGCCGCCACGGCGTGAGGGCGCCGTACGGGACCGGCCCAGGGTTCACCAGGCGGGGCGCGTACCGACCCCGCCGTCGACCACGAGGTCATGGCCGGTGATCCAGGAGGCGGCGGGGGAGGCGAGGAAGACGCAGGCCGCGCCGATGTCCGCCGGGGTGCCGAGGCGGCCCAGGGGCGCGGCCGCGGTCCAGCGGCGCACCCCGTCGGGCCAGTCGCCGGCCAGGCCCGGGCGGTCGACCAGGCCGGGGGAGACGGTGTTGACGCGGATGCCCGAGGGGCCGTACTCGCCCGCCGCGGCCCGGGCGAACATGATCAGCGCGGCCTTGGCGGCGCTGTAGTGGGCGTGCCCGTGGGCGGGACGGCTGCCCTCGACCGACGCGATGGCGGTGATCGAACCGCCGCCCCGCCCTGACATGTGCGCGGCGGCGGCCTGCACCACCCCGAACGCGGCGTGGAGGTTCACGTCGACCACCTCGCGCCAGGCCGCGTCGTCCATCCCGGCGAGCTCCCGCACGGGCTGGACCCCCGCGCAGTGGACGACCGCGTCCAGCCGTCCGCCCCAGCGGGCCGCGGCCCCGACGAGCCCGCGGGACGCGTCCGGCCGGGTCAGGTCCGCGCTCGCGGTGTGGGCCCGGCCGCCCGCGGCGGCGATCTCGGCGGCGAGCGCCTCGACGGCGTCCGTCCGGTGGCGGGCGTGCAGGACGACCGCCGCCCCCGCGTCCGCGAGGCCGCGCGCGACGCCCGTTCCGATGCCGCCGCCGGCCCCCGTGACGAGGGCAACCTGTCCGGTGAGGCCGAAGCCGGGGCCGCCCGTCATGACCGCTCCCCGTGCGTGCCGTCGGACGCCGCGCGCCCGGGAGGCCCGAAAGTGCGGATCAGCTCCGCGTGCGCCGGGTAGCGGGCGGCCAGCGCCTCGGGGTCGCCGCCCTCGAAGTCCGCGGGGACGAAACCGGGCGCCATCGTCGTCCCGCACAGCGACCAGCGCCCGCCGGGCGCCACCCGTGCGGCCATCCACGTACCGGCCGGCACCGTCGCCTGCACGCGCCGGCCGGCGTCGTCGCCGAGCAGCACGATGTGCGAGCGGCCGTCCGGTTCGAGCAGCAGGAGTTCGGCCGGGTCGCCCCGGTAGAAGTGCCACACCTCGTCGGAGGGCAGGCGGTGCGGCGTGGAGGAGCCGTCCTCGTCGGCGCTGAGCAGGAAAAGGATCGCGGAGCCCGCCGGGCGCCCTGTTCCGTCGGGCGGCCCGGCCCACGTGCGGCGGAACCGGCCGCCCTCGAACGGCAGCGGCTCCAGCCCGTAGCGGGCGGCCACCTCGTCGGCGCTCTCGTCGTCGCGGTGCTGCGGCATCGTCCCCCTCGCCGGTCCCGGACCCCGGCCTTCCCGGCCGTCGCTGTCGGTGCCGACCCTACGAGACGGGGGCGCGCCCCGGGCCCCGGCGCGCTCAGGAACCCGTGAGGCGGGGCCGCGGGGCGGCTTCGCCGCTCCAGGAGGCGAGGAGGGCGAGGGCCTGCGCGGAGTCGGAACCGGGCTCGGCGGTGTAGATGCCGAGGACCTGGTCGGCGTCCCCGGTCACCGCCAGCGCCTCGTAGTCCAGGGTCAGATCGCCCACCACCGGGTGGTGGAACAGCTTCCTGCCGAAGGTGCGGCGCTCCACGTCGTGCGCCGCCCACCAGGTGCGGAAGTCCCGGTCCCGCAGGGAGAGTTCGCCGACGAGTTCGGTGAGGCGGGCGTCGTGGGGGTGCTCGCCCGCGTAGAGGTGGAGGGCGGCGACCGTGGTGCGGGCGACGCCCTCCCAGTCCTCGTACAGCGTCCGCGCCTCGTCGTGGAGGAAGATGAACCGCGCCATGTTGCGCTCGCGCTGCGGCAGCGCGTCGAAGTCGGTGTAGAGGGCCCGGGCCAGCCGGTTGGTGGCCAGGACATCGGTGCGGCGCCCCACGACGAGGGCGGGGACCTCCGTCAGCGTGTCGAGGATCCGGTACAGCCCCGGGCGGACCCGCTGCGCCGGCACCGGACGCGGACGGCTCCGCACCGGCTTGGCGACGCGGAACAGGTGGCCGCGCTCGTCGCCGGTCAGGTGCAGCGCGCGGGCGATGGCGTCGAGCACGCTCTCGGAGACGTTGACGGCGCGGCCCCGCTCCAGCCGTACGTAGTAGTCGACGCTGACCCCCGCCAGCCCGGCGACCTCCTCGCGGCGCAGTCCCGGCACCCGGCGCGACGTCGGGGCCGGCGTCAGACCGGCCTGTTCGGGGGAGATCCTCGCCCGGCGGGAGCGCAGGAACTCGCCGAGTTCGCCCCCTCGGTGCTCCGCTCGGTCGTCCATGTCCCCACGCTACGCCGCGCCGCCCCCTCCGCCCGGGCGGCAGAGGGGTACTGCCGGACCCCCTTGCCGCAGCCCCCGGCGGCCGCGCCGTCACACCGCCCGGGAGGCGTTGCGCGCGATCGCGGCGACGATCGTCGGCCAGACCGCCTCCGGCAGGTCGTGGCCCATGCCGGGGACGAGGAGGAGTTCGCTGCCGGGGATCGCGGCGGCCGTCGCCTCGCCCCCGCTGCGGTCGACCAGGCAGTCGTCCTCGCCGTGGACGACCAGGGTGGGGACGGCGACCGAGCGCAGCGCGGCCGTACGGTCGGGCGAGGCGAGGAGGGCGGCGTACTGGCGGGCGTAGCCCTCCGGGCGGTGCGCGCGGTCGTGGGCCGCGGTGACGCGTTCACGGAGCACGTCCCGCGCGACGGGGAAACCGGGCGAGCCGATCACCTCGTAGCGCCGGACGCCGGCGGCGATCACGCCCTCGCGGTCCAGGGCCGCGGCCTCCGGACCGGGCATGACGGCGCGGGCCCGCTCCGAGGCGCGGCCCACGGACCGGGCGCCCGTGGTCGACATGATCGAGCACAGCGACAGCACGCGCTCCGGATGGTCGATCACCAGCTGCTGGGCGATCATGCCGCCCATCGACGCCCCGACCACGTGCGCGGCCGGGATGCCGAGGGCGCCCAGCAGGTCGGCGGTGTCCTGCGCCATGTCGGCCAGCAGATAGGGCACGCCTGAGGTGTCGCCGCGCAGGATCGTGCCGATGTCGGGGAAAGTGTGCCCGTCGAGGCCGGTCGACAGGCCGCTGTCGCGGTTGTCGAAGCGGACCACGAAGAAGCCCTGGTCCGCCAAGGCGGTGCAGAACTCCGGCCGCCATGTGGTCAGCTGTGCGCCGAGACCCATGACGAGCAGCAGGGCGGGACGCCCGGAGCTGCCGAAGGTGTCGTACTCGATCTCCATCCCGTTGGCTTTCGCACGCGGCATGCCGGGCTCCTCGCTGGGGTCGGTCGGGTCGGTCGGACGGTGGACCACCGACCGCGGGCCGCCGGTCCGGGTACCGTCCAGTCGGTACGGTACCGGCAGCCGGGCGCGGTGTCCGCGTACCTCCCTCCCCGCACGCCAACGCAGGCTAAGATCCTGCTCAGTTGGCGTACGGGCAGTGGCACGGAGGAACGAGTACCAGCACATGGCCGACCACACCCCCGGTCCCCCTCCGCCGGCCCACGCGGTCGCCGCGCGCTGCCGCCGCGTCGTCGACGCCGACTGGTTCGGCGTCGCGGTCTTCGCGGTCATCCTGGCCAACGCCGCCGTCCTCGGCGTGGAGACCTACGACGGACTCGCCGACCGCTGGCACGGACCCCTGAAGGGCCTGGAGCACGGCTTCCTCGCGGTCTTCACCGCGGAGATCCTGTTACGGGCCGCCGCGCACGCCGACCGCCCCCGGGAGTTCCTGCGCGACCCGTGGAACCTGTTCGACCTGGCCGTGGTGGCACTCGCGTTCCTGCCCGTCGCGCGGGACAACGCCACCGTGCTGCGCCTGCTGCGGCTGGCACGGGTGTTCCGGGCCGCCCGGTTCCTGCCGCAGTTGCGGATCATCATCGTGGCCGTCGGGAAGAGCCTTCCGGGCACCGCCAGTTTCCTCCTGGTCGGTGCCCTTCTGCTGTACGTGTACGCCATGGTCGGCTGGGTGTTCTTCGCCGCCGCCGACCCCGGGCACTACGGCTCCATCGGGCGGGCCGTGCTCACGCTCTTCCTGCTCATCACCCTCGACGGCCTGGGCGACGCGGTGCGCGCCGGGCTGGAGGTGTCCCGCTGGTCGATCCTGTACTTCGGCTCCTTCGTGCTCCTCGGCTCCTTCGTCCTGGTCAACCTTCTGGTCGGCGTGGTGATCAACTCGCTGGAGGAGGCACGCGAGCTGGAGCGCGAGGCGGCGACGGCCGCCGCCGGTCCGCCCGACCCGCCGTCGGACGAGCACGCGCTGCGGGAGCGGATCGACGCCCTGCGCCGGGCACTGGACGATCTCGAATCCGGCCTGGCGGCGACCGCCACGTCACGCCAGGACGCCTGAGAGCCCCGGCAGGACCGCGCTCACCACAGGTCGTGCCGCTCCGCCACGGCGTCGCCCGCGTACGGACGGAAGCGGTCGAGGTTGTCTTGGGCGGGGTGCCGGCGCCCGGCCGGGCCCTCGGCGAAGACGCGCAGCAGGTTCGTGGTGACGCGCCGGGTGAAGCGCGTCGCCGCCCGGGACGTGCCGTGGCCGCCGTCGCCCTTCAGCGAGCCGACCCAGCGCATGGTGCCGGCGTTGAACACGCCCGCTCCGCCCGCGACCGTGTAGTACGCGGTGTCGTGGAAGCTGCGCACGCCCCGGCAGACCAGCGGTGAGTGGGCGATGATCTCGATCGGCCGGGGCGTCGGCGGCGCGCCGGTGACGCGGTCGTACTCCGTGCCGACGAGGTTCGCGAAGCGGGTGGCGCTCGTGGCTCCGGTCCCCTCCAGCAGCCAGTGGCCCGGCTCGGCGACGGCGTACGCGGCGCTGGTGCCGTTGGACTCGTAGAGCGTGCCGGTGAGCGCGTTCTCCGGCCGGGGGTGCGGCGGCTCGCGCCAGTCCGTCGTGACGGCGGCGTCGTCCTTGCCATTCAGGGGGTCGCGCGGCCAGTCGCTCTTGTAGCAGACGACGAGCCGCCGCTCGCCGAGGGCGGTCGGTTCCAGGCGGATGCGCCGGAAGCAGGCGTTCGCGCCGAGGAACGCCACGTTGGTCCCGCTGTCGCGGGCCGCCGTCACCCGGCCGCGCATGGCGGGCGTCCAGTACTCGTCGTGGCCGAGCGAGACCACGGCGCGCGCCCCGGCCAGGAGTTCCGGCTCGCGGTCCACGTCCATGCCGGTCGCGTACGCGAGCGGCAGCCCCAGGCTCTCGGCCAGCGCGACGGCGGGCTGCTCGTAGGTCAGGAACAGCGGCGCCCCGTCGCGGTCGTAGGGACGGTCGCAGCTGACGGCCAGGGAGCGGCCCGCGTAGTCCGCCGCGCCGCCGGGGCCGTGGTACAGGCTCCGCCCGCCCCAGGTGTTGTACGCCTGCCAGGTCGGCACCGCGTTGACCAGCACCACCCGCCCCGCCGCCGCCCGCGACCGCACGGTGAGCGGGACGTAGCGCTGCGCCCCCGATTCCCCCGCGGTGAGCCGCACCAGGTAGGCCCCCTCGGGCCAGCCGCGGGTGCGGACGGCGACCCCCGGGCCCCACCGGGCCGCCGACACCGTACGGGTGGCCCCCTGCGGTCCCGGCACCTCCTCCCGCCGCCCGGGCAGGTCGCCCGACGCCCAGACCCGGCGGGCCTGCGCGCCCCCGTACCAGCCCATGCGGAACGCCTCCGCGCGGTACGTACGGTCCGTGGTCGACACCAGAAGCCGGAACTCCTCGCCGGGCAGCACGCTCACCCGGTCGGCGAAGCCCTCGATCGCCCGGTCGCCGCCGCGGGACCGCAGTCCCCAGTCCCGGTCGCCGGGTCGCGCGTTCTCGGCGCGGACGTCCAGACCGCCGGCCGCGCGGTCGTGCGGCGGCGCACCGGAGGCCGAGCAGCCCCCGGCGACGGCCGCCGCCCCCACCGCCGACACTCCCTCCAGGAAACGTCTGCGGTCCCAGGGCGCGATCACACCGCGAGGCTAGACAGCGACGCCGTACGCGGCCCGCCGGACTGGGCCGGGCGGAGGACGCCGTGCCGGGCATCCGAGGGGACTTGCACCGGCAAATATCTTCAAAGGAAATATTTCCGACATTCCGCCGTGCTGACCAAAGGAACCGCCCTCACCGCGCGGTCGGAGGTCCCCATGAGGAGTTCGGGTCAGGCACGACTCGCGACAGGCCGCGCCCGGCCCGTCGCACCCAGGCGACCGGCGTTCCGGGCGCTGGATCCCGGTCTGCGACGGTGGCTGCCCCTCGTCGCCGCCGCGGCCGCGCTGCTCGTCATCGTCCTCCTGGGCCTGCTCGTCCCCATGAGCGTCCACCTGTCCTCGCTGCTGGTGGCGGTGCCCGCCCTCACCGCCACCCTGTACAGCGCGCTCGCGACCATCCATATGACCGTGCTGGCCTGCGCGGGCGCCGTCGCGGTGGACGTCCACGACGGCCTCGGCCACTCCCTCATCCTGCCGATCCACGTGCTGGACCTGCTGGTGGTCTGCGGTCTCGTGCTGGTCTTCTGGCGCGCGCGGGACAGCGACCGCAGGACCCTCAGAGCCGTCCGCTCGGTCGCGGAGACCGCGCAACGCGCCCTGCTGAGGCCACTGCCGTGCCGTGTGGGATGCGTGGACATGGCGACCGCCTACCGCTCGGCCGCCGCCCACGCGCGCATCGGCGGCGACCTGTACGCAGCGGAGCGGGTCGACGGGGCCGTGCGCCTGCTGATCGCCGACGTACGCGGCAAGGGCCTCGCGGCGGTCGACGACGCCGCCGCGGTCCTGGGCGCCTTCCGCGAGGCCGCGCACCGCGACATGTTCCTCAAAGGGGTCGCCATCGCGCTGGAGGCGAGCGTCGCCCGCCATTTCGGGCAGGCCGGAGAACGGGACGCGCATGCCGGCGAGCGCTTCGTGACCGCGCTCGTGCTGGAGATCCCCGACAACCTCCCCGTGGTCCGGGTCATCAGCTGCGGCCACCCGCAGCCGATGTTCGCGCGCGGCCACGACGTGGACCTCCTCGACCTGACCCACCCCGCGCCCCCGCTGGGTGTCGTGAACACCGGCCAGGACTACCGCGTCGACACCTTCGTGTTCGAGGTCGGCGACCTCCTGCTCCTCCACACCGACGGGCTGCTGGAGGCCCGTGACCGCGCGGGCGTCTTCTACCCCGCCCTGGACCGGTTCGCCTCGCTGTCCAAGAGCGGCGCCCCCGACAACGTCATCGAGCGCCTGCTGGACGACGTCACCGGCTACGCCGGCGGGCACCTCGACGACGACGTCGCCCTGGTGGCGGTGCGCCGCCGCTGCGCCGACGCCCGCTCCGCCGAACGGAAGTTGGGCGCGCCGACGACGGTCCCCCGGGAACGGCGCGCCCCCGCCGTCCAGGTGACCGCGGCCCGCGCCGACGTCCCGCGCCGCCGCGCCGACGAGGAGGACGGGCCCGCTCGTCGGAACCCGGCCTGAGCCGTTTGCCGCACGGGCCCGTGGGAGCCGCTTGCACGGTGGCGGGCGGACGGTCCGGGCTGTCTGCCGCGCCGGTTTGTCGCGGCTCGCGTGCGCGCCGGGGCGGGTTTCCGCTGGGGGGTGGGACCGCCGGGCGGAACGCGGTCTGGGCTGTCTGCCGCAGGGGTTCGTGGCAGCCGCTCGCGCTCTGGCGTCCCGCGCCGCCGTGGCGACGGGGGCGGGAGCGTCCGGCGGAATGCGGCCTGACCCGGCGCGCCGGCCCGCTTGCGCGCCGGAGGGCGGACGGGGGCGGGACTGCCCGGTGCAGCGCGGCTTGGGCCACCTGCCCCACGGGCCCGTGGCAGCCCGCTTGTGCGCCGGAAGGCCGGATCCCGCAAGGAAGGGGGCGCAGCGTCCGGCGGAACGCGGTCCGGGCCGTCTGCCGCAGCATGCGGCCGGGTCCGGAACCGTTGCCGGCGGCTCACCTGGCGCACAGCCGGGCCCGTCATACTGCGCCCATGACACCGTCGGCCCTGCGCCTCACCGGCCCCGCGGCCCTGGCCGCGCTCCTCGTCCTGGCGGGCTGCGGCGGGCCGTCCGGCGCGGCGGCCCCGGACCCGCTCCGCACCGTCGCACCGCTGCCGGACTCCGCCGTGGGAAAGGTGCTGGCCGAGCGCGCCGTCCACCCCTATTCGGCCCGTTTCCACACGGAACGACCGCCCGGCGCGGACTCCTCGCCGGTGCAGCGGATCGAGGGGACCGTCAACCTCGGCGCCCGGACGACCGGCGAGTTCACCGTGTCCTCCGTGGAACCCGACCGGTACAAGGAGGCCCAGGAGGTGCTGCTGCCCACCGGCGCCTGGGTCCGGGAGGTCGACGGCAACGGCCGGACCGTACGCGGCTGGTGGCACGACCCGCTCGCCAAGGCGCCGCCCGGCAATCAGATCATGCAGGTCCACGCCGTCGCCCAACTGCTCGCCCGCCAGCCCGCCAACGCCCGTCAGCGGCTCCGCGCGGACGCCGGCGGCCCCCCGCTGTACCGGCTCTCCGGCTGGATCCCCACCGCGGCCCTCGAGGGCGTCGACCCGCGCACCTACGCGACGCTCGTGCCCCGCGAGGACGTCCCCGGGACGAAGGGCGTCACCTGCACGGCCTGGGTGGACGCCCAAGGACGCGTCACCCGCTTCGAGGAGGACCTCGTCTACCCCGACGACAGCCGCTACCAGAGCGTCATGACGTTCACCGGCTTTGCGGGTCCGGTCCCCGTCCGGGCGCCCGCGACCGGCACGTGACAGGGCCGGTGCCGCCGCCCGCCCGCGGGGTGGCACTCCGGGAGGCCCGCCGGATCCGCCTGGTCGAGGTCGGTACGCCGGAGCTGCCGGAGGGCGTGCGGTCGGCCATGGACCGGGCCTGGGACGCGGCCGTGGCGGCGGCGCCGGCCCTTTTCGACGGGCCGGTGGCGGCCTGCGTCGGGCTCGCGCGCGACGCGCCGGACTCCCTGGTCCTGTCCTGGGCGAGGACGACGTACCGGCGGCACGTCCTGCGCCGCTTCCCGGGGGCGACCGGCTGGCTCCCCTCGTTGTTCGTCGCCGTACTGCAACCCGACGAGGACGGGCGCCTGCTCGTCGGCCGGATGGCGCCCTGGACCGCGACGCTCAGCCGGGTCCAACTGCCCGGCGGATCAGCCGAACCCCCCGAGGACCACGGGACGCTGGACCTGGATGCCCTGCGCCGGCACGCGGCCCGCGAACTGGCCGAGGAGACCGGCACCCTCGTCCCGCCCGGCGACCTGGCGCTCTGGCTCGTCACTCACGCCGCCAACGGCACGGTGGGCGTCCTCTTCCTCGCCCCGTCTCGCCCGGAGGCCCTGCTGCGGGAGCGCTTCGCGGAGCTGGTGGCCTCGGAGACCGCGCGGGGCCTGGAGCCGGAGTTCGACCGCATCGCGTTCGTCGGGTCCCCGGCGGATGTCGCCGCCCTCGGCGCCCGCGCGGTGGACTATCTGGACGCGGTCGTGCACCGCTGGACCGGTGGGCCGGAGGACGGCCTCAGGAGCGAGGACCCTCCGGCCGGGCGGGCGGGGTGAAGCAGGCCGTCACCGTCTTGCCGTCCGGCCGGGTGTGGGTGTGCCAGTGGTCGGCCACCGCCTCCACCAGGGCGAGCCCGCGGCCGCCGGTAGCCGTTGTCCCGGCCTGACGCCGGGCGGGCAGCTCGCCGCCCGAGTCGTGGACGCTCACGTGCAGGCACCGGCTGTCCCAGGTCAGCACGAGTTCGGCGTCGCTGCGGGCGTGCACATGGGCGTTGGTGATCAGTTCCGACACCGTGAGCAGGATGTCGTCCACCGTTCCCGGGGCGTCCTTGGTCCACTCCAGGCTGTCCAGGTGCTCGCGGGTCCAGCGCCGGCCCGCCCGCACCCCGCCGGACACCGGGAAGGACCGCGCCCAGCCCACGGCTTTCATCGATGTGTCGGCCACCGCGCTTCTCCCTTCTACGGTCTTCTGGGGCCCGCATCTCCCGTCTACCCCGCTTTCGCCGCGGCACGGGGCCGCGGCGGCCCGTGATGCGGAGCGCGGCCCGGGGGCGGATCGTGGGTGGGGACCGGCCGACGACGCCCACCCGGGCCGTACGGCGCGAGCGACCCCGGCGGGCGGCGCGCCCGGCGGGGACGGCGAGGACGGGGGAGTACCGGTGAAGCAGTCCGTCCTGCGGGACCGCGTGGCCGTGGTGACGGGGGCCGCGCGCGGTATCGGGGCAGGCATGGCGAGAGAACTGGCCCGGCGCGGAGCCCGCGTCGCCCTGCTCGGCCGCGAGAAGGAGACCCTTGCGGCCGTCGCCGGCTCACTGCCCACCCAGGCCCTGTGCTGGGAGGCCGACATCACCGACGACGCCACCATGCGACAGGTCGCCGGTGAGGTGGCCGCCCGCATGGGGGACCCGGCCGTGGTGGTCGCCAACGCCGGCATCGCCGAGGGCGGCCCGTTCGTGGAGTCCGACCCCGCCGTCTGGCGCCGGGTCATCGAGGTCAACCTCATCGGCAGCGCGACCACGGCCCGGGTCTTCCTGCCGTCCCTGCTGCGCACCCGGGGCTACCTCCTCCAGGTCGCCTCGCTCGCCTCCATCGGCGCCGCGCCCATGATGAGCGCGTACTGCGCCTCCAAAGCGGGCGTGGAGTCCTTCGCGCAGTCGCTGCGCTCCGAGGTCGCCCACGAGGGAGTGGCGGTCGGCATCGCCTACCTGAACTGGACCGACACCGACATGATCCGCGACGCGGACGAGTACGCGGTGCTGCGCGAACTGCGGGCCCACATGCCGCCGCCGGCGCGGAAGGTGTACCCGGTCGAGTCGGTGGCCGCCCGCCTGACCGACGCCGTGGAACGCCGCGTCCCGGCGGTCTACGCCCCGCCGTGGCTGCGGGCGGCGCAGCCGGTGCGCGCGCTGCTGCCGTCCTTCGTCGTACGGTTCTCGCGCCGGGAACTGCCGCGGCTGGCCGAGCGGGCGCCGTTCACGGCGACCGGCCTGCTGGGCCCCGGCGGCCGTGCCGACATGCCCGGCGACGGCACGACCCCCTGAGCCGGCGCCTCTTTCCTCACTCCCAGGGCGTGTCCTCCGGGACGATGTGCACGGCCGCCTCCTCGGCGCCCGCCGCGCCACCGTCGACGCCGACGTCCTCGGCGAGGAGGTCGTCACCGTCCGCGCCCGCATTCCGTGCCACGAGACGTCCGGCCCGCTCCGCCCCGGCCTGCCGGTCGACCGGTTCGCCGTCCCCGCCGGCCAGGTCGCCGATGTCGTCCCCGGGGTAGACCGTGTCGTCGGGGACCTCCTCGGCAAGGCGCTCGTCGAGGCTCTCCCCGGCGCGCTGTTCGGCAGCGGTGACCCCCACCTTGTCCAGACCGAGCGGCCGCTCGGGCGGGGAGTAGCCCTCGTCCAGGATGTCGTCGTAGTCGCGCTCGTCGAGCGCGTCCTCCATGTCGAGGGGTGCCGCGTCCTCCTGCTCCTCGTTGCCGCCGGTGGGCTGGTACACGTCGTCCGCCATCGGGTCGTCGGTCATGACCGCCTCCTCCGCCTCCGCCGGGTCCCGTCCCTTCCGGGGCGGGTGCGCCTACCCCCACGGCCGGGGGGCACACGCCGTTCCTCCCCACGATCCCCGCCGTTCCTCCATCGCGCCGCACGGGGGGCGGGGGCAGACGCACTCCATCGTCGTGGTGGGGCCGGCACGTGCCGGCCCGGGAGACGCACAGGAGACAGGGCACCCGCATGGAAGCAACGGAATCGATCGTCGAGCGGCTGCCCATGCGCCTGAGGGCCGGCCCCGGGCCGATGCTCCAGTTGTCCGTCGAGTGCCGGTACGGCCCCGACGAGCCCTACGCGGTGCACATGCGCTTCGGCCGGGTGTCCGGCACGGGGGACGCGGTGTGGGTGGTCTCCCGCGACCTGCTGCTCGCGGGACTGCGCGGACCCTCGGGGGCCGGTGACGTCCACGTCCGCCCGGGAGCCGACGGGGACACCCTGATCGGCCTGGGCGGGGAGTCGGGCACGGCGGTGCTGCGGGTGGGGACGGGGGTGCTGGCCGCGTTCCTGGCGGCCGCCATCGCTCTCGTCCCCCTCGGCACCGAGTCGGGCTGCATCGACTGGGACGCCTGCATCAGCGGGCTGCTGTCGGCCTAGGTGTGCAACTGACCCAGGCTGTCTCGTCCTAGCGGTCGCCGCCGGCCGGGACCGGGTCGCCGGAGGCCTTCTTGCGGGCGCGGTAGGCGGCGGCCTTCACCCTGTTGCCGCAGGTCTCCATGGCGCACCACTCGCGGCGCGAACCGCGCGAGCGGTCGATGTAGACCTGCGTGCACTCGGGGCGGCCGCACTCCTTGAGCAGGGACCCCTCCGGACCGCTGAGGATGTCGATGACCTGGCGGGCCAGGGAGGAGAGGGCCTGCCGGGGGGTCGCCTCGACGCGCCGTCCCTCGGCCGTGAGCTGCGGGACCGCGGAGGGCGTCCGCGCCGTGTCGTTGACGAGGGCGACCGCGGCGGCGTCGCGGTCCTGGCCCAGCAGTCCCGCGCGGACGAGGGAGTACACGGCCTCGCGCAGGCCCATCGCGGTGTCCAGGTCGTCCTGGTCGCACTTGGTGTCGGCGTGCACCATCCCGGACTCCCGGAACCAGGCGTCGAGGCTCTCCGGCGACGTGAGCATCTCGCGGGGTTCCGGGTTGCGGCGGGCCCGCAGTGTGCCGACGAAATCGAGTGCCGGGGTCCCGCACGGGAAGGCGTGTACCATGTCACCATTCTGACAGGTGACGCTTCCCCGGGCAAGTACCGTACGCCGCCCCCTCATCCTCCCGCATCGATCGCTTGACAGGGAAGTGGGGCGTGACGCAGCATCGTCACCAGCCCAACCGGTTATGAGGGTGGGTCGTGAGCCGCCCGTCCGTGGTCCTCCGTGATCGACGCACCGGACACCGGACACCCGACACCGGGCCGCCGACCGCGGCCCGCAACCCCCGCCATCGAAGGAGTCACCATGACCCTGCCCCGTACCTTCGCCGCCGTGCTCGTGGGTCTCGTCGCCGTGGCGACGATGATCGGCTGTTTCGCCCAGGTCTGGTGACCCTCCCCGCCCCCGGTTGCCCGGGGGCGGCGGCGTACCTGCCCTGCCTGATCCCTACGATGGCCGAGTGACGACGCACACAGCGACACAGACCCCCGCCGGCGAGGGTCGTCCCGCAGGCGGGTGGCCCGGCTCCTGGCTGCGGGGACTGCGGCCGTTCGGCTACGAGGCGCGCCCCTGGACGGACATCCGGGAGCGGCTCGTGCCGCCGTTCGGCGCGTCACGGGCCGGCTGGCTCGGGCCGCTGCTCGTCGCCGTGTTCGCCGGTGTGCTCCGGTTCTGGGACCTCGGCCGGCCGCACGACGTGATCTTCGACGAGACGTTCTACGCCAAGGACTCCTGGTCGATGCTCCGCCTCGGCTACGAGGGCACCTGGCCCGACCGCAAGATCGCCGACCCGGCGATCCTCGGCCACTCCGCCGACCTGCCGCTCACCGACCCCGGGACGTTCGTCGCGCACCCGCCGATGGGCAAGTGGATGATCGCCCTCGGCGAATGGGGCTTCGGCCTGGACCCCTTCGGCTGGCGCTTCATGGCGGCCCTTGCCGGCACGCTGTCGGTCCTGATGCTGTGCCGAATAGGCCGGCGCCTGTTCCGCTCCACGGCCCTGGGCTGCCTGGCGGGCGGCCTCCTCGCGGTCGACGGCCTGCACTTCGTGATGAGCCGCGTCGCGCTGCTCGACGTGTTCGTCATGCTCTTCGTCCTCGCGGCCTTCGGCTCGCTGCTGATCGACCGCGACCACGCGCGGGCCCGGCTGGCTGCCGCCCTGCCGGTGGGCGCCGACGGCTTCGCCGGCCCCGACGCCACGGCCGCGGCCCGCACCGGCACGGGCGCACGCCCCTGGCGGATCGCGGCGGGCGTCTTCCTCGGCCTCGCCTCCGCCGTCAAGTGGAACGGCCTGTACTACCTGGCCTTCTTCATGATCCTGACGCTGCTCTGGGACGTCGGCGCCCGACGCCTGGCCGGTGCCCGCCGCCCCTATGTCGCCGTACTGCGCAGGGACTTCGTCCCCTCCGTGCTCTCGCTGCTGCCCGTCGCCGTCGTGACCTACCTGCTGACCTGGACGGGCTGGTTCGCCACCGACGGCGGCTACGGACGCCACTGGGCGGACGGCCGCGGCGGCACCTGGTCGTGGATCCCGGCCCCACTGCGCAGCCTGTGGCACTACGAGCACGCGGTCTACCAGTTCAACGTGGGCCTGCACACCCCGCACCCGTACCAGTCCAACCCCTGGAGCTGGCTCGTCCTCGGCCGCCCCACCTCGTTCTACTACCAGTCCCCGAAACTCGGCCAGGACGGCTGCGGCGCCGCCGAGGGCTGCTCCCGGGCGATCCTCGCCCTCGGCACCCCCGCGCTGTGGTGGGCGGGCTGCTTCGCGCTGGCCTACCTCCTCTACCGCTGGGCCCTGCGCCGCGACTGGCGGTCCGGCGCCGTCCTCTGCGCGGTGGCGGCGGGCTACCTGCCCTGGTTCAACTACCAGGACCGCACGATCTTCACGTTCTACGCCGTCGCCTTCGTCCCGTACCTGTGCCTTAGCATCGCGATGACGCTGGGCACGCTCGTGGGCCCACCGGGCTCGGACGACCGGCGCCGGGTATGGGGAACGGTCGCCACGGGCACCCTGGTCCTGCTCATTGTGTGGAACTTCATCTACTTCTTCCCGATCTACACCGGGCAGACGATCCCCTACTCCTCCTGGCACGCCCGCATGTGGCTCGACTCCTGGATCTGACCTGGGACGATCGCCTCGTGGCTGCACCAAGCCGGCCTGGTTGTTGTAGGGCGTTGTCTGTCGTTGTCTGTGGGCCGTGGTCACCCTCGCACGGCCCACAGACGGCCCAGGGAGCTAGGACGTCTGGCGCGCCACACCTTCTGAGCCGTAGCTCTAGGACTTGTCCTGCCGATCATGTGACTACTCGGACTACGGTTCGTTGATGTGGACATGGGGCGGGGTGACTTGAGTGATACCGAGTGGGAACGGCTGCGGCCGTTTCTGCCGGTCAGTAACCGGCGTTGTGGCCGTTGGCGTGATCACCGGCAGGTGATCGACGGGATTTTGCACCGGGTGCGGACCGGTGTGCAGTGGCGTGACCTGCCGGAACGGTTCGGGCCGTGGAAAACGGTCTATGAACGGCACCGGCTGTGGTCGGCGGACGGGACGTGGGAGCGTCTGCTGCAGCAGGTCCAGGCCGCGGCCGACGCCGCTGGGGAGATCGACTGGGACATCTCGGTGGACTCCACCATCGTCCGCGCGCATCAGCACGCGGCTGGGGCCCGCACCGATCCTCCGCCGGCGCCCGCGTCAAAGGGGGCCGAGCAGGCAGAACACCAGGACGAGACCGCGTGGCGGAGCCTGTATGCCCGCCTGGTGGAGGTGGTGCAGGAAGCGAAGGCCTGGGCCGCTCGCGGGGCGGGTTCACCAGCAAAAGCCACCTGAGCGCCGACGGCCGATGCCGCCCGCTGTCCCTGATCGTCACACCGGGACAGCGGGCGGACTGCACCCAGTTCAAGCAGGTGCTGGACAAGATCCGTATTCCTCAGCTTGGCCCGGGCAGGCCCCGCAAGAAGCCGACAGCCTCGCCGCGGACAAGGCCTACAGCAACGGAATCATCCGCAAATACCTGCGACGCCGGGGCATCCGCCACACCATCCCGGAGAAGGCTGACACCCAGGCCGCCCGCCTGCGTAAAGGCTCACGCGGCGGACGGCCACCCGGCTTCGACGAAGAGCGGTACAAGAAGCGCAACACCATCGAACGCGCCATCAACCGGCTCAAGCAGCACCGGGCCGTGGCCACCCGCTATGACAAGCGCGGCTACGTCTACCTCGACACCGCCACCGCAGCAGCCCTCGTCATCTGGCTCCGCACATGATGAGAGTGGAAGTTTGTCAAGACCATGCGTCAGCCGGACGCTGATGTCCACACGGTACTGAGGCACCGTCTTTGTCGACGACCTCCGAGGCGTTGGCAGAGTTCACCCACACAGTTATGCCCTGCGCATGCACAACCACGTTAAATGGCGACTCCTCGGGGTCCTGCTCAGTGACTACGGTGAACTCCTCGCCCGGCCGCATCCAGTGATCCGTGCCTCACGGCTCCACCCAGAGGCACAACATGCTGACGGTCTCGTTGCTCACGCTCGTCTTCGACACAGCGGCACCCTACCGAGGCATGATCGACCGGACAGCTCCTAGCCGGATCGGTCAACTCGGCCATAGCAGCCACTTTGTGACATGGGAGGACGGTAGCGGGTAGGGGTGGTGGTTGCGTCCTTGGAAGTGGTGTAGCGGGTTGGACCTGATGTGGGGGTTTGCTCCGGCGTCCGGGTTGGTGCCCGCATAGACAAACGGCCACCGGCTGATCTTCGAAGTGTCGAAGCCTCGAAGGAGATCAGCACGATGACCGCACCAGACAGTCTGCCCTTGCACGCCCTGACCGAGGAGAACCTCGCTGCGGCGAGTCCCGATCTGCTCCGCGCGATGGTCAAGACGTTTGCCGACGCGCTCATGTCCGCGGAGGCCGATGCCCTGTGCAACGCCGAATACGGCCAGGTCAGCGACGAACGCGTCAACCACCGCAACGGATATCGCCCGCGCGAGTGGGATACCAGGGCCGGAACCGTCGAGCTGGCCATCCCCAAGCTCCGCAGCGGCAGTTACTTCCCGCACTGGCTGCTGGAACGGCGCCGCAGGGCCGAGCAGGCCCTGATCTCGGTGGTGGCCACCGCCTACCTGCTGGGCGTGTCCACCCGCCGGGTCGAGAAACTCGCCGAGTCCCTCGGCGTCACGCAACTGTCCAAGTCCCAGGTCAGCTCCATGTCCAAGCACCTGGACGAGCAGGTGGCCGCGTTCCGCAACCGGCCCCTGGACGCCGGCCCCTACACCTTCGTCTGGGTCGACGCCCTGACCCAGAAGGTCCGCGAAGGCGGCCGCATCATCAACGTCCACGCGCTGGTCGCCGTCGGCGTCAACGCCGACGGACACCGCGAAATCCTCGGCCTGGACGTCGCCACCGCCGAGGACGGCGCCGGCTGGCTCGCCTTCCTGCGCTCGCTCATCGCCCGCGGCCTCAGCGGCGTCCGACTCGTCGTCTCCGACGCCCACACCGGACTCGTCGACGCCATCGGCGCCGTCCTGCCCGGCGCCTCCTGGCAGCGCTGCCGCACCCACTACGCCCGCAACCTGCTCTCCCAGGTCCCGAAATCGGCCCAGCCATGGGTGGCCACGCTGCTGCGGACGGTCTTCGAACAGCCCGACGCCACCGCAGTCCACACCCAGATGAAGCAGGTCCTGGACGCCCTTGACAAGAAATTCCCCAAGGCCGCCGAACACCTGGACGCCGCCCAGTACGACCTGCTGGCCTTCACCGGGTTCCCCCGCGAGATCTGGCGGCAGATCTGGTCCAACAACCCGCAGGAACGACTGAACAAGGAAATCCGGCGCCGCACCGACGTGGTCGGTATCTTCCCCGACCGCACCGCCGTGATCCGCCTGGTTGGCGCGGTCCTGGCCGAGCAGAACGACGAGTGGACCGAGGCCCGCCGCTACATGGGCCGCGACCTGCTGACCAAAGCCGGCCTCCACCCGATCGAGTCAGAAACCCGCGACACCGCCCTGCCCACCACACTCACCGCATAGCCTCAAAAGAGATCACCGAGTGGCCGTCGATACACCACTCCAGCGGACGTGACCGTCGGAGGAGCTGCGATAGCCCGGCCCCTTCGTCCCGAGTAGCTATTTGGTCACCGGGATGCGGTCACATGGGCCAGGGCGGTGTGACGAAGCTGGCATCCGGCCCCTCATACCAGCTCCATTCCAGCTGGCGTTCGAACCCTCCGTTTGGCGTGCCGGAGGTCAGGAAAACGCCGCCTTCTGGTACCACATCGACTACTCGTCGCTTCCCCGCTTGGACGACTTCAATCTGCAACCACCAGGAGCATCGCACGCCTTCGGCACGGCCAGTGATCAACAGCGATTGAGAGTCCCCCGGAGTAAGCGTGATGACGTGATCATCAAAATATGGACGGCTGCCAGTGCGAGCCAGTTGCTCAATCGAGTTCTCGTAGGTCGCGCTCCACGCCTCAGGGTGATCATCATCAAGCAGAAAGTCCAAGACAATCGCTCCTGCTGCGCCAGCCGGAGGGTACCTGACCCAAACCGCGCTGTATGGGGCGCCGACTAGCTTTCGGCGCACCTTGATTGATGTGATCGTGAGTGGTTGCTCTGAGCGGTTCTCGACCAAAAGCTTGGCCGTTGTCCGTTTGAAGTCGGCGGCGCCTTGTTGGCGAAGCAGCCGATACAACGGCACATACGTGCGCTTGTCGGAGGGCACGTGCTGCGGCAGGGCTTCGTTTGAAGGCAAGGCGAGCTCCCAAGCCTTGGGGATCAGCACCTCTCCAATGATGACCAGTGGATCACCCCGCTTCACCCAACGCCGCAGAACCACGCAGCCCCCGATGATCGCTGCAACCAACAGAGATGCAACGACACTTTCAACCACGCTTGAGCTCCCTGTCGGTACGGTGAGATTCCTACTTCGCTACACGTAGGATACGAGGCCGCCCAGGCCCAGCAGATGCTTCGGGACGTCCCTCACAACCTTCCATGTTCCGTCCGTCCTGACCGTTGGCGTGGCGCTCAGACGACATGCACCAACTGACTCGTAACCGAACGAGAGCTGTCAGTTGCGGTTATAGCGGCTGTTTACGGGCCGTGTACAGGTGTCTATGTCCATGGACGGTTATTGTAGTTGCGGAATTTCGCTGCTGTACCGCATCGGGTTACTGGCGCCATCGGCTGCGGTGCTTGGCGACGCAGCTTAGGTTGATCGCGTGCTGCGGGTGGGTGCGCAGGGTTCCGGATTCCGTTCCGTTGCGCATGATGGTGAGGTTGTCCGTCAGCACGATGGCGGATCGCGCAGAGGTACAACTTGCCCTCACCTGTGGCGTGTTCAGTGATGTCGGCAAGCCAGAGCCGGTTCGGCCCGTCGGCGGCGAAGTTGCGGCGGACCAGGTCGTCGTGGACCGGCAGGCCGGCCTTCTTGATCCTTCCGCGCTTCTTGCCGAACACGCTCCACCAGTGGTTGTCCCGGCAGATCCGCCATGCGGTCCGGTCGGCCATCGCGGCCCCCGAGCTGCGGGCTTCGTCGGCCAGGAAGCGGTAGCCGAACTCGGGATCCTCACGGTGGGCGTCGAACAGCGCGTTCGCGCGATGAGCCTCCTCCAGCACGGCGTCGGTCACCGGCTTGTCGAGCCAGCGGTAATAGGGCTGTCTGGCGAGCTTCAGCACCCGGCACGCAACCGAGACGGGCATCCCGCCCGCGGCCAGCTCCTTCACGAGCGGGTAGATCCTTTTCCCGGCAGATGCGCCTGCGACAGATAGGCCGCGGCCCGGCGCAGGACCTCGTTCTCCTGCTCCAGCAGCTTGATCCGCCGACGAGCTTCCCGCAGTTCCGCGCTCTCCTGGCTGGTCACCCCGGGCTTTGCCCCGTCGTCGATGTCCGCCCGGCGCATCCACTTCCACAAGGTCATCGGGTGGACTCCGAAGTCGGTGGCCACCTGCTCGACCGTCACCCCCGGGCCACGGTTCCTCGCGACCCGCACGACGTCCTGGCGGAACTCTTCGGGATAAGGCTTGGGCACAACGACATCCTTCCCACCCGCCCCACAGGGCAAGCCAGTTCAGATGTCACCCGATCGTGCGGCAGACCCTGATGTTCCGCTGCCCGGCAGCGTGGCAGACGCGCTGCGTAAGCACGTGGTGGACTTTCCTCCGGTTGAGATCACCCTGCCCTGGCAGACGCCGGATGGGTCTCTGGTCACGGGGAAGCTCATCTTCACGGGACGCACTGGAGACAGCGTGCGAGCGAGCTACTTCGACGATCATCTCTGGAAGCCTGCACTTGTGGCCGCCGGCCTCATTCCCATGCCGCAGCCGGGTCAACGCCACGCCTCGGCGCGCGAGCATGGGATGCATGCCTTGAGGCACTTTTACGCCTCTGTGCTGCTGGACGCCGGAGAGAATGTCCGGGCTCTGAGCACCTATCTGGGACACAGCGATCCCGGGTTCACGCTGCGGGTGTACACGCATCTGATGCCGAGCAGCGAGGGGCGCACCCGAAAGGCGGTCGACAGCCTGTATGCCAAGGCACTTACAGCCACACGTTGCTGATGCCAAGATGACTCTGCAGGAAGTATAGGGGGGCGTATGGCAAGTTCACGAAGCCTGTCACCGGCTGAGCGTCGCGGCTGCGCTGGTGGCTGCTTCAGCGTCTTGCTACTGATGTCCGGCGCAAACGGCATCATCCTCTTGCGGCAAGGTGATGTTGCGCGAGGGGCTACACAGTTCCTTTTGACCCTGCTGGCTGTAGGTCTCTGCGTGTTCGCCCTCGCCCGGGGTATCTGGCCCAGGCGAGAAAGGCGCCGCGGCCCCGCCTCTTCAGATGGGAAGTTCGAGCTCGATCCGGCAAACCCCATCTCCTACGACAGAATGAGCGCCCAAGAGTTCGAAGAGGCGATCGCTCGACTATGCGCGAGGGGTGGTTGCAAGGATGCCGCCGTCGTTGGGGGGCCAGGTGACCTCGGCGCCGACGTGACGGCCACTACGCCTGATGGACGCCGGCTGGTCGTTCAATGCAAGCGCTACGGAGCCAGCAGCAAGGTCGGGTCTCAAGATCTTCAACGCTTCGGTGGCACTTGCTTCAGTGTTCATCGCGCCGACATTGCCGTTGTCGTGACTACCAGCGTGTTCACCGGGCCAGCAATTAGGTACGCATCGATGCAGAACATCGTGCTCATCGACAAGCACCACCTGGCGGCTTGGGCTGAGCGCACTGGGAACCCGCCATGGCAGCGGTTGAGCGACGGCACGTCACGCCAACCTTGATCACGGCCCCGAGACGGCCCATGGGGGCTCGCGTCGTCCTCGAACATGACAGTCACCCTGGTTAGTGCGACGTCTTGGCCGCAGGACGAGACTTCATCTACTTCTTCCCGATCTACACCGGGCAGACGATCCCCTACTCCTCCTGGCACGCCCGCATGTGGCTCGACTCCTGGATCTGACCCGCGGCGCGTGTGCCGCGGCCACGCGCTGCCGGTCCGTTGCCCGGGCACTCACGGCTACTGCTTGCCCACCCCGTCGGGCATACGAAGGGCCCGACGGAGTCGCCAGGCGCGGACCTCGACGTAGCACACAAGCGCTGTGAGCATGCCGGTTTGAGTCCGGATGACCCACGACCACGATCCATCCCCCCACCAGTGCTCCGGGACTGCCAGCACGGCGAAGCACGGCACGGCGAGGAGGTAGTTGCGCAGACGCGCAGGCAGCGGGCGCGTGTGCAGCAGCGGACGCCCCTCGTGCCATCGCTCAACCGACATGACGGCAGACTGCCATTGCGGGACTGTTTCTGATCACGGGCGTATGTTCCTCACTCGAGCCCGGTAGGTCAACGCACTGGTAGGGACTCGGTGTTGTCTCCCGAATCGGCCGGTCCTTCGGGAAGTGCGTGCTTCAGGAGCCCGCCGGCCTGGGTTCGCTCAGGCGATCAGGCGGCCCAGCTGTCGGACGCCTGCCTCAGCTGCCTTGCTCGATGCGGCGGGCCCTCGATCTGCCCCAGATCACAAGCACCCCACCGAGCACGATGACCACCAGGCCCACGCCGGCAAGCGTCGCCCTCGTTCCGAACGAGAACCCGAGGAGTGTCGGCCCACCGTCCAAGACGAAGCCACCACCCATCGCCACCCAACCCCAGGCGACCATGGGAATTCCCGCGTACGCCGCGTTTCCCCGGCCGTTCAAGGCCAAGGCGCCCAGGAGTACGAAACAAAAGCCGGGGATCAGCATGAACGAGGCAGTCACGCGGGAACATTATCGCGCACGTGGGGAGGGGCTTTGGGCGGGACCCGACCGGTCTCGTCGTCCGCCTCGTCGTCTGAAAGGCGGGAACTCCCCGGGTCGCTCGCGGAAGGGACAGGTGCCGAAAGCCCGTACAATTCGGGATATCGTGCGACGGGGGTGTCGCTGTGCAAGGGATCGGCGGTCGATGAACGCTCTGACGTTGGGTCCTCTGGAACTCGTCGCAGACGAGTGGATCATCGGCGATTCGGCGGCGCGCAAGGGGAAATATCTGAAGCTCCGTGACCAGGGGTTCGGTTACTGGGTCGAGGGGGTCGAGGTGCAGGTCATCCTCTGGAGGCGGCTCATGAATCTCCACCTCTCGGCACAACCCGGCCGACTGGGAAACTCAAAGGCATTGGCCAAGTTCACGGACTTCTCGGCGGCCCTGGCGGGAATCTCCAGGCTCGGGGGCGGGGAGGCCTTCGTCGCCGCCACGCTGCGCCACCCGTACGAGGATTGGGTCGCGTATTTCACACATGCCCCCAGGAGGTACGACAGGAGGGAGATCCGCAAGGTGGATGAGTTCCTCAAGCAAACAGTGGAATGCGGCCGTGCGGCAAGACTCGGGGACCCCCAATGGGTGGGTGAGGCCGTTGCGAAGATTGCCGGACTCGCCGGGGGATCTCGAGACGTGGCAGCTGCGGTCGGAGCGATCGTCAAGGCCTAAAACGAGTGTTTCCGAATGCCTGCGAGGTCTACAGCTTGGGCAGAGCCTCGGAGCTGCCTGGGGGGCGTCCCTCTTCCAACCAGAAGAGATAGTTGCGGAGGTGGGCCTGGAGGTCACCGTCGAGGTAGGACAGCAGGTTGGCCAACCCGTCTTGGAAGTGGTGGGAGCTGGATGGGCCGGTGGCGAAGCGCTCGGCCCACTCCCGGAGCCGTGCGCGTTCTTGCCACCAGGTCCGAACGGATTGCGTAGTCCACCACTGGTCCCCGTCCATGCCGTATCCGCGGCAGGGATCGTTCCAAGCCGCGAAGAGCACGCTGTTGACCTCGGCAGGACTCCGGGGCTGCCGAAAGACGAACTCTTGGCCGGTCTCGTCGCACAGGACGTGCCGGGCTGCGACCTCGGGACCTATCTCGCAGGTATCCGTCTCCGCTCCAAACAACGGTCCTGGCACATTGCGCCAGTTCCGCTCGGCCCAGCGGCCCGTCAGGTAGGTCTCTGCCTGAGCAAGGACAGTGACCTTCCCCTCCCAAGGCAGAGTCGTCCCCGCTGACGCGCGCACAGCCGGGAGCGGATCCCAGTACCCCGGCCGATCGTTCATGCCCGTCTCCTTCACGATTCCCCACCAAGACACAGTGAGGGTGTCCAGGATCGGCGCTGTTGAGCAACGATGACCTGGAGGCCACGTGCACGCTGATCTGGACACACCCTCGTCACCGCACTTTATGTCAAGATCGACGATGAAATCGGGGGAACGCGAAGCCTTGGCCGGCCCCCGTTGCTGAGCGATTCCGAACTCGTGTGTCTGGCCGTGGCTCAGGCCCTTCTGGGCTTCCATCCCGAGTCCCGCTGGCTGCGCTACGCGAACAAGCACCTGTCGGGCATGTTCCCGTACCTGCCCCAGCGTGCGGGCTACAACAAGCGGCTCCGCTCGGCTCTCGGGCTGGTCAAACGCTTGATCCGGGAACTGGCGATGGACAGCGACTTCTGGTTCGACAACCACTGGATCACCGACTCCACACCAGTTCCGTGCGGCATGTCGCGCCCGACCGTGCAGCGCTCCAACCTGGCGGGCTGGGCCAGCTACGGATGCTGTGCCTCCCACTCCCGGTTCTTCTGGGGCCTGCGCCTTTACCTGGTGTGCACCCCGACCGGGATGCCGATCATGTGGGCGCTGGCCAACCCTAAGATCGGCGAGCGCGAAGTCCTCGCCGCGATGCTGGAGGTTGACGCCGATCTGGTCGCCCAACGCTCATCGGGCCTGTGCCTGCCGATCCGGGCAGTCCAGAATGCTGCTGTGGTCGAAGACGAGCAGAGCGGCATAGAACCGCGTTCATTCCAGACATGCGTGACAGAGATGGCCCGGCTGCTGGACATCGGAGACGTCGCCATGGAGCCGAAGGACCGGCATGCCCGCCACCTCGCCCATGCGGTGCGTAAGCCCCTGCTCGAACGTGCAAGTCTGCCCGAAAAGTGGTTCGCCCCGCTGATGGCGGCGGCCGTGTACGACCCGGATCCCAGCTTCTGCCGCTGGTTCGTCGAGCCAGCGGTCTACGCATTCGGACGCCGCCGTGTGATGGCGGCATTGGTCGACTACCTGCGCGTCGGCACGGATGCCGAGCGAGCTGGTGCCGTGCGGGCCTGGTATAGCACCCACGTGCCCTTGCGTGCAGACCGGTCTCCGGCGTACGCACCCGGCGGGGTACGTGATCCCGCGCTGGACGAGTCACAGGACATCAAGGCCGCCTGGCTGGAGGCATCCCTGCGGGTGTTCGCCGAAGCCACCGACCTGCCGATGCGCCACCGTGTCCTGCTGGATCTGCCCACCTCCCGCGCGGCATACCCGCCATACCTGCACGAACTACTCGAAAGTACACTCGCATCCGCCCGGGTCCATCCCGACCCGCACATCCGTCGCTGGGCCACAGCAGCAGACCACGAGGGAGTCTGAGCTCGGCTCTTACCCCTCCTGGCAGTTACGGGACAGCTCTTTAGCCAGGGCCTGTTTCAAAAGGCCGCTTCGCGTGCGCAGTCAGTGGGTGGCGAGGATGTCGGCGAGACTCACCGCGGGGCGGCCGAGCAGGTCCGTCAGCGTACGCCGCTGTCGCTCGGTCAAGGTGCCGATGAAGATCACCACGTCGGCTTTGGCCTGGTCGCAGGCCTGAGCTACCTCACGGACTTTGCCGTGGCTCAGCAGAGTCCGCGAGGAGTAGGGCCGGCTCATCTTCCGGACCCCGCCATCCGAGACGCCTCGTCGTTGCACGATCTGCACGATGACCCGAGCCCCGCGTGCTGCCAGTTCTGTTGCTGCCGAGGCCATCAGCGTTTCGAAGTCCTTCTGCTTGGCGGAGAAGTAGCCGACCAGGACAACATCAACGCCCACGACCGTGAGGCGGAACGGCCGGCGCTGGGCCGGCCTGGATGGCGCGCGACGAGCCGGGCGCCGGTCGCGCCTTCGTGGCTGATGCATGCGCCACAGGCTAAGTGCCCGGCCACCTGCAGCGATACCGCGTTTCTCGCGGACCGAACACTCGATCATGCGGAGCATCAAGCATCGGGAGCGTGCTCACGCGTCACGGCAACGAGCGTGTGAGCCAGACCACCTCACCGTTGTCTTCCGTGGAAACGTGATCCCGCTCGAACCCGAGCTTCTCCAGGACACGGAGCGATGGTGTGTTCCATGTACCGACAGTCGACCAGAGCCGTTTCCGCCCGGTCGCGACAGCGGCATCGAGCACCGCGCGGGCCGCCTCGGTGGCGTAGCCCCGCCCATGCGCGCGCCGGAACAGCTCATATGCGATCTCAGGCTCCTCTAGGGTGGAACGGCCGATGATCAGCCCGCAGTAGCCGATGAAGTCGCCTTCGTCGCGGCGCTGGATGGGCAACAGGGCGATCCCCGTGGTCGCCGTCGCAGTGAGCAGCCCCGCGATGGACGTCCGGATGTGTTCAACCGTGGGGGTCCCCTTGCCGCGTTCGGAGAGGAGTGCGCAGAACTCGGCGGCGTCCGACTCGGCCCACGGCCGCAGTATCAGCCGCTCGGTCTCGAGGTGGAACGGCATGGTCTCGTACGTCGTCATGCCCCCACCTTGCCTCACGGATCATCACGAATTACAGACGTGGCTCGGGGAACGCTCGCTCCGGGGTGTCGATGGGACCATGCAGCGTGCAGGAGGTTCCACATGCGGGCGCTGCGCGCTCCGGCGCGTTGCTTTGAGGGGGTGGCAGTGGGAGGTCTCTTGAAGGGTGTCTCGAAGATCCCTTGGGGGGAGATGCGTGACGCGCAACAGGATCCGGCCGGGGGCATCCCGCCGCTGTTGTCGCGGATCGCGTACGGCGATGAGCAGGCGGCTCGTCTCGCCGTCGACGCACTGGGCGATGTGGTCTGCGCGATGGGCTTCGTCGTGGGTCAGGCCACCTCCCCGACCGTGCCGTTCATCCTCGAACTCGCCGGAGCCCCGCACACGCCATGCAAGTCCGAGTTGTTGGATCTGCTCAAGAGCATCTGCCGAACGGAGCAATGGCACTCTGCTGCCGCTGCGGCGATCTACCAGGAGCAATGCGGTTGGGAGGCGGCTGCCAGGGCGGCGGTGTTGCTCGGCCGGTCAGTCGTCGAAGGCCTCGCCTCGTCCCTGCGTCCCGAGGAGGCGGCGCCCGCACGTGAACTGCTGTGGGTGATAGACGCGTTGTCGCCGTTCCCGCAGCTCTGAGTGCGGTACGGGTCCCGGCCTTGAATCTCGTTGAGATCGTGGCTCACGGCTCGGAAGACTGGGGTCATGACTTTTCGGCGCTTCGTCTCCCTCGATCCTGACGGCATGAGTGCCGGCGGCTGGCTGTATGTGGTGGTCGAGGCGAAGACGGGGGTCGTCTACCAGCAGCAGTACGGCGGAACCGCGTGTCGGCAGGGACGGGTCGAGGGCTTCCTGGTGCCGATGTTCGGCCCCGATGAACTGGCCGCGCTGCGCGAGCTGTTCGAGACGGACTTCCGCGGTGCCGGCACCTGGAACCACGCATGGCCGGATGGCGAGCGGGACAGGCTCGGCGAGATCGTCGGGGCTGTCGTCTACTGGGCATGCGACGGTTCCGTGGAGGAGCCGCATTCCCTCCGGCTGGACGAGAGCCGGATCCGTGAAGCGGACGAGGCCTGGGTGCCGGTGATCACGCCGGACGGCCCGGGGGTGCTGGTGTGGTTCAACTCGGACTGAACGACCGCGACGACTGACCCGTTTCCGTGGCGGCAGCCCGGTTGGGCCCGTTCCCGCCGCTGAGGGCGTCGGCCAAGGCCTCGGCCTGGTCCGGCGTGATGCCGAGGGCGAGCGGGATCCGGCGGGGGCTGTAGGGCGAGGAACAGATCGCCACCGGGCCGGAATCGGTCACGCGCCAGCCGGGCTCGTCGTCGAACGTGTCCTCGCCCATGAGCGCTTCGGTCAATTCCGCGGCCGCGTCGGACGGTATGCCGCAGCGCGACAGCGCACGCGCCACGGCGTCGCGGGCCTCGTCGGGCGTGTCGGCGTCGCCGAGCATGGGAAGCAGCAGCAGAAGTCGCTGGGAGGGGTCGGTCACGCCTTCGCCGCCGTGGAGCGGGGATGCGGCAACCGCGACCAGCTCGGACCAGGAAAGTCCGGGGCCGGCTCCCTCGGCGCCGCATTGGCCGAGGTGGCCGAGCCGTCCCCACTCGGGGTGGCGGACGAAGAAGGCCACGTCGCTCATGTCCTCGTCGTTGGCGTACACCACGTAGGCCGTGTGCCCGCCGGCGAAGGGCACCCGTAGGGCAGGCCAGGGCGATCCGCTGTCGCCGAGGCGCTCCACCATCTCCTCGTAGGCGGCTGGGTCCACCCCGTAGCGTTCGGGATCGTCGCCCGGATCGCCCATGGTCAGGATGAGGTGAGCGAGCCAGAAGGCGGGTTCTCGCGTGAGGTCCTCGCCTGCCGCCAGCGGGCGGCCGTCCGAATACTCCGGGATACGCAGCGATACAGCCATGTGCGGAGCGTACGGGGGCATCCTTCCCCGTCCCTGCTGCGGGGGTCGGCCGGCCCGCCACAGCGCCACTTGCCTCACCTATCGATATTCGATAGATTCCCATCGTAACTCGATTGAAGGGTGAGTCATGGGAAAGCTGACAGTGGCCGCGCTGCGCACCGTGCTCGTGCTGGTGCTCACCGGCACTGTGTTCGTACAGGCCCTGCTGGTGTGGGTGTTGATCAGCGGGAGCGACCCGGAGGACGGGACGCTCCCACTGACCGCATTCCGCGTGGTCACGATCCTGGGCATGATCGCCGCCCAGGTGGCCCTGGTCTGCGTCTGGCGGCTGGTGACGATGGTGCGCCGCGGAACCGTCTTCTCCCACGCCGCCTTCCGGTACGTGGACATCGTGATCGGCGCGATCGTGGCGGCCTCCCTCGTGTGGTTCGCGATCACGATCATCAATGCGCCGGGCCAGCGGGAGGATCCGGGCGTCACGCTCATCATGGGCGGGATCGGAGTGGCCATCCTGGGGGTCGCACTCCTCGTGCTCGTCATGCGGACGCTGCTCGCCCAGGCCGTCGCGCGCGACGTCGAAGCGTCGCAGATGCGGGCCGAGTTGGACGAGGTGATCTGATGCCGATCGTCGTCGACGTCGACGTGATGCTGGCCAGGCGGAAGATGTCCGTGGGCGAGCTGGCCGAGCGCGTGGGGATCACGCCGGCCAACCTGGCGGTCCTCAAGAACGGCCGCGCCAAGGCGGTGCGTTTCGCCACGCTCGCCTCCCTTTGTGAGGTCCTGGAATGCCAGCCCGGCGACCTGCTGCGCTGGGAGGCCGAGGCCGAGGCCGGGGACGCGGCAGTGGCTGAGGCCGAGGTGCCCCGAGGGGCCTGACGGCGCCGCCCGAGGAGCAGACCCCCGTCCTTCCGCATGGGAAGGGCGGGGGTCTGTCGTTCGCGGGAACGGGCCGCGGACGCCCACGCGTTGGGGGCCCGCCGGACCGCGGCGTCAGTCCCGCCGACCCCAGTCCAGGCGGTCGGCCAGCCCGGCGGCGGCGAAGGCCGCCGTCAGTTCGTCGCGGCCTTCCGTGAAGTGGGCCCAGCTGTCGTAGTGGACGGGGACCACGCGGCGGGCGGCGAGAAGTCCGGCGGCCTCGGCGGCCTGGGTGCTGTCCAGGACGATCGCCTGGTTGTCGAAGAGTTCGGGGAAGCGGGGGGCGCCGGCGAAGAGGAGGGCCGTGTCGACGGGGGCGAAGCGCTCGGCGATCTCCTTGACCGCGTCGAGGGACGCGTTGTCGCCGCTCACGTAGACGGCCGGCAGGCCCTCCCCGGTCAGGACGAAGCCGACGACCTGCCCGAGGACCGGCTCGACCTTCTCGCGCGGGCCGGGTCCGTGGACGGCGGGGACGCCGGTCACGGTGACCGTGCCGCCGTCGGGCCGGTTCAGCTCGATGGATTCCCAGTCGGCCAGGCCCTTGGCCCGCTCCTTCAGGCGCTGTCCGCCACCGGGGGTGGTGAGGGTGAGGGGGACGTCGGCGAGCAGGGCCCGGCCCGAGGTGTCGAGGTTGTCGGGGTGCTGGTCGTGCGAGAGCAGGACCACGTCGACGGGGCCGAGATCGGCTGGGGCCCCGCCGGCGGGGGCGGTCTTCGTCAGGAACCGGCCGCCGGGGCGGGGGTAGTCGCCCGGGGCGTCGAAGGTCGGGTCGACGAGGAAGCGCAGGCCGCCGTACTCGAAGAGGGCGGTCGGGCCGCCGAAGACGCGGACGGGGAAGGGGTTGGTCGCTGCGGAAAGGGAAGACATGGAGCACCTCACGGATGGGCACGCTTTAACCGTGATAACACGGTAACCGTCTCTCACGGATGCAAGCAAGCCGTACCATGAGACACGTGAAGGAGTCCTTGATCGAACCGTCCGGCCTGCCGCCCGCACAGGGCGAGGCGGAGCATCTCGCTCTCGCCCTCGCCAACAGCGCGATCGCGCTGCCCGGCGGGCACATGGTCGATCTTCTGGGGACTCCCGCGCAGGCGAACCAGTGGCTCGCGGAACGTGGTCTCGCGCCGGTCGACGCCGGCATGCGGGAGATGTGCGCGACGCAGTTGCGCTCGCTGCGCGAACAGGTCAGGTCGCTGTTCGCCTCCTGGACCGAAGGGCTGCCCGCCCTCCCCGCCGCGGTCGGCGCCGTCAACGACGCCATGACCCGGATCCCCACGGTGCCGTTGCTGCAGTGGGACGACGAGACCGGGCCCTACCGCGCCACCCCGCACCCCACCACCGCGATCGTGGACCACGCCCTGGCCGTCCTGGCCGCTGACGCCTCGGACCTGCTCACGGGTCCCGACGTGGACCGCCTCACCGCGTGCGGTTCCGCTCCGTGCAACCGCTACCTGCTTCGCTACGGCCGCCGCCAGTGGTGTTCCACCCGCTGCGGCGACCGCGCCCGCGCGGCACGCGCCTACGCGCGCCGCACCGCCGCCATGTGACCGGACGCGGCGGTGCCGGACTGCCTCCGGTGCCGGTGCCGGAGGCGGCCGCCGTCAGCGCGGGACTTCGGTGGCCAGTCGCAGCGCCCGCGCGTCCGCGGCGAGGGAGTCGAGGTCGATCTGCCCGTTGCGCCCCGTCGAGGTGACGGTGCCGATGGTGCTCCGGTCGGCCCACACGCAGAAACCGAGCCGTGCGGTGCCCTTGGCGGTCACGGTGACCAGCGCACAGTGCATGCGGCCGTCGAAGACATCGCTGTCGACCTGCCGCCGCGTGCCGTACGTGACCTTCACCTTCGTCTTGCCGCCGGCCATCGCGGCCAGCTCGGTCTCGCTCTGCTTGCGTTCTTCCTCGCCGAACGCGGTGTCGAGAACCTCGTCGGGGTCGAGGCCGATGTCCTCGCGTGCCTCGAAGCCGAGGAAGGACACGTCGCGCTGCTGCTCCGCGTCGCGGTAGCCGGTCACGACCGGCGTGACGTCCGGGATGGACTCGATGAGCTGCTTCATCGCGCCGGTGTCGTCGTTCCAGTTGTCCAGGGCCTGCACGATCTCCGGATCGTCCTCGGCCATCTGCGCCATGCCGCGGAACTCCGCACGGGGCACCAGGTGGTACGTCGAGGCCCAGGGCAAATGGGCGGAGACGGCGTCATCGGCCCAGGGACCGGCGTCGGTGAAGGCGCCGACGCCGAAGCCGACCACCAGGCCGAGGGCGAGGAAGAGCACACGGCGGGACTTGGGGCGCTGAGGCTCCGGGGCCCCGATGGGCTGCGGCACCCAGGGAACCTGCTGCTGGGCCCCGGTGACGGCCTGGGCGGTCCCTCCCAGGGCGGCGGCCGGCGCCGCGGCCTCGGAACCGGCCTTGACCGCGACCCCGGCAGTCTCCCGAGCCGCCCCGGAATCCCCGGTCCCCGTGTGCTCTCCGCCCATGGACGTTCCCTCCCCAGTCACCCCATTGCGTCCGAACATCACAACGGCCGCGGCATTGCCGCGTCAACGATCTTTTATCCCGACCTCGGCCGTTGCTCGCGCTACGCCCCGAAAGATCCCCCCGCAGAAAGATCCCTGCGTGCCGCGGATCCAGCCACCCTTCACCTGCCCACCGCCTGCACGTCATCCGGCGGTCGGCCCGCACGGTGTGTCGGCCAGGGGCCGCACCGTGTCAGGGGCTGTCGGCCGGCGGTGTCCAGAGGCCGAGGGCGCGCAGGCTCTCGGCGGAATCAGCGATCGTCGTGTCGGAGGGGCGCGGGCGCCAGCCGAGTTCCTCGCGGGCGCGGTCGTTGCGGATGACCGGGCGGGGGAGATCGTCCCCCGGTGCCTCCTGGGTGGGCACGCGGGCGGCCGGCGCGCCGAGCCGGCGGCGCAGGACGGCGGCCACTTCGACGAAGCTCGTGGTCGGGCCGTCGGAGACGGCCAGGAACCGCTTGCCCGCGGCCTCGGGGGCCGCCATCGCCCGGAGGTGCAGGTCGGCCACGTCGCGTACGTCGACGACGCCGAAGCGTGCGCGGGGTGCGATGCCCATCGTTCCGTCGAGCATCGCCATGATCAGCTGCATCGAGGAGCGCAGATCGGTCGTGAGCGTGGGCCCGAGGATGAACGTCGGGTTCACCACGGTGAGTTCGGTGTCGCCGCCGTCGCGTTCCATGAGGTCCCACGCGGCACGTTCGGCGATCGCCTTCGAGCGCGGATAGGGGGCGAGGCCCGGCGTGCCGGGATCGGTCCAGTCGTCCTCGGTGAACTCGGACCCCGGTTTGGGGGTGTAGCCGATCGCCGCGAACGACGAGGTCAAAACGACGCGCCGGGCGCCGGCGTCCCGTGCGGCACGCAGGAGCCGCAGCGCGCCGTCCCGGGCGGGGACGATCAGGTCGTCGGGGTTCTCCGGTTGGACGACGGGGAAGGGCGAGGCGACGTGGTGGATCTCCTCGCAGCCCGCGACGGCGGCCTTCCAGCCGTCGTCGGCCGTCAGGTCCACGGCGACGATCTCCAGGCCCGCGTCGTCCGCCCCGCCCCGGCGCACGGCCGCACGCAGCTCGGGCTCGCGGTCCATGGAACGCACCGCGGCCCGTACGGGGCGTCCGGCCCGCAGCAGTGCCGCGACGAGGTGCGTGCCCAGGTAGCCGGACCCGCCCGTGACCAGGACCGGGTTCATCGCGGCACCCCCAGGCGGCCGGCCGCGTCCACCACACGCCGGGTCGCCTCGGCCTCCGCGGCGCTGTCGCCGCGCTCCCGCGCCTCCCACAGCGCGGCCTTCTCCCGCACGTAACCGAGCCGTGCGTGCTGGGCGGCGATCTCCGCCTCGATGCGCTCGGCGTGGCGGAGCAGCAGGTCGCGCTGGTCACCGGCCCCCGCGCGCCCGCGCGCCCGATTGGCCTGGTAGGCGCGCATGTCCTCGATGCCCACGCCGACCGCGCGCAGGCAGGCCAGCGCCTCCAGCACGTCGAGGTCCTGGGGACGGTAGCGCCGGTGGCCGTTCCGGTCGTCGCGGTCGATCGGGCCGAGCAGCCCGACGTCCTCGTAGTAGCGCAGCGTCGGCTCGCTCAGCCCGCTGCGCCGGGACGCGTCCTGTATGCCGAAAGTTTTCATGCGGACAGCGTCACAGACCTCAAGCGCTTGAAGGCAAATGCCGGATCCCCCGCGACCTCGCGGCTCACAGCCGCACGGTGACCAGGGCGATGTCGTCGGCACCCCCGTGGCTGAGGCCGAGGCGGTGCAGGACGGTGTCGGCGAGGGGTTCCGCGCCGAGGTGGGCCTCCTCGGCGAGCGCGCCGGTGAGGCGGGCCAGGCCGACGTCGATGTCCTCCCCGCGGCGTTCGATGAGGCCGTCGGTGTAGAGCACGAGCACGTCGCCGGGCGCGTACGTCACGCTCGCCTGCGGCCGTGGCGCATGCGCGGGCCCGGCCCCGAGCGGCGGGTCGGTGGCCCGGTCCAGCAGGACGCAGTCCCCGTCGGCCCGCAGCAGGACGGGCGGCGGATGCCCGGCGCTGCTGTACCTGATCTCCCGGCTCGCCCGGACGATGAGCACGCTCACCGAGGTGGTGGCCAGGGCGCCCTCCACGCTGCGGGCGTACTGCCCGAGGATCTCCAGGGCCTGCGCCGGTTCGGGGACGGTGCGCATGGCCGCGCTCAGGGCGCTGCGCAGCATGCCCATGACGCTCGCGGCCTGCAGCCCGTGGCCGACGACGTCCCCCACCGCGACGGCGAAGCGGTCGCCGGGCAGGTCGACCACGTCGTACCAGTCACCGCACACGTTCAGCGAGCCCGCGGCCGGCAGGTACCGCACGGCGACATCGCCGTGCTGGGCGAGGTCGGGGGAGTGCAGCATCGCGTCCTGGAGGGTCAGCGCGACCTGGCGTTCCCGGGCGTGCGCCTGCCGCAGCTCCTCGTTGAGCAGTTGCAGTTCGCGGGCGCGCGCGTACAGCTCGGCCTCCATCACCTGCTCGCGCGCGCTCAGCCGCCCGCCCTCCGGGTGGTGGCGGTGGCGGCGGGCCTGCACGAACGCGGTCACGTCCTCCACCCGGTGGATGATCCAGGACACGCTGCCGTCCGGGGCGAGGACCGGGGTGTTGATCGGGCTCCACCAGCGCTCCTCGAACGCGCCGGGCCGTGACACCACCGGGATGTCGTACTTCTGCGGGGCCATGGTGTCGGACGTGCGGAAGGCCAGGACGCGTTCCAGCGAGGCATTGAGATTCCGCACCCCGTCCGCCTGGGGATCGGCGGGGTTGTCGGGGAACGCGTCGAAGAGGTACTGGCCGAGCAGGTCGTCGCGGGTCCGCCCGGTCGCCTCCAGGTAGGCCTGGTTGACGGCGACGATGACGAGATGCGGATCCAGGACCAGATTCGGGCTCGGCGTCGCCGCGAACAGCGCCTCGTAGTCGATGTCCGCCGCCGGCACCGTCATCCGGCCGTTGTCCGTGCCTGGCAGGCCCACCCGTCCAATTTATAAGGTGCGCCCCGCCGCCACCTGTCGCACGGCCGTCCGCCGAGGCCCGCGCGGGCCACGGCGGACGGCCGTGCGCCTCATTCGCGCGGCCACACCCCGCGCTGCAACCGGCGCAGGACCAGGCCCTCCCCGCGCGGGGCCGGCCGCGGGGTCCCCGGCCCGCCCCGGAGGGCGTCGCGGACGCGGGTGAGTGCGGCGAACCGCTCCCGGCGGGCGCGTGCGGCCCGGTCCAGCTCCTCCATCAGGCGCTGGGCGCGGTGTTCGGGAGCGAGTTCGTCCAGGATGCGGTCGACCTCCGCCAGGACGGCGCCGTGCAACTGCCAGGAGTGCGGATGCTCGCGCACCCGGTCCAGCAGCAGTTGGGCGACGTTGTCACGGCTCGCGCGGGCGGCGCCGAGTTCGGCCGCCAGCCGGTCCTCGGCCTCCTCGGCGTTGCGGCTCACCTGGGTGGTGACCAGGACGGCGAAACTCACCAGGGCGCCGCCGAGGTGGGCGAAGAGCTGCTCCATGCCCACCGCCACGTCGCGGGCGAAGAGCGGCTCGTTCCCGCCGCGCCGTCTGGCCAGGTCGGTCAGCGACCGGGTCAGGACGCGCAGCACGACCACGCAGATCTCCAGGGTGTCCAGACCGGTCCGCAGCACCACCCGGGACAGCAGCCCCTCCTTGACCCGCGGGTTGAGGCGCAGGCTGTCCTCGGCCCGGCGCAGGGCCACGTCGACCTCGGAGACGTCCTGGTCCAGCCGGCGTGCCTCGTGCAGCCGGGCCTCGGCGTGCTCGACGGCGGTCGGCACGTCCAGTTCCTCCGAGACGCGCAGCAGGAGGTGCCGCATGCGGCGGGCCAGGTCCTCGATGGACTCGCCCGCGGTGCCGACCCACACCGGCGGGGCGAAGAGGAAGTTGAGCAGCAGGCCCACGCCCGCCCCGATCAGCGTCTCCAGCACCCGGTCCCATGCCTGGTGCGCCAGTTGGGACACCCCGAGGACCAGCATGGCGCTGATCGCCACCTCGTTGACGAACTCGTCGACCCGGACGAACTGGCCGACCACCAGCGCCGCCAGGACGACGAGGCCGAGGCTCCACCAGGTCAGGCCCACCAGCGCGCTGAAACCGACGGCCAGCAGCACCCCCACCACCACGGAGTTGACGCGCCGGATCCCGGTGGTGAGCGTCGAGTAGAGCGTGACCTGGACGACGAGCAGCGCGGTGAGGGGCGCGGTGAGCGGTGCCGCCTCCGTGCTGATCCGGAGCGCGATGACATAGGAGATGGTCGCCGCCACGGTGGCGCGCAGCGTCAGCGTGACGACGGGGTCCCTGCCGCGCTTGAGCAGCGCGGCGACAGCTTCACGTGCAGGCATCCCCTGACCTTGCCCGCACCGTCCGTTCGTACACCTGACCTGGGCACATGCCCAATGGGTATTCCGTCAACGAGTCGATGGGGAAGGGCCGTTGACGTGAAATGCACAGCGCCGGGGCGGAGGGCACGCGCCTCGCCCCGGCGCTGCCGGCCGGTGTCAGTTCTGCGACGCCGGACCTGACGGCATGTACTCCTGCCCGTCGTACACCGGGGGCACCGTCGGCAGGCCGAGGGCGATCGGCGCGTCGGGGAGGCCGGCGCCCTGCCGCAGCGCGTCGGCGCCCGGCACGGGCCGGCTGGCCGTGCGGAGCAGCGCCATGAGGTGGTCGGCGCGCTCGGCGGTCCGGGGGTGCGGGGAGCTGCGCAGCTGGTCGTGGTGGGCGAGCAGCAGCGCGGCCAGACCGGTCAGGTGCGCTGCGGCCAGCGCGGTCCCGTCGGCGACGGAGTACCCGTTGCCGGGCACCGTGGTGACGATCGCCGCGCCGGGGGCGATCAGGTCGACCCCGGGCCCGACCGGCGTGAAGGGCGCCGCGAACGGGCCGGGCCACGGCGGCTGGACCGCGGCCACCGGGCTGCCGGGCGGGTAGGTGCCGGTGTGCGCCAGCGCGCCGACCGCGAGCACGGTGGGCAGCGCCGCCAGCGGCGAGATCGCCGCGTTGGTGTCGCCCGCGGGCGCGATGACGGCGATGCCGGCCGCGTGCGCGTCCAGCAGCTTCCACGCCACGAGCTGGGAGGGCTGGCCGTAGGACAGGTTGATCTGGGCCAGGTCGATGTCGTGGGTGACGCAGCGGTCGATCGCGTCGAGGAGGTCGCTGACCCGGCCGCCCGGGAAGAGCTTGAGGGCGTGGAGTTCGGCGTCGGCCGCGATGCCCGTCATGCCGGAGCGGTTGTCGGCGGCGGCCACGACTCCGGCGCAGCGGGTGCCGTGCCCGGTCGCGTCGGCCTGCCATCCGCCGTCCTCGGCCCCGGGGGTGAAGTCGGCACCGTGCCAGACGGTGTCCTTCAGGTCGGGGTGGTCGGCGTCGACACCGGAGTCCAGCAGGGCGATGCGGATGCCGTGCCCGCGGTACGTCGGCGGGATCTGGTGCAGGCGCATCGCCTGGGTGCCCCAGCCGACCAGCGGCTGGTCGGGGAAGCCCTCGAAGGTGTCCGACAGTGCCACGACCTCGACCGCCAGCTCCGTGGACTGCGCGGCGTCCTCCAGCAGTTGCGGACGTCCGGTGCGGATCGGCCAGTAGCCGCCGGCCGGGCGGACGAACAGGGAGCGCAGCGTGGCGGGGGTGTCGGCGGGCAGCGTCAGACGCGCGCGGCCGTCGGCCCCGGTGACCGCGTACGAGGTCATGGTCATGCCCGTGGCCCACACCTCGGCGCCGCCGACGGACTGGCCGTCGCTGCCCGTGACGCGCACGGTCAGCTGCTGGGGCTCGCCCAGGGTGACGCCGACCGACGGGTCGGAGGCCGGTGCCGCGAGCGCCGCGGGGGCCGGGGCGGACGGGTACGACAGCGGCTGGTCGGCCTCCACCACGATCTGCGGGTTGGCGGCCAGCGCCTGGGCCCGCTCGTGGGGCATCGCGACGACCGCGACCGCGGGACACATCGGCAGCGGGCCGGCGATGGCCCCGAGCCCGCGGGCCCGCGAGGGCCGGACCTGGCGCAGCGGCTCGACGTCCGGGTCCTCCTCCAGCAGCTCGAACAGGGCGGACGCCTCGATCGGCGGCACGCCGCCGGGCAGCCAGGCGACGGGCTTCGGCGCGACGAGGTAGCGCCCCCAGCCGCTGCGGGTCTGCCGCGTGCTGTCACGTCCGGGGGTCTGCCGGAACGGCTGCCCGGTACCCCGGCTCTGGTCCTGGTCCTGCTCCTGCCGGGCGCTGCTCTGCCCGCTGGTCTGCGGCTCCCGCGGGCCGCCGGTCTCGGGCGCGGGGCCCGTTTTGCGGCCACCGTTCCTCGAGCCGCCGGTCCCCTTCGCCGCGGCGCCGTTGCCGTGCTGCTCGCTCATCACTCCGCCTTCACCCTGGTCGTTCCTGCATGTCCACCCTCAACAACCGGCCGCGCGTGTTCCGGTGCCGGACGCGCACGGCCGTGGTGACGGCCCCGGCCGGGCGGGAACACCGAGGTGTTCCCGCCCGGCCGGGAAGCCGATCAGATGCCCATGGGGGACATCTGCGCGTAGCCGTACTGCGGCTGGCCGAAGTGGTGCTGGCCGTACACGGCCTGGTTGCCCTGACCGAACTGGCCGTACTGGCCGTACTGCTGGCCCTGGCAGTTCTGCGCGAGAACGGCGTGCACGACGGGGGCGACCCGGCGGGCGCACTCGGTCACGACGGCGCTCCAGGCGTGCGGGGGGATCTGGCCCTGGGCCTGGATACCCATCGCGATCTGCGGGTCGATGCGCATCTGCTCGACGACCGCGGACACGGCGGTGGCGGCGGAACGCAGCGCCACCTCCGTCACCAGGAGCGGCAGCTGCTGCTGACCCTGCTGCCCGTTGCCGTACTGGCCGTACTGCTGGAACGCGCCGTGCTGCTGGCCCCAGGCCTGCTGGCCCAGACCCTGCTGCGCCGCCCACGGCTGCTGCTGGCCCCAGGACTGCTGGCCGAACTGCTGGGCGTACGGCTGCTGCTGCCCGAACTGCTGGGGGGTGTAGACCGACATCAAACTCCTCCTTGGGAGATGTGTGGGAGAGGGAAATCGCGACGGCGGAGCGGACGTGGGTCAGGGCCGGTCCGCCGCCATGGGCAGCAAACCATTACGGGATGAAAACCGCTTCTTGTGACATACCGTCATAGGCCCGCGGATCCCCCGGGTGGTCCATGTGCCGCCCGTCGCTGTCGGCCGTCCGGCTGACACGCGCGGGCCCGGTGCCGTGCTCCGGACCCGGTGCGTCGCGGACGGTGACGGCCGGGAGGGGGGCGGCCCCGGACCTGGAGCGGTGCCGGGTGCGCGGTGTCCGTCACTGTTCCGGGAGGTGATGTGGGGAGGGATTCGGTGGACGCGGGCGGCGCGGGCGGTGACCTGGCGATGAGCGCGCGCGGGTGGTTCGCACGGGCCCGCGCACCCGGCGACGGCGGAGCCGCCCCCGTCCGATGCGCCGATCACGGGGCACCCGCCGCCTGGGCCGAACGGGGGACCCGCGCCGCGGGCCCCGCGTCGTCGGCGATCACCCGTACCGGCCACCGGATGTGCGCGCCCCCTCGCGCAGGGTGATGGTGGCTGAGGCTCGCCCCGGTCCGTGACAGGTCCCCGAAGCGGCGCCCCGCCGCAGGTCGTGAGCCCCTTTCTGGAGGTGACGTGTTGTCCCGAATAGCAACGCCTTCGGCGTCCCCGCGGCGACGCCGAGGCTGCGTACGGGTGGGAGCTGTGGCCGTGAGCGTGGCCTTGGCGTCCGCAGGAGTGACGGGAGCGGCGTACGCGGAAGGCATGAACGCCGGCCACGCCGCGGTCCCGCGATCCGGCTCCCAGGGCGGTGCCGCCCATCCGTGCTCCGGCATCCCGTACCTGCCCCATTACTGCCCGGTCCGTCCGGGCCGGCCGGGTCCCCCCGGTCCTCCCGGTCCCCCTGGTCCTCCGGGGCCTCCCGGTGCCGGCGTTCCGCACGACCTGCGGGCCTTCGCCGAGCCCGGTGTCTTTCAGCTCATCGTGCCCAGCGGGCTGACCCGGGTCTTCGTCCAGGTGTGGGGTGCCGGCGGCGGCGGGAGCGGGGTACCGGTCAGCGGGGGCGGCGGAGGCGGCGGGGCCGGCGGCTTCGCCTGGTGCGTCCTGCCGGTCGTTCCCGGCGGGCAGGTGAACGTGGCGGTCGCCCCGGGCGGCGCCGGTGGTGTCGGCGGCGATGGAGCCGACGGCGGGGTCACCAGCGTGGTCGCCGTGGGCGGCGGGACGGCGACAGCCACCGGCGGCCAGGGCGGAACCGGGCCCAACGGCCTGCCGGGCGGCGTCGGTTCGTGTTCGGCCGGCGCCACCGGTGAGGTCCGGACGGGCGCCGGTGGCCGGCAGGGCGACACCGACACCGGCCTGGGCGGCCCCGCGGTCGACGGCATCGTCGAGCCCGCACCGCCGGGGGCGGGCCGGGGCGGGAACGGCAGTGTCGCCTCCGCGCCCGCCACCAGCGGCGGCAACGGGTACGTCGTCTTCTGGTGGTAGTCCCGCGCCGTGCCTGACGTGCGCGGTGGGGCCCCGGTGCCGGTGAGGTCGTCCCGGCACCGGGGCCCCGCGCGTCAGGGGCGCGGTTCCCGGCTCAGATGCTGAATCCGCCGTCGACGGTCAGCAGCGCGCCGGTGATGAACGCGGCGTCCTCGCTCGCCAGGAAGACGACCGCCTTGGCGACATCGCCGGTGGTGCCGAAGCGGCCGAGGGGGGTCATCGCCACCTGGGTCGCCGCGAAGGGGCCGTCCGCCGGGTTCATGTCCGTGTCGGTCCCCCCGGGCTGCACGACATTGACGGTGATGCCGCGCGGGCCGAGGTCCCGTGCCCATCCGCGGGCGAGCTGGTCGATCGCCGCCTTGCTCGCCGCGTACTCGGCTACGCCGGGCGTGGGGATGCGGTGGGCGACGATGCTTCCGATCAGGATGACGCGGCCGCCGTCGGGGAGGAAGCGGGTCGCGGAGTGCGTGGTGACCACGGTACCCATGACGTTGGTGGCCATCATCCGCTGGACCCCGTCGAGAAGCTCCAGGTCCAGTTGGTCGACCGTGCCCATGACGGCGACCCCGGCGGAGTTCACCAGCACGTCGATCCGGCCGCCCAGGAACTCGGCGGCCTGCTCGACGGCGGTCGACGCCTCGTGGGGAACGGCCTGGTCCGCCTGAAGGGCGATCGCCTTGGCGCCCATGGCGACCAGTTCCGCGACCACCTTTTCCGCCTGCTCGCGGGAATTCCGGTAGGTAATGGCGACACTGGCCCCTTCGCGTGCCAGTCCGCGGGCGATCTCGGCACCGATGCCCCGCGATCCTCCGGTCACGAGCGCGGTCTGTCCTGTCAAAACCTTGGGCATGAGAATGTCTCCTGTTGCGATTCAGCCGAATATCACTGCTCGGCCGACGCTAGGGATTGACGTTAGTGTCAAGGTCAAGTCGGTTGCCGTGCCGGCCGCGGCCGTGCGGTTCCACGCTCATCAGGCGGAGGTACTCGCTGATGGCGGCGCGATTGCGGGACAGCACCTCGATGCGGCGGTCGATGTTCTCGATGTGCTCCCGCAGGGCCGTGACCTCGTCTTTGTCCAGCCCGCTGCAAGCGGCGTGGGATTTCGGGTCCTGAGGCCCGATCCAGGGCAGCACGGTACGTACAAGGCGCGTGGGAAGTCCCGACTCGATGAGTTCGCGCAGATGCAGGACGAGGGCCAATTCGGCTTTCCCGTACTGCCGGTACCCATTGCTGCCGCGCCAGGGAGTGAGCAGCCCCTGCTGTTCGTAATAGCGGAGCATGCGCGGGGTGACCCCTGTTTTGTCGGCAAGCTCGCCGATGGTCATCATGGTGACGCCTCTCTCGACAATCCGGGGTGCGTCCAAGGCGCGGTCGATATGGTGCCGCCGTCCGCGCCGGAGGCGGCCGTGAGCCATCGCCCGGCCGTCCGGTCCGCCTTCCGTTCGTGGAGAAGACGCTAAACCTTGCCATTAATGTGAAGGTCAAGCGGACATGGGATCGCGTGCGGCGTCGGGCCCCCGGGCGACGACACCTTGTCCGTCTCCCGACGCCTGTGGTTGAGTGGGCATGCCAACCGAATGAAACGTTTCACTCTGTGCGGCCGCATACCGCCGCGCGCCGAACCGTGCGTCATCGAGGGGAGCAAGCGTTGAGGAAGCGCAGGATCACCGCCGGGCTGGTGGTGTCGCTCGTGGCGGCCGTCTCGGGGCTGGGCGCGACGCCCGGCGCGGTGGGGGCACCCGTCCACGGTCTTCGGCAGGACCGGACCTCGGGCGGGACGGCGTTCGTGGTGAGCGGGCTCGAAGTCGAGCACCAGGTCCGGCCGCTGGGCATCGACGTCCCGCGGCCGCGGCTGAGCTGGCAGGTGACAGAGGGCCGCGGTGCGGCCGGTCGCACGGACGCCGGGCAGACGGCCTACGAGATCGAGGTGTCGACGTCCCACGGCGGCCGGGCGGACGTCTGGGACAGCGGGCGCGTGCGCTCCTCGCGCTCCTTCGACGTGACGTACGGCGGCCCCGGCCTCGCCTCGCGTGCGCGCTACTACTGGCGTGTCCGGGTCTGGGACGGCTTCGGAAAGGCCTCGCCGTGGAGTGACGAGGCCCGATTCGAGACGTCGTTCGTCGATCCGGACGACTTCCGCGGGGCATGGATCGGGGCGCACGCGGAGGCGCCCACGCTGCGCCTCGACGACGCGCGGTGGATCTGGTATCCCGAGGGCAACCCCGCCGACTCGGCCCCCGTCGGGACGCGCTACGTGCGCCGCACCTTCGACCTGCCCGCCGATGCCCGGATTGGTTCGGCGGAGATGCAGCTCACCGCCGACGACCGTTTCACGCTCTACGTCAACGGCACCGAGGTGACCGCCTCGCCGCGCGTCGCCGACTCCTGGCGGACGGCCGGCGTCGTCGACATCGCGCCGTACCTGCGCGCGGGCCGCAACGTGCTGGCGGTCGAGGCGGCGAACACCGCCCCGGGGCCCGCGGGCGTGCTCGGGAGCCTGCACTTCCAGGGGACGGGAGCCCCCGCCGACATCGTCACCGACAGCGCCTGGAAGGCCTCCGGCTCCGCGCCGGACGGCTGGGAGCAGCCCGGGTACGACGACGCGGCATGGCCGTCCGCCCTGGCGGCCGCCGCCTACGGTGCGGGCCCCTGGGGCCGGTCGGTGTCGGCCCCGCCGCCGCCCGAGACGCTGCTGCGCGAGGAGTTCACCGCGGACCGGCCCGTCGCGTCGGCACGCGTCCACATCGCGGGCCTGGGGTACAACAAGCTCTACCTGAACGGCCGGCGCGTCGGCGACCGGGAACTCGAGCCCGGGTTCACGGTGTACGACAAGACCGTCCTGTACTCGACGTACGACGTCACGGACGCGCTGCGCACCGGCGGCAACGCCATCGGGGTCAGCCTCGGCCGCGGCTTCTACGCGATGACCGACCCGGACGAGTGGAAGGCGTCGTCCTGGTGGGGCGAGCCCAAGCTCAAGCTGGAGCTCGACATCACTTACACCGACGGAACGCACCGGCAGGTGCTCAGCGGCGACGGGTGGAAGGTGGCGGACGGGCCGACGACCAACCAGTCCCTGTGGTTCGGGGAGACCTACGACGCCCGTGCGGAGCAGCCCGGTTGGGACCGCCCGGGCTTCGAGGACGGCACCTGGCGTCCTGCGCTGAAGGTCGACGGCCCCACGGGGACGCTCCGCTCGGAGAGTTTTCCGCCCGTCAAGGTGACCGACCGCATCGCGGCCGTGCACACCACGACGCCGGCCGCCGGTACCCACGTCTACGACTACGGCAGCCCCACTGCCGGCTGGGCGCGGATCGGGGTGCAGGGACCCGCCGGAGCGACGGTGACCGTCACCTACGGCGAGAAGCTGCGCGCGGACGGCACTGTCGACAACACCGGCGCCTTCGGCATGGCCCTGCAGAGGTACACGTACACCCTCAAGGGCGACGGGATGGAGCAGTACCAGCCCAGCTACAGCTATGCCGGATTCCGCTATGCCCAGGTCGTCGTTCCCGACGGGGTCACCCTGCGGTCGGTCGACGGCATGCGGGTCCACACGGCGGTGGCGTCCACCGGTGACTTCAGCAGCTCCAGCGACCTGCTCAACCGCTACCAGGACGCCCAGGCCGACACGATCCTGAACAATCTGCACTCGATCCCGACCGACACGCCCATGTACGAGAAGCGGCCCTACACGGCCGACGGCTTCCTGTACGCCGACTCGGCGATCGCCAACTTCGACATGCAAAACTTCTACGAGAGCTGGATGCGCTCGCACCGCGAGGACCAGAACGCCGACGGTTCGATCGGCCCCACCGTCCCCACCACCGAGTCCGGCAAGCAGGTGAAGGACCCCATCTGGTCGGCCAGCCTCGTCCTCGGCACCTGGGACCTGTACTGGTACTACGGCGACACGAAGGCGGTCGCCGACAACTACGGCGCCATGAAAGCGTGGCTGGAGCACTACGAGCACGACATCGCCGGCACCGGCGGCATCTACACCGGCTTCAGCTACGGCGACTGGCTCTCCCCGGAGGGCGCGGGCGCACCGGAGGGTACCCGGCTGTCCGGGACCGCGTACCTCTACCTCACCGCGACGCGGCTCTCCACGATGGCGCGGGCGCTCGGCCACGACGCCGACGCACGGCACTTCGGCGCCTTCGCCGCGCAGGTCAAGGACACCTTCAACGCGGCCTTCTACGACCCGGACGAGGGGGTCTACTACGACAACAGGGCCGCGGGGTACCGGCAGACGGCGAACCTGCTGCCGCTGAGCTTCGGGCTGGTGCCCGAGGAGTACCGCCGCACCGTGACCGACCACCTTGTCGAGGACATCCACGCGCGCGGCGACCACCTGGACACCGGCGCCCTCGGCACCAAGGTGCTCCTGCCCGTCCTGACCGACGCCGGGCACGCCGACCTGGCATACACGGTCGCCACCAACCCGACCTACCCCGGCTGGGGTTACTGGTTCGAAGGGCTGGGCGCCACGACCATGTGGGAGGAGTGGAACGCGAACTCGCGCTCGCACGACCACGCCTTCATGGGCACGGTCGACGACTGGCTCTACCAGGACGTCGCCGGCATCGAACCCGCGGCGCCCGGCTACACGAAGGTGACCATCCGCCCCCACACGGTCGGCGGCCTGACCCACGCCTCCGCCCACGTCCAGTCGCCGCTCGGCCGGATCGCCTCGTCGTGGACCCGGGCGCACGATCGCTTCACCCTGCGCGTCGAGGTGCCGGTGGGGTCGACCGCCGACGTCCTCGTACCGGTGAGCGGACGGCAGCGGGTCCACCCGCCCGCGGGAGCCGTGGCCGGTGAACGCAGCGGTGGCCACGCCCACTTCACGGTGGGCGCGGGGAGCCACGAGTTCCGCGTCACCGGGTAGGCGCGGACGCCGCCCGGTGCGGCGCCCCGTACGGCGTGAGCCGCGCGGGGCGCCGGACCGGCCCCGGCCTGCGGGAATCCGTTCGCGTCCGCGGGGGACCTGCGACGACAATGCCGGTTCCGGCAGTCGTTCGAAAGGTTCTTGTGATGAGCGGTACGTGGCACGCCCGCGCCAGTCTGGACGGTCTGGTGATGGGCGACGCCTTCGGCGACAGCTGGTTCACGCGTTCCGACGAGTCCCCCGAGGAGCAGTGGGCCGCGCGGGAGACGCGCCCGGCGCCGTGGCTGTGGACGGACGACTCCGCCACCGCCTTCGTGCTGTTCGCGCACCTGACGGCGCACGGCGAGGTCCGCCCGGACGAGCTGGCGCGGGAGTTCGCCGCCGAGTACGAGCGGGACCCGGCGCGCAAGTACGGCGGGTCGATGCACGCGGTGCTGCGGCGGATCGGCGACGGCGAGGACTTCAGGGCCGTCACCACGGGGCAGTTCGACGGGCAGGGCTCCTACGGCAACGGCGCGGCGATGCGGGTCGCCCCGCTCGGCGCGTGGTTCCGGGACGACCTGGCGGAGGCCGCCCGGCAGGCCCGGCTGTCGGCGCTGACCACGCACGCCCACCCGGAGGCGGTGGCAGGCGCCGAGGCCGTCGCGGTGGCCGCCGCGCTGGCGGCGGCAGGGGACGGCCAGGACGCCCCGCCGCGGGACGAGTTCCTGCGGGAGGTCGCCTCGCACCTGCCCGACAGCGACGTGCGCTCCGGCCTGCTGGTCGCCGCGCGCTTCCCCGGGCACACATCGGTGCGCCACGCGGCGTCCGTCCTGGGCTCGGGAATGCAGATGTCGGGCCCGGACACGGTGCCGTTCGCGCTGTGGTCCGCGGCGGGGCATCTGGACGACCTGCCCGAGGCGCTGTGGCAGACGGTCGCCGGATGGGGCGACCGCGACACCACGTGCGCCATCGCCGGCGGCGTCGTCGCGGCCCGCACCGGGACCTCGGGTCTCCCGGCCGGATGGACCGAGGCCCGGGAGTCCATCCCCGCCTGGAGCCGCTGGGTCTCCCCGGAGACCGTCCGCCCGTAGCACGCGAGGCGGGCCGGCAGATACGGACGGGGGAGCGCGTATCTGCCGACCCGCGGTCACGGTACCGCTCGGGGGGCACCGCCGTACGGGCGTCGGCCAAGTGCGTCTGATTACAGGCGACTTGTCGTACCGACGCCCGTACGGGCGGGGCCGTCAGCGCAGACCGAAGGCGCGGATCACCGACTGGGTGACGGTGTTCCCGGCCGAGTCGCGGGCGGTGGCCCGCAGTGAGACGAAGCCGGCGTGCTTCGGCGGTGCCACCGCGTAGCGGCCGTCGTGCGCGCAGTCGGCCTTCCGCCAGGTGCGCCCGTCGTCGTAGGAGAACTCCACGGTGACCGGGGCGATGGTGCCCGCGCCCGCCGCACCCGGCAGGTGCGCGGCCGAGACCGCGACCTCGGCGTGGCGGCCGGCCCGGCCCTCCGCGTCGGTGTCGACCCCGTAGTCGAGCTGGATCAGCGGCAGGACCGCCGAGCCGTCCCCGGCCGGCGCCGCGGAGGTGAAGCCCCACTCGGTGTGCGTGCCGGTGGAGTACGGGCTCACCGAGGCGTCCCGGCTGCCGTCCAGCACCAGGCGGTACGGCAGGCGGCCGGCGGCGGGCGCGTCGGCCGCGACGGTGGTGTACGAGCCCACCGCCAGTCGCGTGCTGCCCTGGTAGAGGGTGAGGGACTGCCGCATGCGGTCGTAGTCCATGGACATGCCGACGTGGTCGGAGCCGCCCCACGCGGGAACGTCGAGGTTGAGCCGGCTCCCGCTGCGGGTGGGCAGCTTGTAGTTGTCGTTCAGGTGCGGCCGCTCGACGGGCTTGAACCACTCCTGCGCCTGGGTGCTGCCGGGCCGGTAGGTGGTGCGCGGCTCGATCTCGTAGATCAGGCCGTCGACGTACGCCTCCTGGCCCCAGGAGTTGCCGCTGCCGGTGGAGACCCAGTCCACGCGGTCGCTGTTCATGTCCTCCCGCGTCGTCAGGCCGATGCCCCAGTTCGAGTACACGGGCCAGTCGTAGCGCCATTCGCCGCCGCCCAGGGACGGGTCGGGGCTGTCGAACGCGACGTCGACGCGGGCCAGGTTCTTCGAGGAACCCTCGACGACCAGGTCGGCCGGGACACGGTTGTGCCACGTCCACATCAGGTCGTACACGTAGGGGCTGTTGGGCTGGGAGTCCACCGTGAGCACGGCTCCGCGAGCGGTGGCCTGCCGCAGCAGCCGCTCGCCCTCGTCCGTGCTGAGCAGCGCGACGTCGAGGCCGGCGGCCGTCTGCCAGTCGGGGCCGTAACTGCGGATCTGGCGGCCGGGCTCGTTGTTGACGACGAGCAGCAGCTTGGCACCGGCCGCGACCGCGGCGGTCGCCTGCTCGGCGTCGCCCACGGCGTCGTTGCGGCGGACGACCACGGCCTTGCCGCGCGCGTCGATCCGCGCCCAGTCCGCGGCCGCGCCGTTCCCCGCGGAGACCAGCGGGAACCGGTAGTGGCCCTCGGCCAGCGGGGTGACCGCGTCCTGCCGCAGGACGTCGGTGAAGGCGCCGCCGGCAGTCGAGACGGCGAGCACCGGCTGCTCCTTGCGCCAGCGGGCGCCGAGCCAGAAGTCGCCGTGCTTGACGTCATGGGTGGTCGGCTGGGCCCAGAGGCTGTCGTAGCTGGTCTGGGTCTCCATGTAGTCGCGCCAGGTGCCGCCGCCCATCGACCGGTTGTACTCCAGCCGCTGGTAGGTCGTCTCGGTCGACCGCGGAGTCGTCATGTCGACCCGGCGGAGCTTGCGCGCGTCCATCGTCACGGTCCTGTCGCGGTCCATGACGACCTCGGGGTCGCCCAGCAGCGCCATGCCCATCGAGTGCGGGCCGTGCACGCCTTCCACGGCCTTGAACGACAGCACGGAGTACACGTCGTCGGGCAGGTACGTCTCCAGCACGCCGGACTCGTCGACGATCCAGAACTCGGGGCCGAACTCACCGGACCTGAGCAGCTCGACCACACCCGACATGGGGTTCCCGTGGCCGTCCTTGAGGACCACGGTCAGCTTGTGCGCCGCGTCGCCGAGGGACACCGCGGTGTGCGCGGCGACGGCCCCGGAGGCGTCGGTGGCCAGGATCTGACCCGTCCAGTGGCCGCTGCCCGTGGCCTTGGCGGCGTCGATGGTGAGCGTCACCGCGGCGGTGCCGTGCGCGGGGACGACGACCTTCGAGGCGGAGAGCCCGAACAGGCCCGCCGGGGCGTTCGGGGCCTGCACCGAGAGGCCGAGTGTGACCGCGGAACCACCGGTGTTGGTGTACGTCACCGGGCGCTGCACCGCGCCGTCGCTCGCACCCGCGAAGGCGGTCGCCGAGGCGAACACGCCGGCGCGCAGCGCCGCGGGCACGTCGACCCGGCCGCTGCCGGCCTGGAAGGCGTCGTACTGCGGGGTCTGCTTCGAGCTGCTGACCAGGAGGTCCTTCAGCTGCGCGCCGGTCAGCCCGGGCCGGGCGGCGGCGAGCAGGGCCGCGGCGCCCGCGACGTGCGGAGTGGCCATCGAGGTCCCGCTGAGGGTCTGGTAACTGCCCTCGCCCTCGGCGGCGTACTGCGAGCGCGCCGCGAGCACGTCCACGCCGGGGGCGGTGATCTCCGGCTTGAGACCGCCGTCGCCGACCCGCGGGCCCTGGCTGGAGAACCACGCCAGGTCGTCCGAGGAGTCCACGGCGCCGACGGTGAGCGCGGCGTCCGCCGCGCCGGGCGCGCTGACCGTGTCGGGCGCACCGGAGTTGCCGGCGGCGATGACGAACAGCGTGCCGGTCTCGGCGCTCAGGCGGTTCACCGCCTGGCTCACGGGGTCCGTGCCGTCCGACGGGGCCTGGCTGCCCAGGCTCATGCTGACGATCTTGGCGTGCTGGTCGACCGCGGCCCACTCCATGCCGGCCAGCAGCCAGGAGTCCTGGCCCTGACCGGTGTCGGCCAGCACCTTGCCGATGTGGAGCGCCGCACCGGGGGCGACGCCCCGCTCCTTGCCGCCCGAAGCCGCTCCGGTGCCGGCGATGGTGGAGGCGACGTGCGTGCCGTGACCGTTGCGGTCGGTGACGTCCTCGCCGGGGACGAAGCTGTCGGTGGCGGCTATGCGCCCGCCGAAGTCGGGGTGTTCGGCGTCGATGCCGGTGTCCAGGACGGCGACGTCCACGCCCTGTCCGGTGTCGCCGTCGGCCCACGCGGTGGGCGCGCCGATCTGGGCGGTGGTGTCGGCGAGGTCCGCCTTCACCACGCCGTCGAGCCAGATACGGGCGATGCCCGCACCGAAGGCCGGCGCGCCGCTCCCGGCCGTCTTCCTCGCCACGTCCGCCGGTGCCGCGGTGACGGCCCGCCAGAAGTCGGCCGAGCGGTCGCGGTCCTCGGTCAGGGCGGCACCCTGCACGCTGCTCAGGTCCCGGACGCGGGTCGCGCCGGCGGGCGCGGTGGCGCGCAGGCCGGTGGCGGAGCCGGTGTACGAGACGATCAGCGGCAGCCGGTCGCGGTGCGCGTCGTCGTACCCGTCGGCGACCAGGTCGCTGATGTTGAACAGGCGCCGGTCGAGCGTGCCGGCCGCCACATAGGGCAACGCGGCCTCGGGGAAGACGTACAGGTCGCCGCCGGACTCCATGACGTGCGCCTCGGCGGGCCCGCCCGCGGCGGCGCGCACGTCGACCGTGCCGCCCTTGCCCGAGGACTGACGGGTCGTCACCACGTCGCCGGTGATCAGGGTGACGGAATGGGAGCCGGGCGGCACATTGCTCTGTGCCGGGGCGGTGGTGGGGGAATCGGGGGACGCGATGGCGGGATGTGCCAGGGACAGAACGGCGGCGCCGGCGACGGCGAGCACGCTCCAGCGTCTCGGTGATGATCTCAAGGGGCGTTCCTTGCGGTTCTTCCAGGGGGCCGGTAGCCCCGCCGGCATGTCGAGACCGCCCGGGTGGGGAGGCACCGCATCCTGGCGCGAGAACCCGGAGTAAGGGGCAGCCCTTGCGGGGTGATCTTTCCCACCCACGCGACCGCGTCGAACAGGTTTACGCCCGCGGAACCCTGCAAGAAAAGACGGCACTTGACGGGTCGTCACCGCACGGAGACGGTGGTCCCCAGGACGTGGGCCTGAGCTAGGCGTCGTCGCGGCACAGGCAGAAGGGATGGCCGGCCGGGTCGAACAGCACCCGGACGTGCTCCTGCGGCTGGAACTCCGCGACGGTGGCCCCCAGGGCGACCGCGTCGGCCACCGCCGAGTCCAGGTCGCCCACTTGGAAGTCGAAGTGCATCATCGGGCGCTGATCGCCACCGGCCGGCGGCCACACCGGCGCGTGGAAGCCTTCGGCCTTCTGGAACACCAGGAACGGTCCCTGTGGTGAGGAGGCCACGACGGCGGTGCCCGGCTCCTCGTGCCCGAGGTGCCAATCGAGGAGTGCCGCATAGAACCGCGCCAAACCGCCGGGGTCCGGCGCCTCGACCGTCGTCCCCCACCACATACCGCCCGTACGAGATCGCATGCCTGAGCCTATCCGGGGCCCCCGTGCCGCCGCCGGTGATCGGGCCCAAGTGGTCGCCTCCGGCGACGGTGCGCGCCCGACGCCCCAGGTTGTTTCCCCTCCCTCCCGCCCTCCCCCAACCTTCGGCCGGGGGAGGACCCCGGCGCACCCCCTCCCGGGGTCGTTGCGGCGGCTTACGGCCGGTGGGGTGTCTGTTGGCGGTGACGGCTGCGCACTTGGACAGCGCTGCGCCTACGGGTGCCTGAGCACGGTGCCGTCTCTGCCCACCCACCGGGGATCAGGCGCGGGACGAGACGGAGGGGGCGGGGCCGTAGGGGTGGATGTCCTGGACGTTCGGCATATTTGTGTGCGGCACCCGGGGTGAACAGTCGAAGGCACTGGAAACGCACGTAAATATCCAGTCCAGGACGTGCAGCCCCGGAGGCCCCGCACCCGGCCCCCCAACAACTGGCGTCGGGGCGCCCTGACTTCACAGGGCACACGGGCGGGAGGGCGGGAAAAGGGGCGCACCGTCACACGCGTCAGCGTGCCAGCAGCTCCCGCAGCGCCTTCACCACCTCCCCCGGAGCCTCCTCGCCCATGAAGTGGCCGCAATCGACCTTCACATGACGCAGATCGGCCGCCCACGCGGCCCACCGTGCGGCCGCGTCGAAGCCGAGCACGGCGCCCCAGTCCTGCTGGAGCACGGTCACCGGCATCTCCAGCCGACGGCCGGCCTCGCGGTCGGCGCGGTCGTGCGCGACGTCGATCCCGGCCGAGGCGCGGTAGTCCGCGACGACGGAGGGGACGGCCGCGCGCGACGCGGCGAGGTAGGCGGCGCGGACGTCCTCGGGGATCGCGTGCGGGTCACGCGCCCACAGATCGAGGAAGTGGCCGAAGAACGCGTCCGGAGCGGCGCCGATCATCCGCTCGGGGAGTCCGGGCGGCTGGGCCATGAGGTAGAGGTGGAAGCCGACGGCGGCGCTGGTGCCGTGCATCACGTCCCACATGTCGAGGGTGGGCAGTACGTCCAGCGAGGCGAGGTGGGTGACCGCCTCCGGGTGGTCCAGGCCCGCCCGGAACGCGACCAGCGCGCCGCGGTCGTGCCCGGCCAGGGCGAAGCGCTCGTGCCCCAGCGCGCGGGCGACGGCGACGACGTCGGCGGCCATCGTGCGCTTGGAGTACGCCGTGCCCTCCGGGTTCTCCGCGGGCTTGTCGCTGGCGCCGTAGCCGCGCAGGTCCGGGCAGATGACCGTGTGGTCGGCGGCGAGGTCGACGGCCACATGCCGCCACATCAGGTGGGTCTGGGGGAATCCGTGCAGCAGGACGACCGGGGTGCCGGAGCCTCCGACGGCGACATTGAGCGCGACGTCGTCGGCGGCGGGGACGGTCCGGTAGTCGAAGCCGGGGATGACGGGTGTCATGAGAGGTCCTTTCGGCTGGTGCGGCGGGGTGCCTTCCCTGAGCCTGCCGGGCGCGGATCAGCATCCGGTCAGCACCGGACCGGCACCGGGACCGCAGCGGTCCGCGCCCGGGCGGCCCCCGTCCGCCGCGTACCGTGGCGGCAGGACATGCGGAGAGGTGGCGATGGAACGGGTCGCGTTCGGCGTGCTGGGACCTGTGGTCGCGGAGAGCGGCGCCGGCCCCCTCGCCCTGAAGGGACCGCGGCACCGGGCCGTGCTGGCCCGGCTGATCGTCGCCCGCCGCCGTGTCGTGCCCGTCGGCCGCCTGGTGGCGGACCTGTGGGCGGATCCGCCGCCCGGTGCCGTGGGCGCCGTGCAGACGTTCGTCGGTGCCCTGCGACGTGCCCTGGAGCCGGAGCGCCCGCCGCGTACCCCGTCCCGCCTGCTGGTCACCGAGGGGCCGGGCTACGCGCTGCGTGCGGAACCGGACGCCGTGGACGCCTGGCGGTTCGAGGCGGCCGTCGCCGCGGCGGCCGGTCTGCCGGCGGAGCGGGCCCTGACCCGGCTGGAGGACGCCCTCGCGTGGTGGCGCGGTCCGGCCTACGCCGAGTTCGCCGACGAGGGCTGGGCGCGGGCGGAGCGCTCGCGCCTCGCCGAGCTGCGGCTCCAGGCGGAGGAGCGGCGGGCCGGGGCCCTGCTGGCCCTCGGCCGCGCCGCGGAGGCCGCCCCCGGGCTGGAGGCGCTGCTGTCCGGCCATCCTCTGCGCGAGGAGGCGCGGCGGCTGCTGGTGCTCGCCCTGTACCGGCAGGGCCGGCAGGGCGACGCCCTGGCGGCCCTGCGCGAGGCCCGGTCCGTGTCGGCCGACGTGCTGGGCATGGACCCCGGCCCGGCACTGCGTCGTCTGGAGGCGGACGTCCTCGCCCACGCGCCCGGCCTGGACCTGCCGGCCGAGCCGGCCGCGACGGCGGCCCGGCTGTGGACGCGGGCGGCCGCCGCCTACGACCGCACCGTCGCCACCGGCGCCCGGGCCCGGCTGGCGGCGACCGTGGGTCTGATCAGGAATCTCGCGGTCACCGGGGGCGGCGGCCTGGAGGAGGCCCGGCAGCACCGCCTTGCGGCGGTCACGGCCGCCGAGGAGATGGGCGACCCGGAACTGACCGCTCGTGTCATCGGCGCGTACGACGTCCCCGCGATCTGGACCCGCGGCGACGACCCCGGACTCGCCGCGCGCCTCGTCGCCGCCGCCGAGCGGGCGCTCGCGGGACTGCCCTCGTCCGGCCCTTCGCAGGACGCCGCGCGCTGCCGCCTGCTCGCCACGATCGCCGTGGAGACGCGCGGCGTCCGTTCGCCCCGCGGTCCTGAGGCCGCCCGGGAGGCGGAGGCGATCGCGCGCCGCCTGGACGACCCGGCGCTCCTGGCCTTCGCGCTCAACGGCACCTTCATGCAGTCCTGCACGCGCGCCGGCCTGGCACCGCGGCGCGACGCGATCGGCGCCGAACTCGTCGAACTCGCCTCCCGGCACGACCTGGTGACTTACGAGGTGCTCGGCCATCTCATCCGCGTCCAGGCCCGTTCCGCCCTCGCCGACTTCGCCACGGCCGACCGGCACGCCGACGCCACCGACGCGCTCTCCGAACGCCACGAACTGCCGCTGGCCGGTGTGTTCACCCAGTGGTACCGGGCGATGCGACTCGCCGCCCACGGTCGCCCCGGCCAGGCCGCGACGGCGTACCGTGCCGCCGCCGCGCGCCTGCACGGTGCGGGCATGCCGGGCCTCGAGGGCGGTCTGCTGCCGCTCGCGCTGCTGTCCCTGCGGCTCGCCTCCGACGAGCCGCCGTCCATCGATCCGGCGGACATCGATCCCGGCCTCGACTGGGGCCCGTTCCGCCCCTGGACCGAGCCCTTCACCCTGCTCGCGAACGGCCGGCCCGCCGATGCCCGCGCCGCCCTCCACGCACTCCCCGAACCGCCGCCCGACCTGCTGTACGAGGCGTGCTGCGTCCTGGAGGGCCACGCCGCCCTCCGTCTCGGCGACCGCGGAGCCCTCCGGCGCGCTCACGACCGCCTGCTCCCCGCCGCCGGTGAACTCGCCGGCGCCGGCGGGGGTCTGTTCACCCTCGGCCCGATCTCGCTCCACCTGGGACGGATGTCCGACGCGTTGCGCACGCTGGGCGAGGGGTGACGCGCCCCGCGCCGGCTAGCCGATCCGCAGTTCGCGGAGGTTGGTCTTGGCGAGTTCCACGATCTCGTCGGCGCGGCCCGACAGAATCGTGCGCGTGGCGAACAGCGTGAACCCCTTGAGCTGTTCGAGGGTGATCTTGGGCGGCATGGACAGCTCGTGACGGGCCGTACGCGCGTCGACCACGGCCGGTCCGTCGTGCGCGAAGGCGTCCGCCAGGGCCTCGCCGAGCTGGTCGGCGCGGTCGACGCGGGCGCCGAACAGGCCCGCCGCGCGGGCGATTCCGGCGAGGTCGGCGTCGGCGAGCCCGGTGCCGTAGTTGACGATGCCCGCGGCCTTCATCTCCAGCTCCACGAAGGCCAGCGCGCTGTTGTTGAAGACGACGGCCTTCACCGGCAGGTCCAGTTGGCGCAGCGTGATCAGCTCGCCGAGGAGCATCGTCAGACCGCCGTCGCCGCAGAAGGCGACGACCTGCCGGCCCGGGTGGGACGCCTGGATGCCGATCGCGTGCGGGAGGGCGTTGGCCATGGAGCCGTGGTTGAAGGAGCCGACGAGGCGCCGCTGCCCGTTCATCGTCAGGTAGCGGGCCGCCCAGACCGTGGGGGTGCCGACGTCCGCCGTGAAGACCGCGTCCGGGGCCGCGATCCGGTCGACGGCGGCCGCGACGTGCTGCGGGTGCATGGGCCCGTCCGACGAACCGCCCTCGGCGAGATGGCCCAGGTGGGCGCGGACGTCGCGGTAGTGGCCGGTCATCCGGTCCGCGAAGGACCGGTCGCTCCTGGGCCGGAGCAGCGGCAGCAGGGCCGCGGCGGTGTCCTTGACGGTGCCGACGAGGGGCACGTCCACCTGGGTGCGCCGCCCGATGTTCTCCCCGCGCACGTCGACCTGGACGACCGGCACGTCGGCGCCCGGGTAGAACTGCCGGTACGGGAAGTCCGTGCCGAGCATGAGCAGCGCGTCGCAGTGCTCCATCGCGCGGTAGCCGGAGCTGTAGCCGATGAGCCCGGTCAGGCCGACGTTGTAGGGGTTGTCGTACTCGAGGCAGTCCTTGCCGCGCAGGGAGTGCACCATGGGCGCCTTGAGGGCGTCGGCCAGTGCGACCGCCTCGTCGTGGGCGTCGCGGCAGCCCGCGCCGCCCAGGATCGCGGGCCGGTCCGCCGCGTTGAGCACTTCGGCGGCGCGCGCCAGGGCCGCGTCGCCGGGCCGTACGTGCGAGTGCGTGCCGATCACCGGGCGCGGGGTGCCGGGCAGGGAGCCGTCGGCGAGGAAGAGCTCACCGGGGACGACGAGGACCGCGACGCCCTCGCGCTCCAGCGCGGTGCGCATCGCGATGCGCAGCAGCCGGGGCACCTGCTCCGGCGTGGACGCCATCTCGCAGTAGACGCTGCACTCGCGGAACAGGTCCTGCGGATGGGTCTCCTGGAAGTACCCGCCGCCGATCTCGACGCGCGGGATCTGCGCGGCGATCGCCAGTACGGGGACGCGGCTGCGCTGTGCGTCGAACAGGCCGTTGATCAGGTGCAGATTGCCCGGGCCGCAGCTGCCGACCGCCACCGCGAGCCGGCCGGTGACGCCCGCCTCACCGGCGGCGGCGAAGGCGGCGGCCTCCTCGTGCCGTACATGGGCCCATGCCACGGAGCCGTTGCGGCGCAGCGCGTCGGTGAAGCCGTTGAGGGAGTCCCCCGGCAGGCCGTAGACGCGCCGCACCCCGGAGGCCGCGAGGGCGGCGACCATGACGTCCGCGACGGTGGTACCCATGCCGGTCCTCCAAGGGGTCGGCGGACGTCGGGGTCGCCCGCGGGACACCGGGACATTGTGTGTCATGTCGTACTGTCCGACGGTATGCGACACGGCGCCGCGCGCATCAGCCCGTGAGCCGGCGCGCCAGGTACTCCGCCGTCCGGCTCCCGGGCGCCCGGGCCACCTCCGCGGGCCGTCCGGCGGCGACGACCCGGCCGCCCGCGTCACCGCCGCCGGGGCCCAGGTCGACCACCCAGTCGGCGCCGGCGACCACGCCCATCTCGTGCTCGACCACGAACACGGAGTGGCCCGCGTCCACCAGTCCGTGCAACTGCCGCATCAGCAGCTCCACATCGGCCGGGTGCAGCCCCGTCGTCGGCTCGTCCAGCAGGTAGACGGTGTGCCCGCGGCGGCCGCGCTGCAACTCCGAGGCCAGTTTGATGCGCTGCGCCTCACCGCCCGACAGCTCGGTCGCCGGCTGCCCCAGCCGCAGGTAGCCGAGGCCCACCTCGCGCAGGGTGCGCAGGCTGCGCTCGACCGGGGGGACGTCGGCGAAGAACTCGGCCGCCGCGTCGACGGTCATGCCCAGGACCTCGGCGACGTTCCGCTCCCGGTAGCGGACCTCCAGCGTCTCCTCGTTGTAGCGGTCCCCGTGGCAGACCGGGCAGGGCGCGTACGTGCCGGGCAGGAAGAGCAGTTCCACGGCGACGAAGCCCTCGCCCTGGCAGGTCTCGCAGCGTCCTCCGGCGACGTTGAACGAGAAGCGGCCCGCCTTCCAGCCGCGCCGCCGCGCGTCGTCGGTGGCGGCGAAGAGCTTGCGCACGGCGTCGAACAGCCCTGTGTAGGTCGCCAGGTTGGAGCGCGGAGTACGGCCGATCGGCTTCTGGTCGACCTGCACCAGGCGGTCCACGGCCTCCACGCCGTGGGCGGTGACACCGGCCGGGGGAGCGGCGGAGCCGCCGTCCGCCCCGCCGTCGTCGCCGACCGCGTCAGCGGCGCCGGTTCCGTCCGGCCCCACGCGCTCGGCCAGGACCGCCCCGAGGACGCCGACCAGCGTCGACTTGCCCGACCCCGACACCCCCGTGATCGCCGTGAACACCCCGAGGGGCAGCGCGACGTCCAGACCGCGCAGATTGTGCCGGGTGACGCCGTCCAGGCGCAGCCACGCCGCCGGCTCGCGCGGGGTGCGCCCGGCCGCGGCGTCGGGCCCGGACGCGAACAGGAAACGGCGGGTGGCGGACTCCTCGACGGACGCCAGGGCGTCCACCGGCCCGCTGTGCAGGACGCGGCCGCCGTGCTCGCCGGCCAGCGGGCCGACGTCGACGATCCAGTCGGCGCGGCGCACCACGTCCATGTCGTGCTCGACGACGTAGACGGTGTTGCCGGCCTCGCGCAGCCGCACCAGCACCGTCAGCAGCGCCTCGGTGTCCACCGGGTGCAGGCCGGCCGACGGCTCGTCCAGGACGTACACGACCCCGAACAGGCCCGACCTCAACTGCGTGGCGAGGCGCAGCCGTTGGAGCTCGCCGGGGGAGAGCGTCGGGGTCGTCCGGTCCAGGCTCAGGTAGCCGAGGCCGAGTTCGGTGATCACCTCCACGCGGGCCACGAGATCGGCGGACAGGGTCGTGGCGATCTGCCGCTCGGGGCCTTCGGGAAGGTCGTCCACGCGGCCCCGCGCGGACGGCCGCAGCACCTCGGCGAGGCCCGCCAGCGGCAGGGAGTTGAGCTCGGCGATGGTCCGTCCGCCGAAGGTGACGGCCAGTGACTCGGGGCGCAGCCGGCTGCCGCCGCAGGCAGGGCAGAGCGAGCTCTCCAGGAAGCGTTCCGCTCGGGCCCGCAGCGTCTGGCTCTTGGAGTCGGCGAACGTGTGCATCACGTACCGCCGGGCGCTCTGGAAGGTGCCCTGGTACGGGCGCTGGATCCGGCCCGCCTCGCGCACCGGGTGCACCGTCACCACGGGCTGCTCGTCCGTGAACAGGATCCAGTCCCGGTCCGCGCGGGGCAGGTCGCGCCACGGCCGGTCGACGTCGTGGCCCAGGGTGCGCGTCACGTCCAGCAGGTTCTTGCCGTGCCAGGCGCCGGGCCAGGCGGCGACCGCGCCCTCCCGGATGCTCAGCGACGGGTCCGGCACCATCAGTTCCTCGGTCGCCCGGTGCACGCGGCCCAGGCCGTGGCAGACCGGGCAGGCGCCCGCCGCGGTGTTGGGGGAGAAGGCGTCCGAGTCCACCCGCGGCGCGCCCTCGGGGTAGCGGCCCGCGCGGGAGAAGAGCATCCGCAGTGTGTTCGACAGCGTGGTCACGGTGCCGACGGACGAGCGCGAGGTCGCGGAGCCGCGCCGCTGCTCCAGCGCGACGGCCGGCGGCAGCCCGAGGATCTCGTCGACGGCCGGGGCGCCCACCTGGTGGATCAGCCGCCGGGCATAAGGGGCGACCGACTCGAAGTAGCGGCGCTGCGCCTCGGCGTAGACGGTGCCGAAGGCCAGCGAGGACTTGCCGGAACCGGAGACCCCGGTGAAGACGGCCAGGACGTCGCGCGGGATGTCCACGTCGACGTTCCGCAGGTTGTGCTCACGGGCGCCGCGCACACGGATGTACGGGTCGTGGGCCGTGCCGTCCATGCCCCTCCATCTCGTCCGGCTGCGTCCGGCTGCTCGCGCCCCCTCAGTGTGCGCCCGCGGCCTCCGGCGCGCAGAGCCGCGCGCGGTCGCGCGAGGCCGCATCCTCACGTCATATGGAGGGGGCCGACGTTTCGGCCCCGACGCGGGGGTACGCGTCGTCCAGGAGGCGGCGGTGTGCGGCGCCGCCCGCGCGGGTCCGTCAGTGAGCGAGGGAGTGGTGGTATGACCAGCCGGCAGTCCGAGGGAACGGTCTTCGAGCGGGACCGGGACCTGCCGACCCCGGTGGCGGCGGAGGCGGGGTGGGACGCGACGGACGTGCGCGCGGTCGACACCATCCGGGTGCTCGCCGCGGACGCCGTGCAGAAGGTGGGCAACGGCCATCCGGGCACGGCCATGAGCCTGGCCCCGCTGGCGTACCTGCTCTTCCAGCGGGTCATGCGCCACGACCCGGCCGACGACCAGTGGCTCGGCCGGGACCGGTTCGTGCTGTCCTGCGGGCACTCCAGCCTGACCCTCTACATCCAGCTGTACCTGTCCGGGTACGGGCTGGAGCTCTCCGACCTGGAGGCCTACCGGACCTGGGGCTCGGCGACGCCCGGCCACCCCGAGTACCGGCACACCCGGGGCGTGGAGATCACCACGGGCCCGCTGGGCCAGGGCCTGGCCAGCGCCGTCGGCATGGCGATGGGCGCCCGCCGCGAGCGCGGGCTGCTGGACCCCGACGCGGCCCCCGGCAGCAGCCCGTTCGACCACCACGTGTACGTGATCGCCTCGGACGGCGACATCATGGAGGGCGTCACCTCCGAGGCGAGCTCCCTTGCCGGCCATCAGCAACTCGGCAACCTCGTGGTGTTCTACGACTCCAACCGGATCTCCATCGAGGACGACACCAACGTCTCCTTCAGCGAGGACGTGGCCGCCCGCTACGCCGCGTACGGCTGGCACGTGCAGACCGTCGACTGGACCCGTACCGGCGCGTACGTCGAGGATGTCGACGCGGTCCTCGCGGCCGTCGGCGCCGCGCAGCGGGAGACCGGCCGCCCGTCGCTGATCGTGCTGCGCACCGTCATCGGCTGGCCCGCGCCCACCAAGCAGAACTCGGGCAAGGCCCACGGCTCGGCCCTGGGCGACGAGGAGGTCGCGGCCACGAAGAAGGTCCTGGGCTTCGACCCCGGCAGGGACTTCGTGGTCGAGGACGCCGTCCTGGAGCGCGCCCGCGCGGTCGGCGGGCGCGGCCGGCAGGAGCACGAGCGCTGGCAGGAGGGCTTCGAGGCCTGGCGCGCGGCCCACCCGGACAACGACCGCCTGCTGAGCAGGCTGCTGGCCGACGAGTTCCCGAAGGGATGGGCGGACGCGATCCCGGAGTTCCCCGCGGACGAGAAGGGCATGGCCACCCGCAAGGCGTCGGGGAAGGTCCTCACCGCGCTCGCCGGGGTGCTGCCCGAGCTGTGGGGCGGTTCCGCCGACCTCGCCGGGAGCAACAACACCACGATGGAAGGCGAGCCGTCGTTCGTGCCGGCGGAGCACCAGACCGACATGTGGAAGGGCGGACCGTACGGCCGCACCCTGCACTTCGGCATCCGCGAGCACGCCATGGGCTCGATCCTCAACGGCATCACCCTGCAGAGCCTCACCCGTGCCTACGGCGGCACCTTCCTGACCTTCAGCGACTACATGCGCCCGGCCGTGCGCCTGGCCGCCCTGATGAAGCTGCCCACGATCTACGTGTGGACCCACGACTCCATCGGCCTGGGCGAGGACGGCCCCACGCACCAGCCCGTCGAGCACCTGGCCGCGCTGCGCGCCATCCCGGGTCTCGACGTGGTGCGGCCCGCCGACGCCAACGAGACCGCGGTGTGCTGGCGTACCGTCCTGGAGCACAAGGACCGGCCGGCGGCGCTGATCCTCACGCGGCAGAACCTCCCGGTCCTGGACCGCGGCCCCGGTGCGGGATTCGCCCCCGCCGGCGAGGCGGCCAGGGGCGGTTACGTGCTGACCGACCGGGGACCGGGGCCGGAACCGGACGTCGTCCTGGTGGCCACCGGTTCCGAGGTGCAGATCGCCCTGGAGGCGTGCGGCCTGCTCACCGCGGAGGGCCGCACCGTACGGGTGGTGTCGATGCCGTGCCGCGAGTGGTTCGCCGCCCAGGACCAGGCGTACCAGGACGAGGTGCTGCCGCCGGCCGTCCGGGCGCGGGTGAGTGTCGAAGCCGCGGTCGGCCAGGGCTGGCGCGAGGTGGTGGGCGACGCCGGACGCATCGTGAGCCTGGAGCACTTCGGGGCCTCGGCCGACTACAAGCGGATCTACCAGGAGTTCGGGATCACGGGCGAGGCCGTCGCGGACGCAGCGCGGCGGAGCGTCGAGGACACCGGGCGCGCCCCGCGTCCCGGCGGCGTGCAGCACACCTCCGCCCCGTCCGGGGGCGGGACCGCCGACCGCGGCTGACCGGCCCCCGTTCCGGAGGTCCGAGCTCGCCCAGCCGGCGCCGTCATGCGGTCCGAAGGCCGCACACCGGCCGGGCGGGCTCTGCCAGCCTACGTCGGCGCTGGTGAGGACGGCGTGTCGCACGCACCTCGGCTCGCGCGCATCAGCGCCGCGCGGCCGCGGCGCAGTCGATGCAGTGCCGGACGAGGGGCAGGGCCAGGACGCGTTCCCGGTCGATGGGCCGCTCGCAGGAGACGCAGGTCCCGTAGTCGCCGCTGTCGAGCCGGCCCAGCGCCTCGGCGGCGAGGCGCAGTTCCTCGCGGGCGTGCTCCGCGCGGTCGGCGATCCCCTGGGACCGGGTCGTCCGCTCGGCCTCGTCGGCCGCGTCCAGGACGCAGTCGTCGGCGAGTGCCGCGTGGTCGCGTTCGGCATCTGCGAGACCGGCGCGTGCGGCGCCGGCCGCGGCGGTGAGCGCCGCGCGGGCCTGCCGCCGGTCGTCGGCGGTCACGGCCCGCGGGCCGGTACGGCCGGAACCGCTGCGTGCTTCGGGAGAGACCATGGGTGGCTCCGTCCTCGTCCCCGGACCAGCGGGGATCAGTGCAGGTACGACAGCAGGGTGCGGGCGGCCGGGCTGACCCGGTCCTCCTTGGGCAGGGCGGCCGAGACCTCCCACTGGTGGTCCTCGGCGCCCACCAGGTCGACGGTGCACAGGCCCGCCGCGTGTTCCTTGCGGGCGATCGGCAGCGGCACGACGGCGATGCCGAGCCCGTGGTGCACCAGGTCGATCAGGCTGTGGACGTCGTTGACCTCCAGGGCGACCCGGCGGTGCACGAGGTTGGCCGCGAACGCCCGGTCGCTCAGCCCGCGCGCTCCCCAGTCGGGCTGGAAGTCCACGAACACCTCGCCGCCCAGCTCGTCCCAGTCCACCTTGCCCGCACCCGCGAGCGGGTGGTCCGGGTGGCAGAGCACCACCATCGGGGCGCGCGTCAGCGGCTGGAAGCGGACGCCCTCGGGGGCCTCCCCGCACAGCGCGGTGAAGGCCACGTCGAGCCGGCCCGCGGTGATGTCCTGGACGAGCGCGGCGGACCCGGCCTGCCGCAGACGGATCTCCACACCGGGGTGCCGGGAGCGGAAGCGGGCGAGCAGCGCGGGCAGGTCCACTCCCGCGACGCACTGCTCCGTCCCGATCGTCAGAACGCCCCGCATCAGGCCCTGCACGGCGTCCACCGCCTCCTTGGCCGCGCGCACGCTGGACAGGGCGCGGGAGGCCTCGGTCAGCAGCGCCTCGCCGGCGGCGGTGAGTTCCACACTGCGGGTACTGCGCACGAAGAGCGGCGCGCCCAGCTCCTGCTCCAGGGCGCGCACCGACGCGGACAGGCCCGACTGGGAGATCATCAGCCGTTCGGCGGCGCGGGTGAAGTGATGTTCCTCCGCGACCGCGACGAAGTGCTCCAGATGCCGTAGCTCCATGATTCAGAAGCGTAACTCCTGAATGTGTTCGCTTTCTCCTGTTGGACGTGTGGCCCGGGATGCGGTCAGGCTGTGAGGCGTGCCGGCCCGGCCGCGGAACGCCTCCGGTCGTGCCGGCACGGCCAGCCGGGCACCCCGGCCGGGACGCACGTCGAGAGAGGTCTCGGACACATGCAGACTCGCCGCATCGGTGACATCGAGGTCAGCGCCATCGGCCTGGGCGGGATGCCCATGTCGATCGAGGGGCGGCCGGACGAGGCACGGTCCGTCGACACCATCCACGCGGCGCTCGACGCCGGCGTGACGCTGATCGACACCGCGGACGCGTACCACCTCCACGCCGACGAGGTCGGCCACAACGAGACGCTCATCGCCAAGGCCCTCGCCTCGCACGAGCGCGGCTCCGACGTCCTCGTCGCCACCAAGGGCGGTCACCTGCGCCCCGGCGACGGCAGCTGGACGGTGAACGGCTCGCCCGCGCACATCAAGCAGGCGTGCGAGGACTCCCTGCGCCGCCTGGGCGTCGAGGCGATCGGGCTGTACCAGTTCCACCGCCCCGACCCGACAGTGGACTACGCCGACTCCGTCGGCGCGGTGCGCGACCTGCTCGACGAGGGCAAGATCCGCATGGCCGGCATCTCCAACGCGAACCCGGAGCAGATCCGGCTGGCGAACGAGATCCTGGGCGGACGCCTGGTCTCGGTGCAGAACCAGTTCTCCCCGGCGTTCCGCTCCAGCGAGCCGGAACTGCGCCTGTGCGACGAGCTCGGTATCGCGTTCCTGCCGTGGAGCCCGCTCGGCGGCATCTCGCAGGCCCGTGAACTGGGCTCCGCCTACGCGCGGTTCGCGCAGGTCGCCGAGGCGCACGGCGTCAGCCCGCAGCGTGTGTGCCTGGCCTGGATGCTCGCCAAGTCCCCGGTCGTCGTCCCGATCCCGGGGTCCAGCCGGCCGGAGACCATCCGTGACTCGGTGGCGGCCGCGGAACTCACCCTGACGGCCGAGGAGTTCGCCGCGCTCGACGTGATGTGACCCCGCCCGGAAGGGGCCGGGGACGGGACGGCGGTCGGCGTGGGCGCCCTCCCGTCCCCGGCGGTCGTCATCAGGCGTTGGGGTTGAACGGGATCCCGGCCGGCATGGCCTTGGCCAGGTGGGCGTTGAAGTTGCCGTCCTTCAGGCCGAAGACGGCGCTGCCGAAGTCGTACGCGCTGAGCTTGTCGCGCAGACCGGCCGGGTAGCCGTTCCAGCCGACGAGGGTCGGGTACTGCCAGGTGTGGTAGTGGTTCTCCGGCGGCTCGTCGTTGGTGTTGGCCAGCCGGAAGCAGTGGGTGCCGATGCCGTCCTTGTGGTAGACGACCTTGGGGTGGGTACCGTCCCAGCGGACCTGGTCGGCGCTGTAGACATTGAAGTTGCCGTGCGCGGAAGTGGCCACGTACTTCGCCTGGTTGTCCTGCGTCCAGACGACGACGTGCTCCCAGTCGTTGCGGTGGCCGCCGAGGCTGATGCCCGGGATGGCCTGGTCCTTCTCGAAGTAGAGACCGTAGATGATCGCGCACCAGCCGTTGTTGCACTTGTAGCGCGAGTAGCCGTTGGTGTTGTCGAGGTCCGAGGCGTCACGGCAGTTGCCGTTGAGGGCGCCGGTCGGGTTCAGGCCCGGGTTGATCGTGCCGTCGCGGCCGATGGCGGGCGAGGAGTAGCAGCCGTCGGTGTCGTAGTCGAAGGCGGGCTCGAAGCTCTGCTCGAAGCTGTCCGCGTTGGCGGGGAGGGCCGGCGGCGGGGCGGCGAACGCCACGCCCGGCAGGGCGAGCACCAGCGCGGCGGCGCCGCCGAAGACGACGGAGACTCTGCGGATCCGGGGGCTGTTCTTCACTGCGTCCTCCGATCGGCCGCGGCGGGGGGAGCGCGGCCTGATTGACATGCCCGGATCAGCTTTGTCGAACCGTGTTGACGCGTCGAGCGTTGCCAGGTGTCACCGTGATGAAGGGTCAGCCAATAGCGGGGACGGCCGCCGTGAGCTGGGGAGTTGTTCGGCGCACCGGACGGCGCGGGGCCCAAGGCCCCGTGGCGGGAAGGGAGTCCGGCCGGCGGCGGGGTCGCGTCCGCCCCAGGGTGTGCCGGGTTCAAGCACGCGCCCGGCCGGCGCTCTCAGAGGCGTGCGGCGGGCGGGCGGACAGGGCGGTGCGGACCGCGCGTCATCGCCGCGGCGTGGCAGAGGTCACAGCAGGCAGAGCGCCCGGTCGGCGGCCTTGCGGAGGACGGCGGCGCTGAGGATCAGCCCCTCGCGCTCCTGCTCGTCCATCGCGGGCTCGAACACCTCGCGCACCCCCTCGGCACCCACGACCGCCGCGAGCGAGAGCGTCGTCCCGTACGCGGCGGAATGCGCGGCGACGGGCAGGACCGCGCCCTCGTCGCGCAGCACCGCCTCGACGAGGCGTGCGGAGACCGCGCCGATGCCGTACTGGCTGGCGCCCGTTCCCTCGATGATGGTGATGTTCGCGTACCTGATGGCGTCCTCGATCCGCGCGCGTGCGTCCGCCACCGAGGTCCCGGCCCGGCGCAGCATCTCCGCGACGGGGATTCCGCCGGCCGTGGCCGAGGACCACAGCAGCACTTCCGAGGTGCCGTGCTCGCCGACGACCATCGCCTGCACGTCGGCCGCTCTCACCCGCAGGGCGTCGGCGAGATGGACGCGGAAGCGGAGGCTGTCGATGAGCGTGCCGGTGGAGAAGACGCGGTCGTGCCCGGCGAGCCGCCGCGTGACCTCGGCGAGGGGCTCGGGCGGGTCGGTGACGACCATGAGGACCGCCTCCGGCGCCGCGGCCACGACCTGGGGCACCACGTCGGCGAAGACCTTGGTGTTGGTGTCCAGCAGGCGCAGCCGCCCCTCCGGGTCCGAGCGGTCGGTCGCACCCCCGCCGCGCTCGTTGACGCCCGCCGTGATCGCCACGAGGGCGGCGCCGGCGAGCTCCGCGTAACCGCCCGCGCGCACCCGCACGGTGGGGGAGAGCGGGGCGGCGTAGCGCAGGTCGGCCGCGACTCCGTCGGCCCGCTGCGTGTCGCGGTCGACCAGGACGATCTCGCGGCACATGCCGCCCCGCTCGACCAGGCAGAGCGCGGTGGCGGCTCCCACGGAACCCGCTCCGACGACGCCGACCTTCATGAGGACCCGCCCTTGCCCGCGTGGAGTGCGAAGAAATCCACGTCCAGGATCATCGCGGTGCCCGGCCCCCGCATCCGGTGGGCCCCCGCGCACCGCCGCCCGGTCGACGGGCCGGGCGGCGGTGCCGTGCGCGTCCGTCAGCCGCGGGTGTCCAGGACGACGCGGAAGCGGGCGCGGCCGGACATCATGTGGGCGAAGGCCTTCGGTGCCTCCGACAGGGGCATGACCTCGTTCATCGACCGGATCTCCTGGCGCAGGGCGAAGCGCAGGTTGTCCTCGTTCTCGATGGGCGAGCCGGTCAGGCTGCCGGTGACGGACCGGGTGCCGAAGATCATCGCGATCGGGTCGACCGGAACGGGCTCGCCGCCCGCGCCCACGACGATCATGCGGCCGCGCGGCGCCAGCCCGCGGACCAGCGGGCCCATGGACGCGCTGTCGGACGCCGTGGCGACGACCGCGGCCGCTCCGCCGAGGGCCTGGAGGGCCTGGGCCGGGTCCGTGGTGAGGCTGTCGATGTAGTGCTCGGCGCCGAGTTCGGCCGCGAGCGGGGCCTTCTCCGGGCCGCGGGCGATGGCGGCGACGCGGTAGCCGAGGCTGCGCGCGTACTGCACGCCGAGGTGGCCGAGGCCGCCGATGCCCTGGACCGCGACCAGTTCGCCGGGGCGGGCGCCGGTCTGCTGGAGCGCCTTGAAGACGGTCAGGCCGGCGCACAGCAGCGGGGCGGCGTCGATCGAGGACAGGCCGTCCGGGATGCGCACGAGACCGCTCGCCCGCACGTACGCGACCTCGGCGTAGCCGCCGTCGATCGACGTGCCGGTCGTCGGCTGGGCGGCGCAGTTGACGAAGTCGCCCCGGCGGCAGGAGTCGCACGTGTGGCAGGGGCCGCTGAGGAATCCGACGCCGACCCGGTCGCCGGGCTGCCAGGCGGTGACACCGGCACCGACCGCGTCGATCACGCCGGCGATCTCGTGGCCGGGCACGATCGGCGCCGAGGGGTCGGGCCGCATCCCCGCGACGGCGAGGTTGTCGGAGTGGCAGACACCGCAGGCCTCCACGCGCAGGCGCACCTGCCCGGGCAGCGGTTCGGCCAACTCCCGCTCGACGAAGGCGAAGTCGCCGGATCCGGACACCTGGACGGCTCGATACACGGACATGTTCTTCCTTAGAGGTGGGGGAGGGGGCGGGGCGTCGTGCCGCCCCGCCGTGGCGCCTCCGGTCGCGCGGGAGCCCTGCTTCGGGCGTGCGGCGTACGCGGCAGGTAAGCGCCATGAATCTGATGACGCTTACGACGCTAACATCGTGAAGGTAGCGATGTAAAGGTCTATTGGATTTAGCCCATGTTGGCGCGCAACGGCTGAGCCGGGGGAGTCACGGGCATGGCGCGGAAGGCCGCGGCGGGGGAGGAGCGGTCAGCGGGCGCTGTCGCCCGCCGGGGCGGACGTGCCGCCGCGCTCCCGGTACGCGGCGACATTGGCGCGGTTGCCGCACACCTCGTACGAGTGCCAGCGCCGCGTCCGGCTGCGGCTGGTGTCGTAGAACACCTCGCGGCAGATCTCGCTGGCACACAGGCGCAACCGCGACCAGGCGCCGGCGCCGACGAGTTCGGCGACGGCCAGCGTGATCCGGCCGACCACGGGATCGCCGGAGGCCTGCCGCATGGACACCGCGCCGGGCAGGGAGAAGTCCTGCTGGAAGGTGACGGAGGACACACGCCCGGAGAAGGCCGCCCAGTCGCCGGCGGAGTCGTCGGGATCGTTGCGCTCGGTCAGGGCGAGCAGGTCGTCGCGCACGGCGCGGACCAGTTCCACGCGCCGCGCGGAGGGTGCCTCGTCCTCCTGCCCGAAGGGGCGCAGCACACTCGTGGCGGACCCGGGGGCGTCGAGCTTGTCGGGCATGCCCGCGTAGGGGCGCGAGTTCAGCAGGTCGACCAGGGCGGCGGCGCTCTCGGGCACGGAGTCTTCCCGGGTGGCGGCGCGCGGTGTCCTGGTGGCCATGGCGTCAGAGTACACCGACATGGTCATTCCGGTCGATGCCCTTACAGGGGTGACAGGGGAGCGGCGCGCGACCCCCGTCACCGCGGGGTCGCGCGCCGCCCGGGCGGGTCGCGGGGTCAGTGCATCGCCTGCAGTTCCCGCGGCTCGGAGGTGTCGGACTGGTTGTCGGCGAAGGTGTTGCCGGTGCCCGCCGTGTCGCGGTTGGCGAGGTCGGCCGGCTTGTTGCCGCGCACGGTGTTGTTCTGGATGGTGTTGCCGGTGCTGGCCTTGCCCACCACGCTCTTGAAGAGCACGATGCCCCCGGACATGGGCGACTTGCCGCTGTTGTCGCGCACGTCGTTGTCCTTCACGACGGTCTTCTCCACGCCGGTGAGCAGGATGCCGGTGCCCTGGATGAAGGGCAGGCGGGTGCTTGCCGGGCAGTACTTGTTGTTCTTGGTGACGGTGTTGTGGCTGACCGTGAGAGCGCCGCCGCGCGGGACTCCCTCGTCACCCACGACGAAGATGCCGCCGCAGTTGGCGCCGATCTTGTTCTGCTCGACGGAGAGGTTGCGGACGCGGCGCAGTGTGAGACCGAACCGGTTCCCGTTGAGGGTGTTGTCCTTGACTTGCGCGCCCTTGGTGTCGAGGGCGCCGCCCTCGGTGTCCATGGAGTTGGCGAGGAAGATCCCGGACTCGCCGTTGTTCGTGGCGGTGTTGCCGGTGAACTGCCCGCGGACGGACTTCTCGAGCAGGATGCCCTGCTGCTTGTTGTCCCGGGAGGTCACCTTCACCGCCTGGAAGCCGTCGGCCTGCGTCGCGTGGATGCCGTTGGTCTTGAACCCGGTCACCGTCAGCGACTCCAGCCGCACGTCGGTGACCTTCTTCTTCGCCGTGCCGGTGATGCACAGGCCCTCGCCGGCCTTGGCGCAGGCGTTCTCCTTGCCGGTCTTGCTCGGCATGATCACGGTGGCCGTGCCGGCGCCCCGCAGGGTGAGCCGCGGCGTGGTGATCTGCACGCTCCCGTTGTAGATGCCGGCCTCGATGTCGATGACGTCCCCGGGCGCCGCCTGATCCACCGCCGACTGGATCGATTCCCCCGGATGGACGGTGTGGGCACTCACCTTCTGCATGTCGCTGCCGCTGGTGGTGCCGCCGCTGCTGCCGTTTCCGCAGCCGACCGCGCCCACGGCGAGCGCCGCCGCGGTCGCCGTGACCACGACGGCCCGGTGAGACCGAGGATGCTTCATGACATGTACCTGCTTTCCGCTGACCTGGGGGAGCCGTCGAAAAGAGACGCTATGGAGGGTTATGGAGCCCCGCCACTGGAGAGGGTCCGCGCAGTACCGGCCGCCGGACGGGGACGACTCCGGTCCCGGGGCGGATCGCGACCGCGTCCCGGGGCCGCGCGGACGGTGCCGCGTGCCCGGGAGCCGGTCCGTCAGGCCGCAGCGGGAGAAGCCGACTTGCCCCGCGGGCGTTGTCGCGCGGTCCGGGGCCGTTGTCAGTGCCCCGCCCTAGGGTGAGGGGCGGCACACATCCGCGACGAGAAACCGAGGTCTCCCCATGACGACCCTGCCCGATCGGCCGAACAGCGCGCTGCTCGTCATCGACGTCCAGAACGGTGTGGTGGACGGCTCCCACCGGCGCGACGAGGTGATCGCCAACATCAACACCCTGATCGGCGCGGCGCGCTCGCAGGACGTGCCCGTCATCTGGGTCCAGCACTCCGACGACGGCCTCAAGCGCGACAGCGAGGCCTGGCAGTACGTGCCGGAACTCGTCCGGGCGGAGGCCGAGCCCCTCGTCCACAAGAGGTACGGCGACTCCTTCGAGGACACGGAGCTGGAGACCCTGCTCGCCGAGCGCGGGGTCGGAAGGCTCGTCGTCACCGGCGCCCAGACCGACGCGTGCATCCGCTCGACGCTGCACGGCGGCCTCGTCCGCGGATACGACGTGACGCTGGTCGGCGACGCGCACACCACGGAGGACCTCTCCGCGTACGGGGCACCCACCCCGGAGCAGGTCGTCGCGCACACCAACATGTACTGGAAGTGGCAGAGCGCCCCCGGCCGCCGCGGCGGGACGGTCGACACGGCGGACGTCAGCTTCGCGGCGGTGGCCGAGGACTGAGCGGGCCGGGCGGGGGGCGGCGCGGGGTCCGTGCGGGGCCCGTCCGCCGCCCCCGCCCGGGAACCTCATGCGCCGAACCGTACGGAGTGTCACATTCCGCGGGGCGGGAAAGGTGTTTCGCGCGCCGCCCGTACGACCCTGACGCACGCTTTCAATTCGTCCGAAACCAAATGGCCGATTCCGTACGTCTGTAGGTTCACCTGCGCGGGGCATCGTGCCGGGCGGGGACGTACAACGAAAGCTTGGGGGGATCGAACCGATGGTGAACACCCGTACCCGTAACCGCGGTCGAGCGCGGACGGCGCTGCTCGGGGCGCCCGTCGCGGCGCTGCTGGTGCTGGCGCTCGCGGGATGCCAGGACCCGGCGTCGGACGCCGGCGACAAGGCGAGCGCGCCCGCCGGGAGCGCCACCGCGGGGGGCGAGGCGGCCCCGGGCACGGCGCAGCCGGACGGGCAGTCGTCCGCGCCCGCGTCGTCCTCGGCCACTTCCTCGGCCGGCTCGGCGGCGGACGACCCGTGTGCCCTGGTGAACCAGACGGAGGCCGACCAGCTCGCGGGCATGTCGCTGGACCCCGGAAGGGCCATCGGGGACACCTGCACCTACACCGCTCCGCCCAGCGGCCCGACCGGGCAGGTCGAGGTGTTCGTGGGCGAGTCCGGCAAGAACTACTACGACGCCGAGCACCAGATCCACGGCGACAGGCTGAAGCCGCTCAAGGACGTGGGCGACGAGGCGTACCTGGAGGACGGTTCGGTCTTCCTGCGCGTCGGCGAGCAGTGGGTCTCGATCCGGCTGGTGCGCACCGAGGACTCCAAGCAGGAGGACCAGCCGCTGACGGAGCTGGCGCGCACGGTGGCCAGCCGCCTCTGACGGCTCCGCCGGTCACGGGGCGCTGCCCGGGATGCCGGACAGGTCCGGCATCCCGGTGGCCAGCCGCAGCCGGGTGAACTCCCGGGCGAGGGCCGCGGGCGGGTAATGGGCGTTGAGCCCGCTGGGATTGGGCAGCACCCAGATCCGGGTCCCGCCGATCGTCTCCTCCTGCGGGCCCACCACGGCGTCGGGCACACCGAACGCCGCGCGGTAGCCGGTGACGCCCAGCAGGGCCAGCCACACCGGGCGGCGGGCGCGCACCCGGCGGCGCAGCGTCCGCCCGCCGGCCACCAGCTCGTCCTTGGACAGCTCGGCCGCCCGGACGGTCGGCCGGCGCACGATGCACGTGATGCCGACGCCGTACCGCAGCAGCTCGGCGTCCTCCTGCCCGGTGAGCCGCCGCGGGGTGAAGCCGGCCCGGTACAGCGCCGGCCACAGCCGGCTGCCCGGGGTGGCGAAGTGGTGCCCCGCCCTGGCCGAGGACAGGCCGGGATTGATGCCCACCAGCAGCAGCGGCAGGTCGTCGGCGATCAGGTCCGTCAGCCGGCCCGCGCGGGCCGGGGCGGGAGCGTCCGCCATTCGTCCTCCCTGTGCTGGTCTGCTTCTGCGCAAGTGCTGTCCCTGCGCGGGCGAACGGGTACGGCCCCGCCCCCGGAGGGGAAGGGCCGTGTCCGTCGTGCCGGGGTCAGCCCTTGGCGCGGGCCGGGAGCTTCCAGCCCGGGCGCGGGAAGTGGCAGGTGTACCCCTCGGGGTAGCGCTCCAGGTAGTCCTGGTGCTCGGGCTCGGCCTCCCAGAACGGACCCACGGGCTCGACCTCGGTGACGACCTTGCCCGGCCACAGCCCGGACGCCTCGACGTCCGCGATGGTGTCCTCGGCGACCCGCTTCTGCTCGTCGTCGGCGTAGTAGATCGCCGACCGGTAGCTCAGCCCGATGTCGTTGCCCTGGCGGTTCTTCGTCGTCGGGTCGTGGATCTGGAAGAAGAACTCCAGGAGCGCCCGGTAGTCGGTCTCCGCGGGGTCGTAGACGATCTCGATCGCCTCCGCGTGCGTCCCGTGGTTGCGGTAGGTGGCGTTGGGCACGTCGCCGCCGGTGTACCCGACCCGCGTCGAAATCACGCCGGGCTGCTTGCGGATCAAGTCCTGCATGCCCCAAAAACAGCCACCCGCCAGGGTGGCCTTGTTGCTCGTCGGCGCGGTCATGGTCGGTCCTTCCTTCTCGTCGTGTCCGTTTCCCGCTATGCATGCAACGGAACGCGGCCGCCGGGGATTCCCGCCGCCTCTGTGCGCGCTCTCCTCGCCGCCAGCCGCAGGTCACGGGTCCGGCCCGCCGGTCGCTCCACAGTATTCGCCCTCGCCGGTCGCACGGGCGACGGCGGGGGCCCGGCCCTCGCCCGCCCTCGTGCGCCGCGCGGTCCGCGCGGGCGCCGGAGGCGGGTCCGCCGGTCTTCGTGATCTCCGGCAGGACGAGCCGTGTTACCGTCGGTGCTCGCGGTGCGGCACCCGCCCGCGCTCCCCGTCCCGCACCTTTCCCCGGCAGCCGGGACGCGGGCGACCGGTTCGCCGACGCGGCCGCCCGGTGTGGTGCCCTTGGTGTGTGAGTGCCCGCGGGGCGGAGGCCGTCACGTGCCGCCCTCGGGTGCAGGAAGGTGCGGCATGAGGCGTGACCCCTCCCCGACGACGGACCCCGGCGGCGACGTGGTCCTGACCCGTGCCGCGCAGGCCGGCGACATCGTCGCCCTGGGGCTGCTGCTGGAGGCCCACCGGCCCGGCATGCGCGCGGTCGCGCTCAGCATCCTGGGCCCCGGGCCCGACGCCGACGACGCCGTCCAGAACGCGGCGCTGACCGCGCTGCGCCGCATCGGCGACGTGCGCGACCCGTCGGCCGTCGGCGCGTGGCTGCGCATGATCGTGCGCAACGCCTGCCGCAGCCTCCTGCGGACCTCCTCGCGCACCGTGCCCCTCGACGACCTCACCCGCGTCGCCGCGGGCCCCGGCCCCGAGGAGGTCCTGGAGCGCCACGCGCTGCGCGACTGGGTCTGGGAGGCGCTGGAGCAACTGTCCCCGACCCTGCGCGTACCGATGGTCCTGCGGCACTTCAGCTCGCGTGTCACCTCGTACGAGGAGATCGCCCGGGCCTGCGCCGTGCCCGTGGGGACGATCCGCAGCCGGCTCAGCCAGGGGCGCGCCAAGCTCGCCGAGGCGCTGGCCGCGACGGCGGCGTCCGCCCACAGCGATGCCGCGCGGCGCACGTCGGCCAGCTGGGAGGACGCCCACGACACACTGGCGGCCGCCGAGCGCGGCGACTTCGGCAAGGTGCTCGCCGAGCGGTGGAGCCCGGCCGCCGCGCTGATGCAGGGCGACACCCGGCTGGGCGGCACCGAGACGCTCCTGCTCGGGATGGAGTGCGACCTGATCGCCGGGGTGCGGCAGCGCCCCGTGCACGTGGCCGCGGGCAAGGGGCTCACCGTCTGGGAGATGGATCTGATCAATCCGCCGGACGACCCCGAGCACTGCCCGCCCGCGGTCGCCTGGATCATGACCCTCGACGGGGGCCGCGTGGAGCGGCTGCGCCTCTTCCACCAGCCGCAGATGCCCCTTCCGCCCCTTCCACCTCTTCCGCCGCTCGCTGCCGCGGCGTGACCGAGGTCACACCGCCGTGACCGAACTCCTTCCCCGCGCCCGCGTCCTGTCGGTGTCCTCACCCCCTCACCGATGGGAACCGCGATGAACGCACCCACCGCCGGCCCGCTCGCCACCGGCACTCACACGATCACCGTGAACGGTGTCGACCAGCGTTACCACGTACACGGCACGGGCCCGGTGTGCGTGGCCCACTCCGGCGGGCCCGGCATCGCCTGGGAGTACCTGCGCATGCCCGAGCTGGAGCGGCGGCTCACGATGGTCTACGTCGAACCGGCCGGCACGGGGGGCTCCGGCCGGCTGCCCACGCACCCGCACGGCTATACGCGCGAGCTCTACAGCAGGCACCTCGACGCGGTCGTCGACCACCTCGGTGTGCCCACGGTGCACCTGCTGGGCCACTCCCACGGCGGTTTCGTCGTCCAGTACCACGCCCTGCACCGCCCCGGGCGGATCGCCGGGATCGTCCTCTACGACAGCGCGCCCGTGACCGGACCCGAGCACGGCGCCGTAGCGATGCGCAAGGTCGAGGAGTTCGCCACCCGGCACGCGGAGCACCCCGGTCTGCCGGAGGTCCTGAAGGCCTTCCAGTCGGTGCCCTCCATGGCGTCCGACGAGGACGTGGTGGCCGCGATCCGCGGGCTGCTGCCGGCGTACTTCGCCGACTACTGGGGCCGGGAGAGCGAGTTCGCCGCGATGCGGGACACCGTCACCGGGTGGTACATCTCCGGCCTGGACGCCGACCTCTCCCCGGACCTGATCGACGACCGCGGCACGCTGGGCTCGCTGACGGTGCCGGCCCTGGTCGTCGTCGGGCGGCACGACGTCATCTGCGGTGTGCGGTGGGCGGAGGAACTACAGAAGCTGATCCCCGGCGCCGAACTGCTGGTCCTGGAGGACAGCGGCCACTTCGGGCACCTGGAGCAGGCCGGGGAGTTCGCGGACGCCGTCGCCGCCTTCGTCACGGCGGGCTGAGCGCGAAGCCCTGCGGGCGGCCCGGCCGGGCCGCCCGCAGGGTGGGTTCGTCAGGCGCCGTCCGCCTGCTGGTGACTGCCGTAGGGGCGGGTGATGATCTCCATTCCGTGCCCCGCGGGGTCGAGGAAGTACAGGCCGCGTCCGCCGTGGTGGTGGTTGATCTCGCCCGGCTGCTTCATGTGCGGATCGGCGTAGTACGTGAGGCCGGCCTCCTGGATGCGGGCGAAGGCGGCGTCGAACTCCTCGTCGGGGAGGAGGAACGCGTAGTGCTGCATGACGATCGACTCCGCGGGAACGGTGGCGAAGTCGAGCGTGACCCCGTTGCTCGTGGCGACCGGGACGAACGGCCCCCACTCCGCGCCGACTTCGAGGCCCAGGATGCGGGCGAGGAAAGCGGCGGACTCCCGGTTGTCCCGGGCGTGGACGATGGTGTGGTTCAACTCGACGGGCATGTGTGGAATGCCTCCATGGGCAATCTCACGGGCACCTCCATGCCTCACCCGGCCGGTGACCGGCACGCGATGCCGTACCCCCGAGCCTAATGCCCACGACGCGGGGAGGCGGTCCGGGGACGGGCCCGCCGGCCGGCCGTCCGCCCGATAGATGGCGCGTACCATCGCAAGGACGGCCGGGTGACGGCCGGTACCGAAACGGGCAAAGCCACTCGTCGGCAGCGCGAGGGGTCACCGGAGGTTCCCCAGGAGGTGGACCGGACATGAGCAGGGTCTCTCAGGCCGAGGCGCGGGCCAATCGGGAGCGCGTGGTCGAGGCCGCCTCCCGGCTCTTCCGCGAGCGCGGCGTGGCGAACGTCAGCGTCGCGGACGTCATGCAGGCGGTCGGTCTGACCCAGGGCGGCTTCTACAAGCAGTTCGCCTCCAAGGACGCCCTGGTCGCGGAGGCCGAGGCCAAGGGCTTTGCGGACATGCTCCAGTACCTGGCGGGACTGGAGGCGGACAGCGGCGGCCATGACGCGGCCGTGTCCGCGCTGCGCGCCATGTACCTCTCCACCGACCACCGCGACGCCCCCGGCACCGGGTGCCCCGCCGCCGGCTTCGGCGGCGACGCCGCACGGGAACCCGAGTGGCGCGCCGCCTACACGGCGGGCGTCCGCGACATGGCCGACTGGGTCGCTCCCGGCAAGGCCGGGCTGGTGGGCCTGGCCACGCTCGTGGGGGGCATCCTCCTGTCCCGGGGCACCGCGGGATCGCCCCTGTCGGAGGAGATCCTTCAGGCCGTGCGCGAGGCCACGACGCCGGACGCAGGGGCGGCCGGCGCGTAGCGGCCGTCACCGCGTGCCGATGGGGTCCGGTTGCGGCGGGCCCTCGATCCCCTGCGGTGTGAATCCGAAGACGCCTCCGTACAGGGACAGTTCCGCCTCCAGCGCGGCGACCATGGTGCTCTGCCGGCGGAAGCCGTGCCCCTCCCCCTCGAAGACGAGGTGGGAGTACGGGACGGACCGCCCCTGCAGGTCGCGCAGGAACGCCGCGCTCTGCTCGGGCGGGCAGATGACGTCGTCCGTGCCCTGGAGGAGCACGAACGGCACGGTCATCTCGGCGGTGCGGAAGGCCGGGGAGCGCTCCTCGTAGCGCTCGGGGACCGACCGCACCGGGCCGACCAGCGCGTCGAGGTAGTGCGACTCGAAGTCGTGCGTGAGCCCCGCGGCGAGCGACCGCAGGTCCAGGACCGGGTAGTACAGGGCCGCGCACGCGTACAGATCGGTGACCGCCAGGGACAGCGCGGCGGTGAAGCCGCCCGCGCTGTGCCCGCGGATCGCGAGGCGCCCGGCGTCGGCCGTCCCTTCCTCGACCAGCGCCCGGGCGACGGCCGCGCAGTCCTCGACGTCCACCACGCCCCACTGCTCGCGCAGCCGCTCGCGGTAGGCGCGCCCGTAGCCGGGCGTCCCGCCGTAGTTGACGTCGACGACGCCGATGCCGCGCGAGGTGAAGTACGCGATCTCCGCGTTGAGGGTGAGCGGGGCCCGCAGCCCGGGACCGCCGTGCGCCCACACGACGTACGGGGGCCGCTCGTTGCCGGGGCCGTGGGCCAACGGGCCGCGGGGCGCGTGGACATGGGCGTGCACCCGGTGTCCGTCCGGTCCGGTGAAGACCCGCGCCACCGGCTCCGGGAACACCTCGTCCGGCACGGGCAGCCGGGGCGACGGGCCCGTCGCCCGGCCCGTCGTGGTGGCGGTGTCCACCTCGACGACCTCGTAGGGCGTGCGGGTGCCGCCCGCGACACCGACGACGCGCGTCCCGTCGGCGTCCAGGTGCGGCAGCCACTCGGTCCACGGCCCCGGCACGTCCGTCAGCCCGCCGTCCCCGGGGTCCAGGAACGCGAGGCGCTGCCCGCCGACGCCGTGCAGCACGGCGAGCCGCCCGTCGCCGAGCGGCGCGAACCAGCGCAGGCCGAGCCGCTGGCAGCCCGCGAAGTCCTCCTCGGCCGGACGCAGCGGGCGGGCGGCGCCGGTCCCCGGGTCGACGGAGTACAGATTCCACCAGGCGGTGTGCTCCCAGGCGGCCAGCACGTGGCCGTCCGGCCCCCACTCGGCCTGCGCCACCGGCTCGCCGGGGCCGCCGAGGAGCGTCCGGGCGTTCCGGGCCGTGCCGTCCGGGCCGATGTCGGCGATGCGCAGCTCCGCCGCGTCCCACGGCATGTGCGGGTGGTCCCAGGCGAGCCAGACCGCCTGCCGCCCGTCCGCGGACCAGCGGGCGCCGGAGACGAAGCGGTGCCCGTCGTCCCACAGTTCGCGCACCGCCGCACGGTCCTCGGCGGCAGATCCGTCGAGCGGCACCGCGGCCTGCACCCTTCGCACGTCCCCGGGCCCTTCGCCGGTGAACTCCTCCAGCACACAGCGGACCTCGCCGCGGCCGGGGTCGATCTCCGGCTCCGACCAGCGCAGTCCGCCGCCGACAGGGGAGAGCGGGGTCAGCGGGCGCGGCAGGGCGCCGGGGACGTCGGGCTCGTACGCGTACAGCCGCTGGTCGGCGAAGTTCACGAAGACGGCGGACGCGCCCCGTGCGCCGGTCGTCGCCGCCCAGGGCCGGCCGCCGTACTCGATGACACGGCTCCGGACGTTCCACGGCACCGGCAGCACGTCCGCGACGGAGCCGTCGGCACGCCGCCGCACGAGCGCCGAGCGGCCGTCCTCCGCGGGGCGTGGTTCGATCCACCACACCTCGTCCCCGACGAGGCCGGGGTACGACGGCGAGGCCACCTGCCCCGCGGTCGTGCCGGCGGTCGCGATCCGTGCGGTGAGGGGTGACGGCCAGGCGCCGTACGGCGTGGCGGTGCCGGTCATGGGGTCCTTCCGGGAGGGGTGGTTCGGGGGCGGGTCCGGCGTTCAGGATTCGCCGGTCACGGGACGGTCCCGTCCGGGCTGCCGGTCGTCGCTGCCCGAGACGGCGAGGCTCCCGAGCAGACGCAGGAGTTCCTCGTCCCGGCTGCCCGGTTCCGCGTGCAGTACGACCAGGACAAAACCGTCGGTGCCGCCCACGGTCATTTTGTCGGCCCGCAGATCCAGGTCGCCCACCAGGGGGTGGGTCAGCCGGGTGAGGTGGCCCTTCTGGGGCCGTACGTCGTGGCGTCCCCACAACTGGCGGAAGCGCTCGCTGCGCAGGGAGAGTTCGCCGACGAGCGCGTTCAGCCGGGGGTCCTCGGCCCCCGGGCCGGCCTGCGCGCGCAGCGTCGCGACGCCCTCCCGTGTCACCGCCTCCCAGTCCCTGCGCCGGACCCGCTCCGCCGGATCGAGGAAGGCGGCCCGCAGCAGGTTGACGCCGCGGGTGTTGTTGGGGGACAGGGCCGCGCCGAGCGCGTTCGCCCCGAGGACGTCGAAGAACCTGTTCTGCACCCAGGCCGGATGGACCGGCCAGCTGTCGATCAACTGCCGGATGCTCGGCGGCATGTGCTCCAGCCGCGGCCTGCGCGCCGTGGACCGGGCCCGCGCCCTGCCGGCCGCGCCGGTCCGCGCCAGCGCCAGCAGATGGGCGGTGGCGTCGTCGTCCAGCCGCAGCACCCGGGCGATCGAGGCGAGCACCTGCGCCGAAGGATTGCGGTCACGCCCCTGCTCCAGCCGCAGGTAGTAGTCCGAGCTGATGCCGGCGAGCAGGGCGACCTCCTCCCGGCGCAGGCCCTTCACTCGCCGCAGTCCCACCGGCGTGATGCCGGCCTCCTCGGGCCGGACCAGGCCCCGGCGTGCCCGCAGGAAGTCGCCGAGTGCGTTCGTACCGTCCATGCGGTCGACGGTAACCGCGGCGGGCCGCCATGTGCCTGGCCCTCTCACTCCCATGAACACGAGGGCACTGCCGTCCGGTACGGCGTCCGCGCAGGGTGGTTGTCGGCCGGACCCCGGCGGGCACCCCCGTCGGAGCCACCGCCCGGCGGGGCCGCACCCGCCCTCCACCCCCGACAGCACACCGACATCCACCGAGGAGTCCACCATGACCACCACACTCGTCACCGGCGGCAACAAGGGCCTGGGCCGCGAGACCGCCCGGCGGCTGATCGCGCTCGGGCACACCGTGTGGATCGGCTCCCGCGACACCGCACGGGGCCGGGCCGCCGCCGAGGACCTCGGTGCCCGCTTCGTCCGGCTCGACGTCACCGACGACGCCTCCGTCGGCGCGGCGGCCGAGGAACTGCGCCGCGAGGAGGGCCGCCTCGACGTCCTGGTCAACAACGCCGGCGTCTTCGAGGGCATGGTCGACGCAGAACAGGCCACGGCCGCCCACATGACCACCGTCTTCGACGTGAACGTCATCGGCCTGGTGCGCGTGACGCATGCCTTCCTGCCGCTGCTCCGCGCCTCGGACAGCCCCGTCGTGGTCAACGTCAGCAGCGGACTCGGCTCCCTCACCGTGGTCCAGGACCCCGCGCGGCACGAGTCCCACTTCGTGACGCCCGTCTACGCCTCCGCCAAGGCCGCGGTGAACATGCTGACCGTCCAGTACGCCAAGGGCCTGCCCACCATGCGGGTCAACGCCGTCGAGCCCGGCTTCAGCGCCACCGACCTGCACGGCCTGAGCGGCGAGGGCATCCAGACCCCCGAGCAGGGCGCCGAGGCGATCGTGATGCTCGCCACGATCGGCCGGTCCGGCCCCACCGGCACCTTCACGGACCGCAACGGCCCGCTGCCCTGGTGACCCGCCGTCCCGGCGGGCCCGGCCGGCGTGCCGCCGCGGGCCCGCCGGGACGGTCCTCCCGCACGGTTCCGCAGGTGATCCCAGTAACATGCCAGGAGTGGGTCGAAGCGGCGCATACCCGTTCCGGTCCCGCCCGCAACCGCCGACCGACGGTCGCGGCCAGCCCCGAGCCGGAGATACCGACACGCACATGGTGACCATCGCCTACCAGGGAGAGCCGGGGTCGAACTCGGCCGCCGCGGCCCGTGACCTGTACCCCGGAAGCCGCGACCTGCCCTGCACGACCTTCGAGCAGGCCCTGGAGGCGGTGACGCTGGGTACCGCGGACCTCGCGGTGATCCCCATGGACAACTCCGCCGCCGGCCGCGTCGCCGACGTCCACCACCTGCTCCCCGACTCCGGTCTGTCGATCATCGCCGAGTACTTCCTGCCCATCCGCTTCGACCTGATGGGCGTCGCGGACGCGTCGCTGGACGACGTGCGGTGCGTCCGCAGCCACGTGCACGCCCTAGGCCAGTGCCGGAAGATCATCCGTGAGGGCGGCTGGCAGACCCTCGTCAGCGACGACACCGCCGGTGCCGCGCGCGAGGTCGCCGAGCTGGGCGACCCGCGGCACGCCGCGCTCGCCCCGCCCGGCGCCGCCGCCCTCTACGGGCTGAAGGTGCTGCGGAGCGGCGTGGAGGACACCCACGACAACACCACCCGCTTCGTCGTCCTGTCCCGGGACGCGCAGCTGCCCGAGGTCACCGGCGAGCCGATGATGACCAGCCTCTTCTTCTCGGTGCGCAACATCCCGAGCGCGCTGTACAAGGCGCTGGGCGGCTTCTCCAGCAACGCCGTCAACATCACCAAGATCGAGAGCTACCAGGTCGGCGCCGGGCTGGCGGCCAGCCGCTTCTACATCGAGATCGAGGGCCACCCCGACGAGAGCAGGGTCGCCCTGGCCCTGGAGGAGCTGCGCTTCTTCTCCTCCGAAGTGCGCTTCATGGGCGTGTACCCGGGGCACGCGCACCGCGCCGCCGAAGGCGCCTGACCGGCCGGCCGCGCACGCGGGCCCGGTGCCTCCTCGCCGAGGAGGCACCGGGCCCGCTGTGCCGTTACGCCTGCGCGGCGTAGCGCTCCGCCGGCTGCGACCGAGAGAGCACAGGGGCGAGCGCGATCCGGGCCTCGTCGTAGGCCTTCCAGGTGTCGTACTCCGGCAGCGAGGGGATCGTCACCAGTTCACCCGCGTCAAGACCGGCGAGTGCCGCCCGGGCGGCGTCGCGCGGGGACATCACGACCTCCTTGGGCAGCTGGTCCAGCTCGATGCCGGAACCGTCCCAGATCGTCGTCTCCAGCGCGCCCGGGATCACGACCTGCACCCGCACCGCGGAGTCGGCGAACTCCTGGGCCAGCGCCTGAGTGAACGTGATCGCGTACGCCTTGGCCGCGCCGTACACCGCGGCGACCGGCGGGGTGTTCAGCGCGAACGCGGACGAGATGTTGACGATCGAGCCCGCGCCGCGCCCGGCGAAGGCCTTGGCCGCGGCCGCCGCGATCCGGGTGACGGACGTCAGGTTGAGCGTGATCAGCGACTCCAGCTGGTCCGGATCCGCCGCGGACAGCGGGCCGAACAGCGCGTTGCCGGCGTTGTTGACCAGGATGTCGATGGCCGTGTCGGAGGCCAGCCGCGCCTCGACGGCCCTGATGCCCTCGGCGGTGGAGAGGTCCGCGCTCACGGCCGAGACCTCGCGCCCCGAGCGCTCCGCCAGGCTCGCGGCGGCCTTCTCCAGCCGCGCCTGGTCCCGGGCGACCATCACGATGTCGTACCCCCGCGCGGCCAGTTCCTCCGCGTAGGCCGCGCCCAGGCCCGCGGTCGCGCCCGTGATGAGTGCCGTTCCGGCCGATGCTGTGGACATGATGATCCCTCTCGTTCGTCGACGCGCAGCGCGTCCTTAGATACTCACCACAATCTAAGACGGAGATGCCACGTCCTATTCCGGGTTCGGCGGGTTCGGTGTGCCGAGGGCGGGCGAGGGTGACCGCGACCGCGTCAGCGCGGCTGGGCGGCGGCCCGGACGGCCTCCAGCGTCACGTCGAGCAGGACCGCTACGCGCTCGGTGCCGCCGCTCTCCGTCCACGCGGTGACGGCCGTGTTGAGGCAGGCCAGTACGGCCGTGGTGACGGCACGTGCCCGCAACTCCCGCCGCTCGCCGTCGAGTCGGGCCGCGACGAGGGGAACCAGCAGCTCCTGCCACTCCAGTTGCTTCTTCGCCAGCGCGCCGCGCAGCCCGGGCGTCCCGGCGAGCATCACCGACGTGGCCAGGAGACTGCCGTCGGGGTCGCGGTCCAGGGCGTCCACGTGGTCGTCCAGCGCGTGCCGCAGCGCCAGCCACAGCGGCTCGTCCACGGGCCGTGCCGCCAGCCGGTCGGCGATCCCCTGACCGATGGCGGTCAGGTTCCCGACGACCATGTCCTCCTTGCTGGCGAAGTAGCGCGAGACACTCCGCCCGGACATGCCGATCTCGGCCGCGATCTGCTCGATGGTGGTCTTCTCGAAGCCGTGCTCGATGAACAGCGCCATCGCGCGGTCGGCGATCTGCGACCGCACTGTCTGCCGCGTCATCTCCCGAAGGCCCGATCGTGCTGCGTCCGCGCTGCTCATGGGCCCAGCCTATCGGTCACTGACAACGTGGCCGCCCGTCGACATTCCTGTCAGGCACTGCCGGATCAGAGCTGCGCCTGCCCGCCGTTGACCTCGTAGACCGAGCCCGTGACGAACGACGCCTCGTCGGAGAGGAGGAAGGTCACCACCGCGGCCACCTCCTCCACGTCACCGGTGCGGTTCATCGCCGTCTTCGCCGCGATCGCGGCACGCACCTCGGGCGGCAGCGCGCGGGCGGAAGGGGCGTCGATCGGACCCGGCGCGACCGCGTTGACACGGATGCCGCGCCCGGCGTACTCCACGGCCGAGGAACGCGTCAGGCCGATGATGCCGTGCTTGGAGGCCGCGTACGCCGCCCGTCCGGCATGCGCCATGACGCCGGCGGTGGACGCCATGTTCACGATCGCCCCACCGTCACCCTGCGCGAGGAAGCGGGACAACTGCGCCCGCATGCTGTGGAAGACGCCGGTCAGGTTGACCTCGATGACGCGAGCCCAGTCGGGCGGGGCTATCTCGTGGGTGTCGGCGAGCCCGGGCGTGACCCCCGCGTTGTTGAAGGCGATGTCGAGCCGGCCGTACGCGGCGACGGTGAACTCGACGAGCCGCTCGGTGTCCTCGATAACCCGGACGTCGGCTGCAAAGGGCACGGCCTCGCCGCCCGCGGCGGTGATCTCACGGGCCACACGCGCCGCGCCGGCGCTGTCCGCGTCGGCCACGACGATCCGTGCGCCCTCGCGGGCGAGGCGCTTGGCCGCCGCCTCGCCGAGCCCCGATGCGGCACCCGTGACGATGCCGGCCTTTCCTGTGACGGACATGGCGGTCCTCCTCAACTCCGGTGCGCGACGACGGTGAAGACGGCGCCCTGCGGGTCGAGCAGCACCGCGATGCCGCCCGCGCCGGTGTCCGTGGGCCCCATGAGCACGGTGCCGCCCGCGTCCGAGGCGCGGGCCGCGCTCTCCGCCACGTCCGCGACCGTGATATACGCGTCCCAGTACGGCGGGATCTCCGCAGGCATCGCCGGGGGCCGGGGAAGGAGCAGGGCGACCTGCGTGTCCGCGAGGTGCCAGGCCCGGCGGCCCAGCGGTGCTTCGGCGGGGCCCGCCTCCCACGCGAAGAGGGAGCCGTAGAAGGCGGCCGACGCGTCGGCGTCGTCGGTGATGAGTTCGCTCCATGCGAAGGTGCCGGGATCGTGGGCGGGCGTGACGGTCTGCCGCGCGCCGGACGCGCGGAGGGCGAACCGCGCTCCGGCGGGATCCGCGACGTGCACGTCGTCCCCGCCCGGCGACGGGAGCACGCTGCCACCGGCGGCGGCGACCGCGGCGGCCGTCCTCGCGGCATCGGGCACGGCGACGAACATCGTCCAGCCCGGCCGTGCTGGCTCGCCCACGGGCCGGAGCCCGGCGACGGGCCGCCCGTGGAGCAGGGCCGTGCGGTGGCCGACGTGCGGGGTGTCCCGCGCGAACTCCCAGCCGAAGAGCGCGCCGTAGAAGGCGGCGGCGGCCTCGGGGTCGGGCGACCCGAGTTCGATCCAGCAGGGCCTGCCGGGGGTGGGGGTGGTGCTCATGTCTGCGCTCCTTGCGGTCCGGATGCGGCCCGGACTCATGCGGCGACTATAGACACGGTTGTCATTGACTGACAAGTAAGGCATTGGATGCCATTGATTGTATGACGTGCGCATGACAAATGACTCCATGCTGGCACTACGTCATCGTGAAAGGGGATGCTCAGGAAGCCGCGCGGTAGAGACCGCGTCCGGTGCGCCGTACCCGGGAGGCCCCGACGAGGCGGTCCAGCGTGCTGCGTACCGCGTTGATGCTGCCCGCGTTCGCGTCACGGCCCAGGGCGGCGGCGACGTCGCGGGCCCGCACCTCGGCGCCTCCGGTGGTGGCCAGGTACTCCAGGATCTGCTCCGTCAGCCTGCCGTAGTTGCCCGGTACGGCGGCCGCGCCGGAGCGGTCGCCGCGGGTGTCGACGGGTGACGGCGCCGCTCCTGCGGCGTCGTCCGCAGCTGCCGCTGCCGCTGCCGCGTCCTCGTCCGGCGCCTGAAAGTCCTCGGCCGCGAGGGGGAAACGCTGCCCTTCGTCCGCGGCGACGTCACCGGTGATCCCGTCGAAGGGAACGGCGGGCATCAGCTTGTGGAGGGCGCCGAGGGCCCTGCGCACGGAGCCGAGGTGGGCGACGACAGCGGCCAACTCCCGCTCCAGGCCGTGCCGCTGGGCTTCCAGGCGCTCGAGTTCGTCCTGGAGCGCCCGAGCGGTGGCCTCGATGTCACGAGCAGTGTGCGTGATGAAGACCATGCGCCCTCTCATCCTCGGCCCTGTGCCTTCGTCCCCGTGTCGTGCGGGCCTGGCGTCCTTGCCGCCGCACCCGTGAGGAGTGCGCGCAGCATACGGGACACGGCGATCCGCCTGGTACCCAGATTAGTACGCGACGTGGTGACACGGTGACAGTCCACACCGCGGTGCCCCGGAGGGAGCCGGCACGGCGGGGCTGCACAAGGCCGCACTGAAGGGCCGGGAGTGGTTCACACGATCCACTGTGACACGGTGTATTTCTGATCTGGGCCGCCCGGCACGGCCGGGCTGATCATCAGGGAATGCGTGGTTCGTCCGGGCGTCGACGCGATGACAGTGTTTGCAAGACGTTTTGGTTTGCTACGGTGTCACTCGCGTCGGTCGGGCGGACCGAGGGAATCACGCCACCGTTGTGGCGGTGACCTCGTGATGTGCCCCCTTGGGGACGGGCCGCGCGGAAGACTCCCGGTGTGGATCTGTGGGGAGACCCATGCCGGGAATACGGGAGCGTCCTGTGCTGAGCCTGTCGGGGGTCTTGGCGCGGGGCGTTCCCCCGTTCCGGCGGGCCGGGGCCGGGCGCTGCCCGCGGATCGCAATGTTTGATAAATGATTCAACATCTGACACTGTTTGCCGCGACTGCGGCCGAACCGCGACGGGGCGGTTTGCGGCCAGGAGCCGGTGACGGGCCGGGTTTCAGCCCACGCGGCGGCACCGGCGGCTCCGCATGGTGTGACAGTGCAGTTCCCGCTACAGAGACAGGGAGGCCCGAGAAGCAGTGAATGCGACCAGCAGGACCAGCAGCGAGCCCATGGCCGATGTCCGAGACATGTACATGGCGCACACCATGATCCGTCGTGAATTCGGCCTGCTCCCGCAGCTCGTGCGGGACGTGCTGCCGAACGACACCAAGCGCTCGGAAGTCGTCGGCGCCCACGCCGAGTTCGTCTGCCGGCTCCTGCACTTCCACCACGACGGCGAGGACCTGATCCTGTGGCCGCTGCTCCAGGAGCGGGGCCGGGAGGAGGCCGAGGCCATCGTCCCGGTGATGGAGGAGCAGCACCACGCCATCGAGGCCGCGAACGCCGAGGCGATCCGCCTGCTCCCGCAGTGGCGGTCCACCGCGCGCGGCGGCAACGAACTGGCCGAGGTGTTCGACCGGCTGCTGGACGCGCTGCTGGAGCACATGTCGATGGAGGAGCAGCGGATCCTTCCCCTGGCCGAGAAGTACGTCACCGCGGCCGAGTGGCGGCAGCTCGGTGAGCACGGCATGAGCGAGATGCCGAAGAAGGCGCTGCCGCTGGCCTTCGGCATGGCGATGTACGAGGGGGACCCCGAGGTGATCAAGGCGGTCCTCGCCGAGGCTCCGGGCCCGGCCCGGCTGATCCTGCCGTTCCTCGCGCCGCGGCTGTACGCGAAGCACGCCAAGCGGGTGCACGGCACCGCCACCCCGCCGCGCCTCTTCCGCTGACCCGCGCCCCGACGGGGCCCGGGACGACGGGCCGGCGGCCGGTCGTCAGGCCGGACGTCCGAACAGGGCGCGGGCGTTGCCCGAGGTCATCATGTGCTTCCCGGCGGCGTCGAGTGCGTCCGTGGCGGCCAGTGCGGCGGCCAGGGACGTGACGAGGGGTGCCGGGGTGAACGGGTGGTCGCTGCCGTACAGCAGCCTGTCGGGGGCGACGAGGGCGAGCAGCGCGGGCAGCGCGCGGGGCAGGGCGGCGCCCGCCACGTCGTAGTGCAGCCCGCGCAGCGCCGCCAGGACGTCGACGTCCGTGCCGGACATCCGCGCGAACGCGGCGATCCGGTCGGCCATGACCGGAAGCGCCGCACCCGCGTGCGGCACGACGAACCGGATGCGCGGGTACCGCTCCGTCACGCGCCGCAGGACGAGTTCGGCGACCGCGCGGGTCGAGTCGAAGAGGAACTCGACCATCGGGCGCGGGAATCCGAGGGCGGTCCGCTCGCCGCAGGCGGGGGACGTCGGGTGCAGGAGCACCACGGTCCCGCGCCGGTCCAGCTCCGCCATCAAGGGCTCGAAGCCGTCGTCCCCGAGATATACACCGGAGTAGTTGGTCAGCAGGATCACGCCGTCCGCGCCGAGGACGTCCAGCGCGTACCCCAGTTCCGCCAGCGCGGCCCGGACGTCGGGCAGCGGAAGCGACGCCAGCAGTCCGAACCTCCCGGGATGCTCCGCGGCGACGGCCGCGCCCTCCGTGTTGACCGTACGGGCCAGCGCCGCGCGTGCGGCCGCGTCCCCGAACGACACACCGGGGGAGGAGACGGACAGCATCGCGGTCGCGACACCGGTCGCGTCCATCAACGCCAGGGCGCTCTCCGGGCTCCACTCGGGGATCGCGGGCATGCCGTCGGGGCGCGTGTGCCCGGCGGCGACCAGCGCCCTGCGGTAGGACGGGGTGATGTAGTGGGCGTGGACGTCGATCGCCCCGCCGAGCCCGGCGAAGTCCTGTGCTGCGGCGGCCATGGCGCTCCTCGGTGCGGCGGAACTGAACGCTGAAATCGGACTGAGCGGACCGATCACAGCACCGCCTTCGCCGCCGGGGCGGGACGTCGTCCGTGTCGCCCCTGCCGCCGCCCGGAAGGCCCACAGGAAGTGGGCGGCATGCGGGGGGCTATCGGGGGCACATGACGGGCGACGAGCTTGTTCACAGGGAGGCGGCCATGGAGATCTCGGGCATCATCAGTGCCATCATCATCGGCGTGATCATCGGAATTCTGGGACGTCTGGTGGTCCCGGGACGTCAGCACATCGGCGTGATCTGGACGATTCTCATCGGCATCGTCGCGGCGCTGATCGGCTCGGCCATCGCGGCGGGCGTGGGCGTCGCGGACACCAAGGGCGTGGACTGGATCGAGTGGCTCATCCAGATCGCGCTGGCCGCGGTGGGCGTCGCCGCCCTGGACCGTGCGAAGGCGCATCGCTGACCTTCGTTCCCCGACACGGCGCACAGGGGCCGCGCGGCCCGGGCCCCCGCCCCCTTCTCGCGTCCCCCTCAGGACCAGTCGTCGTCCCCGCCCTCGTCCTCCTCGTCGTCGCCGTTGTCGTCGGCCTCGTCGTTGTCCTCGTTTTCTTCGTCCTCGTCGTCGAAGAACTCGTCGACCGCCTCGGAGAGCAGGTAGCCGCCGACCGCACCGGCCGCCAGCCCGGCGGCGCCCGCGGCGACGGCGGTGCCCACGCCCATGCCGGACCCGTGGTGCTCGTCGTGGTGGCCGTGGCCGTGTCCGTACCCGTGGTCGTGACCGTGCGCCGCGGGGGCACCGAAGCCGCCGCGGCGCTCGACCAGCCGCCGGATCCAGGAGTCGACCTCCGCGGTCCAGTGGACCTGGAGCACGGTCGCGTGGTCGACGGAGAAACGGCCGATCTGGTCGTGGCCCTCGGAGAAGAGGCCGCCGCGCTTGTCGGCCTCCAGGACGATCTCGACTCCCGCCGGATGGGCCAGGAAGGTCAGTTCGATCTCGCTGACCGCGTGCGCGTACTGTGCGGGCGGCGTGAGTTCGATCTCCTGGTAGAACGGCAGCCGCTGCCCCGTGCCGTGGAGATGCCCCATCTCCAGGTCGGCCGAGGTGAAGCCGAAGCCGAGCTGTCCCAGGGCCTCCAGGATCGCTTCCTGGGCGGGGAGCGGCGCGACGCTCAGCGGGTCGAGGTCGCCCTTGTCACGGGCGCCGGCCACCTCCAGTTCGGTGCGGATGCCGAGCGCGATACCGAGGGACTGCCCGTGCAACTCGGTGACCGGTGCCTCCCACGGGACCGGAAGGGAGAACGGCACGGTGTGCCGTGCGCCGGCCGGCAGGCGGAAGCCGCCGCCGACGACCGTCCGGTCGAAGACCACGACGCCCTCGTGCTCGCCGTCCTCGTCCTCGTAGCCGTACCCGTGCCCGCCCTCGGCCTCCACCCGGGCGACCAGTTCGAGCACGACGGCGTGGATGTCGGCGTCCGTGTCGCCGCCCTCCAGGTGGACCTGCCCGTACAGCGTGCCGCCGGGCATGACCGGGCCCCCGTTCAGGACCGTGTCGACCGAGGGCCCGCCGACGCCGAGCGCCCCGAGCAGCCGTTTGAACACCATCGCGGCGTTCACTCCTTCGTCTGTGGTTCTGTCGGCCCCCTGCGGGCCGACTTCTGAACTGCGCCGCCGGGCCGGGGAGTTCCCGGGCGGTGCGAACGGGTGAACGGTGCTCCGCCGGCAACCGGAAGCAGCCCCTACCGGCTACCTTTGCTCGTCCTTTACCCTGGGGGAGACGTCACCGTTCCGAGCACGACAAGGAGCCGCGGTTCCCGCGATGGACCACCCTCCCAGTACCGACCGTGTCATCCCTCCTGAGATCCGCCGAGGCGGGGGAGCGGGGGTGGCACGGTGACCGAAGTCCTCCTCCTGCTGCTGGCGCTGCTGCTGACCCTGGCGTGCGCGGTGTTCGTCGCGGCGGAGTTCTCCCTGACCACGGTCGAACGCGGCGAACTGGAGCGGGCCGCGGCCGCCGGTGAGCGCGGCGCCGGCGGCGCCCTCAAGGCGGTACGCCGGCTGACCCTCCAGCTGTCCGGCGCGCAACTGGGCATCACCGTGACCTCGCTGGTCATCGGCATGCTCGCCGAGCCGTCCCTCGCCGTCCTGCTGACCGGCCCGCTGCGTGTCGTGGGCCTGCCCGCGGGCGCGGCCTCCTCACTGGCGACCGTGCTCGGCGTGGGCGTGTCCACGATCGTGCTGATGGTGATCGGCGAGCTCGTGCCGAAGAACTGGGCGATCTCCCGCCCGCTGGCCGTCGCCAAGGCCGTGGCCGGTCCGCAGCGCGGGTTCACCGCCGTCTTCGGCCCCTTCATCCGGCACCTGAACGAGGCGGCCAACCGCCTCGTGCGCCGCTTCGGTCTCGAACCCGCCGAGGAACTGGCCTCCGCCCGCACCCCCGACGAGCTGATGGCGCTGGCCCGTCACTCGGCGGCCGCGGGCCTGCTGGAGCCGGACTCCGCGGAGCTGTTCGTGCGCACCCTGCACCTGAGCGAGCTGACCGCGGAGAACGTCATGACCCCGCGCGTGGACGTCCGTGCCCTGGAGGCGCGTGCCACGGCCGCCGACGCCGCGAACCTCACCCTGGCCACCGGCCTGTCCCGCTTCCCGGTCTACCAGGACAGCATCGACGAGGTCGTCGGCACCGTGCACATCCGCGACGTCCTCGCCCTCCCCGCCGCCGAGCGGGGCCGCACCCCGGTCACGGCCCTGGCCACCGCGCCGCTGCTGGTGCCCGACAGCCTGCCCGTCGACCGGCTCCTGGAACGCCTGCGCAGCCGCCGCACCATGGCGGTGGTCATCGACGAGTACGGCGGCACCGCCGGCGTCGTCACCGTGGAGGACGTCGTGGAGGAGGTCGTGGGCGACGTCCGCGACGAGCACGACCCGCAGGCATGCCCCGACCTGGCGCCGTCCGGCGACGGCGCGTGGGAGGCCGACGGCAACGTCCGCATCGACCAGCTGGCCGAGATCGGCCTGACCGTCGCAGAAGGACCGTACGAGACGGTGGCCGGGCTGATGGCCACCTCGCTCGGCCGCATACCCGCCCGCGGCGACCAGACGGAGGTCGACGGCTGGCGCATCAGCGTCCTGAGCGTCGACCACCACGTGGCCGAGCGGGTCCGTGTCGCGCGCATTCCGGAGGACGTGCGATGACCGTACTGCAACTCGCCATCGGCGCCCTGACCCTGCTCACCAACGCCTTCTTCGTGGGCGGCGAGTTCGCCCTGATCTCGGTGCGGCGCAGCCAGGTCGAGCCCCGGGCCGAGGCCGGTGACAAGCGGGCCCGCACCGTCGTGTGGGGCCTGGAGCACCTGTCGGCGCTCCTGGCCACGGCCCAGCTCGGCATCACCGTCTCCTCGCTGGTGCTGGGCGCGGTCGCCGAGCCGGCCATCGCCCACCTGCTGGAGCCGGGCTTCGAGGCCGCACACGTGCCGCACGGGCTCGTCCACCCGATCGCGTTCGTCATCGCGCTCGCCGGGGCCACGTACCTGCACATGCTCTTCGGCGAGATGGTTCCCAAGAACATCGCGCTGGCCGCGCCCGAGCGCGCCGCGCTGCTCCTCGGGCCGCCGCTGGTCGGCCTGACCCGTGCCCTGCGGCCGGTGATCTTCGGCATCAACGCCTTCGCCAACACGCTGCTGCGGATGCTGCGCGTCGAGCCGCGCAACGAGGTCAACGCCGCCTTCACCGACGACGAACTCGCCCGCCTGGTGCAGGACTCCAATGCCGCCGGGCTGCTCGACGCCTCGGGCACCGAACGGCTCCGCGACGCCCTGGAACTGGGCACGCGGCCGGTCGGCGACATCCTGGTCCCCGCCGACCGCATGGTCACCGTCGATGCCGCGGTCACCCCGGACGGCCTTGAGCGGCTGGCCGCCTCCTCCGGTTACTCGCGACTGCCGGTCACCGGCCCCGACGGGGACGCCCTGGGTTTCCTGCACATCAAGGACACCCTCGGCGTCACCGACCGCGACCGCCCCTTCCCCCGCGCCGCGCTCCGGCCCGTCATCCGGCTGCGGTCCACCACGCCCCTGGACGACGTCCTCTCCGCCCTGCGGTCGGCCGGCACGCACCTCGCCGCCGTGACCGATGCGGACGGGGCGCTCCTGGGCTACGTGACCATGGAGGACGTCCTGGAGGAACTGGTCGGCCCCGCCGCCCCGGCCCCGGCGGGCTGAGGCGCCCGCCGCCGGCCGCCGCGCCCGCCGTCCGGCTGACGGACGGTGTGAACGGCGTGTGGCGGCTGGTGCGGCCGGGAATGCGCGCGATGGCGCACGGTGTTGGTGCGTGGACAGTTGCACACGGAGATTGGAGAACGGCGTGCCTTTGGTCGGGGAGTACCAGCCGAGCCCGGAGCAGTGGGTCCGTGATCAGGTCGAGCTGTACGAGGGTTCGGAAGGTGCCGAGGGGACGACGCTCCGCGGCCGCCCTGTGATCATCCTGACGTCGCTCGGCGCGAAGTCCGGCAAGATCCGCAAGACCCCGCTGATGCGCGTGGAGCACGACGGGAGCTACGCCGTGGTCGCGTCCCAGGGCGGCGCCCCGAAGCACCCGGTCTGGTACCACAACCTGATGGCGGACCCCCGGGTCGAGCTCCAGGACGGACCGGTGCGCCAGGACATGACGGCGCGGGAGGTCACCGGCCAGGAGAAGGCGGAGTGGTGGGAGCGCGCGATCGCGACGTGGCCCGACTACGCGGGGTACCAGACGAAGACCGACCGTGAGATCCCGGTCTTCGTCCTGGAGCCGGCGCCCAAGCCGCACTGAGTGCGCGCCCCGGCGCGCGCCCGTGGCCACCACGGGTGCGCGCCGGGGTACTCCGCCCTTCCTCCCTCCCGCGCCACCTGCGGGATCTCCCGTTGTCGCCCTGTGGTGAGTGCCGTCCGGCGCGTCGCCGGTCCGCACGGCGCCGTCCGCCCCCCGGACAAATGGCGGTCGTTCGTGGCAGACTTCCCGCGCCGCCGCGCTGCGCTCGCGGCCGACCGGATACGAATCGACGCGAAGCCGTCGAACGCGTATTTGGCGGGTGTGGTGCGGATCACGTACACATGATGCAAGGCGACACAAGAGACGCATCGGAGGAAGCGCCGTATGACCCACGGGGCAAGCCCCGCTCCCCACGCCGATCCCGCTCTGGCCCGCGACTGCACCCACTGTCGCGGATGGGGAACCATCATCACCGACCTCGGCCGCCATGAACTGTGCCCGCGTTGCCAGCCCGTAGGGGAGCAGTCCGTACCGGTGCCGACCTCGGCAGAGGCGCCGCCCCCGGGCGGCGCCCGCTACGCATCCCCCGCCGGACCCTCCGCCAGGACGTAGCCCGCGGAGCAGGTGCCCGGTTCGCTGCCGCGCCCGCGACCCCCACCGGGACCGCGGGCGCGGCCCTTGTCCGCGATCCGCGCATCGGGCCGCGCGGCCGGCGCGGGCCTCAGGCCTCGGGCTCCTCGTGGTAGCAGGGGATGCCGTCGCGCCGTGCCCGGAAGACGGCCTCCAGGTACCGGAAAGCGGCGTCGTTCATCTCCCTCCGCCACTCCTCCAACGACCGCACACGGAGCTCGACGTGCTCGGCCGGGTCCAGCACGATGCCGGCGATCTGCTCCGGGGTGAGCCGGCCGCCGTCGAAGATGAGGCCGATCTTGTGGGCGGGCCAGTCCGGACGCGGCATCAGGACATGGATGCCCAGCAGACGCGGTGTCCGCGCGATCTCCAGGCCCGTCTCCTCCAGTCCCTCCCGGACGGCGCACTCCCAGGGCGTCTCGCCCGGATCCATGTTGCCGCCGGGCCACTGCCAGGTCGTCGGGCTCCGGACCGAACGCAACTGGATCGGCCGGTCCTCCTCGTCGGTGATGAAGAAGCAGCCGTACACGGTGGCCTTGGGGAGTTGGGCGACGTACTGCACCGGCGGCAGCCAGGTTCCGCTCATGTGTCCTCCTGGAGGAAGGGGGATGGTGCGGCGCCCGGTCACGGGATCCGGTCCCGGGCGTCGGCGGGGAGGCGGGAGAGAAAGCCGACGGCGTCCGCCATCCGCTCGCGCAGACATGCGGCCCGGGATGGCTCCCAGGGCACCGGCCGAGGAGCGCCGGCCAGTCTGTACGAGCGGACGGCCGGGAGCCCGGGCAGCAGCCCTGGCCAGACCGCGTCGAGGACGTGGGCCAACGGGGCGAAAAGGGGGCCGACCCCGGCAAGGGCGGGGAGGTCGTGCCATTCCCAGCGCAGGAACCGGTGCGGTTCGGGCAGGGCGAGCGCGCCCTCCCAGCCGGTCACGCGGACCACGGCGGTGACGCGGCGCACGTCCGCCACATCGTCGTGGAGAAACGTCAGCAGGCGCGCGTTCTCCTCACGCGCCAGAAGGCCCGTCTCCTCGGCCAGTTCCCGCACGGCCGCAGCGGTCGCTGACTCCTGCGTCTCGATCCGGCCCCCGGGCAGTTCCCACATTCCCCCGGTGGAACGCCCCAGGAGCACCCGCCCGGCATCGTCGGTGACCACCGTCGCGGCGCCGAACACCGTCTGCGGCTCGGGCCGTCCCTTCTCGACCGCGGTGAACGAAGCACGAGGACCGCGCAGTACGAGCACCGCCAAGGACCCGGTGTCGTACCGCCCGGACTCCTCGAAGCCTTCGGTGAGCAGCCTCAACTCGTCCTCGTCCAGAGCGATGTGCCGCCGCTCGGCCGGGGTCCGTTCCGCGACCGGGGTCATGACCACGAGGGCGCCGCCCTTCCGCAGGCGCGCGGCCAGGCGGCGCAGCACACGGGTCCGGTCGTGGATGAAGGCGACGGCCAGCCGCATCGTGATCAGGTCGTAGTCCTCGGCCAGCCCGTGCAGGCTGTCGTGCTCGACGTCGAGGCACAGCCAGCGCACCGCGTCCACGTCGGCGTGCTGCGCCCTGGCCCGGGCGAGGGCGCCCTCCGCGAAGTCCGCCGCGTCGACGGTGTGGCCCAGGGAGGCCAGGAACACGGCGAGTTCGCCGGTGCCGCAGCCCACGTCCAGCGCCCGCCCACCAGCCGCGGGCGCCGGGGCATGCCGGGTGAGCAGGTGTTTCTCCTCGTCGCCCAGCGACCTGAATCCGCGTCCGTCGTCGTAGTGTTGGGACCACTGGGACCGGGTGTGTGCCACCGATCGGGCCTCGCGGGTCGACGCGGCCGCGGTTCCTCCGGTGCGTACCGCCCCTGTGGCAGCCGCCGACCCCGGCACGGGCGCGGAACTTCCCGCCGTCACGGCGCCACCCCCTCCGTCCGCGCCTGGGCGGTGCGGGGCTGGTAGCCGCCGGCCTGCAGGGTGAACATGCCGGCGTAGACGCCGCCGACGGCCATGAGGTCGTCGTGGGAGCCGGACTCGACGATGCGGCCGGCGTCGAAGACGTAGATGCGGTCGCAGTCGACGACGCTGGCCAGCCGGTGCGAGATGAGCACGGTGATCTGGTCGTCGCGGAGCCGGCCGCGCAGCACCGCCTCGTACACGGCGTGTTCCGACGGCGGGTCCATGCTGGCCGTGGGCTCGTCGAGGAGCAGCAGTGGCGCCTTCTTGTACAGGCCGCGGCCCACCGCGACCTTCGCCCACTGCCCGCCGGACAGCTCCTGGCCGCCCTTGAACCGCTTGGACAGCAGCGTCTGCCACTGGCGGGGCAGGTCCGCGATGACGGTGTCGGCGCCGGAGGCCCGGGAGGCGTCCATGGCGCGCTGCGGGTCGGCCGTGGTCAACTCGCCGGTGGAGACGGTGATGTTGGCCAGGGCGCTGAAGGGGAAGCGGGCCGGGTCCTGGAGGACGCAGGCCACTTGGCGGTGCAGCGACTGGGAGTCCATCGTGCGGACGTCGACGCCGTCCCAGCACACGCTGCCGCTGTGCGCCTCGTACAGCCCGGCCAGGAGTTTGGCGCAGGTGCTCTTGCCCGAGCCGTTGAGGCCGACGAACGCCACGGTCTCCCCGGCGCGCAGCGCCATGGTGATGCCGTTGAGGGCGGGCGCGGTCTTGCCCGGGTAGGTGAAGTGCACGTCCCGCAAGGCGATGGTCTCCACGCGGTCCGGCGCGGCCAATCGGGCCTCGCGGGGCAGCAGCCGGCGGCATCGTTCCTGGACGGCGAGGAGGTCGTCGACCCACATGGCCTGCTCGTAGACGAGGTGGGCGACCTCGACGAGCCGGATCAGGGAGGCCTGCCCGGCCTGGATGGCCAGGACGGCGCCGGCGCCCGCCGCCAGGGGCAGCCATCCGGCGATCAGCATCGCGGCGAGGGCGGTGTAGGTGATGCCGGTGCCCAGACCGCCCACGGAACGGCCCGCCAGGTTGAGCAGCGCGGAGTGCACCCCCAGCCGGGTGTCCTCCTCCGCGATCTTCTCGGTCAGCCTCAAGTGCTCGTCCAGGAGCGCGCCTTGTGCGGTGTCCGAGCGCAGTTCCGCCGCCGCCTCCACGTCGAGCAGCAGCCAGGAGAACACCCTGATCCGGCGTTGCAGGGCGTTCCAGCGCTTGAAGGAGTGGAAGCGGGCGCGGGCGCTGCGGACGGCGGCTGCGCCGACCGGCAGGACGGACAGCAGGAGCAGGGGCAGCAGCACGGGGTGCAGGACGCTGAGCACGCCGGCGGTCCCGGCCAGGCCCAGGGCGGCGGAGGCGAGGGAGACGACCTGGCCGACGATCTGGCGGGCGTAGAACAGGCCGCGGTCGTTCGCCCGGTGGACCTCGTCGTGCCAGTCGGCGTCCTCGACGGCCTCCAGCCGCACGTGCGCGGTCAGCCGGAGGAAGTCGCACTCGAGCGCGGTGCGGATCTTGGGGGTCACGCGGGCCTGGGCGGTCGCGACCGCCGCCTCCAGCAGCGCACGGGTGGCGAGGAAGCCGACCACGAGCAGGATCTGCGGGAGGGCGGCGCGCACCCGGTCGGGGGTGGGGCCCTCGGCGAACAGGTGGTGCAGGACGGCGACCGAGGCGAGCAGGCCGAAGGCGCTCATGGCGGCGGACGCGAGCTGGCAGACGACGACGGTCGTGGTGGCGGCGCGGTCGGCCTGCCAGGCGAGCCGCCCGATCAGCGCGGTGATCTTCGGCAGGCGGACGAGGACCTGGCGCACGCTGGCACTGGCGGCGGCGCCGTCGTGGACCGACCAGTAGGCCTCCTCCATGTCCTCGGTCATGTCGCCGTCGCGGTCGCCGTCCTGCGGGCCCCCGGCCGTCGCCGGAGGGGGCGGCAGGGGGTGCGGGTCGGTCCGCGGCTCCGGGACGCGGCCGGCCGCCGGCTCCGCGGGCTCGTTCATGCCGCCCACCCCGCATCAGGTCCTGCCGCCGCGAGGGTGGGCGCGCCCGCGACGGGCCGCCGCCGCTGTTCGAATCCGGAGGGCTGAGACGCGGGGGCGGGTACGGGATGCATGGCGTCCTCCATCTGGGCGGCGATGTGGCACTGGTGCTCCAAAAACGCGCCGGATCGGGTCCCGTTACGGCCGCTCCCGGAGGCAGTTACTGAACGTATGTTCCAGTGGGGAGGCTCGGGGGCGCGGGTCCCGGCGCGCGGTTCTCAAACTCGTTCGATTGGGGGACACCACCCGCCTGAGCGATGACGTCCCGCGCTGCTGCGCTCGTCCGCGCACGACTGGACGGGGCGTGCCTCGAAGGCCGCGCCCGGATTCGATCCCCCGTGCCCGGCCCGATGAGTTCCGGCCTCGGCGGGAGTCTGTTGTGGTGACCGGCACAGGACGCCGCCGCACCACACACCACGGAGGACACCATGACGACCACGCCGAGTGACCCGGCCACCGCGCTTCCCGGCCGGCCGCCGGTCGTCGACCTGGCGACCTGGCAGGCGGCGCGTGACGCACTGCTCGTCCGCGAGAAGGCCCACACGCGCGAGGGCGACGCGATCGCCGCGGCCCGCCGGGCACTGCCGATGGTGGAGTTCGACGGGACGGCCGAGGTCGTCGGAGCGGACGGCCCGGTGGCGTTCCTGGACCTTTTCGAGGGGCGCGACGAGCTCGTGGTCTACAAGCACATGTGGCACGACGGCGCGCCGCACCAGGGGCAGTGCGAGGGCTGCACCACCACGGCCTGGCACCTGAAGGACGCCGTCTACCTCAACGCGCGCGGCGTCTCGTTCGCGATCCTCACCACCGGCCGCTGGGAGGAAGTGGCGCCCTACGTCGACTTCATGGGCTACACCCAGCCCTGGTACTCGGTGCGCGGCGTGGATGCGCCGATCGGGGGTCCCATGGGCTATCTGACCAGCTTCCTGCGCGACGGCGACCGGGTGTTCCTCACGTACTCCACGACGGGCCGCGGCAACGAGCCGGTCAACGGGTCCTTCGGATTGCTCGACATGACGCCGTACGGCCGTGGCGAGGCGTGGGAGGACAACCCCGAGGGCCGGCCCGCGGGGCTCGCCGCGTGCTGGTACTGGCGCTCGGACGCGGAGGGGAAGGCCACTTGGGGCCCGACCAGCCGCCCGGTGCCGCAGTGGTCGAGGCCGGGCGCGACCCCCGTGGAGACCCTCGGCCGCTCCGGTCACCACCACTGACCGACGCCGCTGCCGGGCGCACGTCGAGCGGTCACTTGCGTGCAGGAGGTGGCCGCTCGACGGTTGAGCGGCGGTTGTCAGCGCCCGTCGCCAGGGTGTTCCGGTGATCTTCAAGAGGAAGCAGGAGGCCCCCGGCCTCGCCGCTGTCGTGTCCGAGCTCGAGCAGGGCGTGGCGGCCCGCGACGGTGCCCGCACCGAGCGGGCCTTCATAGCCACGATCAACACTCTCCAGTCGTCCCAGGAAGCCGAACGCGTCCTTGCCGGGCCCCGGTTGGCCGCGCTGCTGCCAGCCTTCCCGCCCACCGGCCCGCGTCCGATGCTGGCGATGGCGGCCGGATTCTGCGTCGAGAGCGGGGCCGATCCGGCGGCCTGTGCGGAGCCGATCCTCGGCGGTGTCCACCAGGACCTGCGCGACGCCCTGGAGTTCGCCCGCCGCTGGACCGCCACCGGCGCGACCGGCGACGAACTGCCCGAGCCGGACCAGAAGATCATCGACGACGCCCTCCTGGCCCGCCTGGACGGCGACCCGCACGAGGCCGCGCGGCTGGCACTGGCCTGGTGCTCGGTCGAGGAGTGGCAGCCGCCCGCGCTGGCCGTGCTGTGCCGCAGCGCCGAGATGCGCCGCCTGCACGCGGCCGCGCTGCTCCCGGCCGGGCGCGAACTCGCGGCCCTGGAATGCCACGACCTGAAGTGCCTGGTGTACGCGCTCGCGGTCCTGGACGACGAGCCCCTGCTGGTGCTGCACAAGCCCACCGGGACCGGCTTCGAGGTGCGTATCGGCGGCATCGGGGACAACTTCCAGTTGCACACGCTGCTCGCCCATGTCCTCATAGGCGGCGGCCACGTGCCGGGCACGGCGCCTTCGGCGGAGAGTGTCCGCCTCGCCACGGACCCCCGGCCCGCCCGAGGACGCACCGAGACCGCCGCGACCGGTGCCTTCGAACTCCTCGCCCCGGACGGTGAGCGGATCTGGAACGAGGGGCTGCCCGACGACGTCCCCGTGGTGGAGGGGCGACGCCTGCTCGTCCTGGACGAGCCGATGTACCAGCGCAGTTGGAACGCCGATCGGTTCTTCCCGCTGCTCCCGGGCACGGCCGAGCTGACCCGCGTCCTGTCCGCGGACGAGACGCGGACCTGGTTCGCCCGCACCTCGTTCGGCGAGGGGACCCCCGGCGCGTCAATGCGCTGACCGGCGGGACCGGAAAACGGATCGACGGCTCCGCGGCGTGCTGGCACAGTGGCGCACCATGGCGAACTCGCAGCTGGTGACCGCCGCGGACGTGCAGCGCATGCAGGCTCTGGCACAGCATGTCACGGCCGTGCGCCCGGACCTGGTGAACAGCGACGCCACCTTCGGCGAGCTGGCCTGGAACTGGGGCAAGGGGCACCGCACGGAGGGCGCGAGCTGGCCGTGCCGGCTGTGGTTCTCCGGCGGGGACCTGGTGGCGTGGGGCTGGGCCCGTCTCCCGCGCCAAGTGCGGCGGAGCGACGGGTCGGTCAGGGACATCACCGACGCCTATCTGTCGTACCAGGTCCATCCCGGCCACGCGGGCCTGGTCGACGAGGTGATCGACTGGTACGACGCCACGGCGGGCGACATCGAGCGCACGGTGATGCCGAGCGCGGCCGACGAGTTCGCCCTGGGGCGATGGGCCGCGCACGGCTACGTGACCGACCCGGCCGCGCTCGGCGACGCCGGGTCCTGGACCCAGCTCAACGAGCGGGACCTCGACCAGGTGGAGCAGCCCGTGCTGCCGGACGGATTCCGGTTCCGCACCGCCGAGGAGGCCGGGCCGGACGCCGCGGTCCAGGCCCATGTGGACGCCTGGGCCCCCTCGACGTACGGCGCCGAGGGCTACGAAGGCGTCCGGCGGACGGCGTCGTACCGCGGCGACCTGCACCTCCTGGTGGAGGCCGCGGACGGGACGATGGCGTCCTCGACGATCATGTGGCTCGACGAGGCGAACAGGACCGCCGAGTTCGAGCCGGTCGGGACGCACCCCGGTTACCGGCGGCGGGGCCTGGCGCGGGCGATGCTGCTGCACGGGATGCGTCTGGCGCGGGCGGCCGGGGCCACCCATATGACGGTGGCCTGCCTGGGCGCGGCGGGCCGTCCCCAGGCGCGTGAGCTGTACTACGGCGTCGGATTCCGTCCGTTCACGCGGGACGCGCCGCTGATCAGGACCGGGACCGGGACCGGGGGCTGAGGGCCGTCAACGGCCCTGCTGCCGGGGAGCCGGCGTCAGTCCCGTGCACTGCCGCAGCTGCTCGTAGCGGTCGCTGATGCTCCGCGCCGCGGCGCCCGTCCGCGGTTCCGGTACGCCGTGGCCGTCCACGAGCGCGGGGGCGAAGTCGGCGGCCGTGACCGAGCCGTGCGTCACCGTGAGGGTCGTCACGCCGGTCTCGTCCGAGTGCGGGTACGGAGAGGAGCCGTACCAGAGGAAGTTGCCGAGGCCGTAGGCCACGTAGGTCGGCCCGAGCATGCCGGAGCCGAGCATGACGTGGGCATGGGTGCCGACCACCGCGGTGGCGCCCGCGGCGGACAAGTCGGCGGCGATGGAGCGCTGTTCGGGCCCGGGGCAGCTCTGCCCCTCGGTGCCCCAGTGCAGGTAGACCACGACGACATCGGCGCGTGCCCGTGCCGCGCGGACCGCGCTCACGAGCCGTGACCGGTCCAGAGCCGAGGCGATCCCGGGGCGGTTCGGCCCCGCACGGAACGTGGCGTTCGTGAGGTCCTGGATCTGGCTCGCGGCGAGCACGGCCAGGCGGACACCGTTGACCTCGGTGACGTACGGCCGGTAGGCCTCGGTGTCGTTCGCGCCGATGCCCAGCACGGGGATCGGCGAGTCGTGTGCGGCGGAGAGGGTGTCGGCCAGCCCCTCGGGGCCGTAGTCGACCGCGTGGTTGTTGGCCATGGTGACCGCGTCGACGCCCGAGCGGCGCAGCGCGTCCAGCGCCCGCGGCGGTGTCCTGAAGTGGTAGAGCTTGGGCTCCGGCGTCCCGCGGGTGGTGATCGCCGACTCCAGGTTGACCATGGCGAAGTCCGCGGCCGACAGCACGGGGGACAGCGGGCCGAGGGCGGGGTCGGCATCCAGCCGTACCGCCGTGCGCTGCGTGAAGTGGACGTCGCCGGCGAAGGCGAGGGTGACCGTGCCGGGTTCGCGGTGGCGGGCGGGGGGTGTGGTGGCGGAAGTTCGGGGGAGCGCCGAGGACTTGAGTTGCGGCGGAGCGGCGTCGCCGGTAGGGGCTTCGCCGGGCCTCGACACCAGGTACGCCGTCGCCGCGGCCACCACGACGATCATCGCCGCGCCCAGCGTGGTGTGTCTGCGACGCCGCTGCCGGCTGGGGAGGGCGGCATGGCGCGTATGCGGTTCATGCATCGGACAACCGTACGATCGATTCGTTCATGGGGTCCGCTCGCACGCAGAACGTGCTGCTGCCGCCGAATCAGCGCGCGTCACGGGGCCCTTGGATGGACAGGACCTCCAGCCTGCGACCCGAATGAGACCGCCCCGAGCCCGTACGGTCGCGAAACGGCAACGCACCAGGCCCGCGGTCCCGCCGCCGGTCAGGCGGGCCGTGTCGGGGCCTTGCGGGCGAGCAGGTGGACTTCGCGGAACTGCCGAAGATCGGCCGGCTGCGGCTCACGGACGATCCGGGCCACCTCGGCCAGTCCGGACCGGCGCAGCATCGCCGCCAGGTGATCGGGCCACCACCGATAGGCCGGCGCGACCGCGTGGTCGAAGACCTGCGTCGGGTGGGCCGCGTCCTCGCTGGCCGAGAAACCCAGCAGCAGATGACCGCCCGGTGCCAGCACGCGGTGGAACTCCGCCAGGACAGGAGGGAGTTCGTGCGGCGGGGTGTGGATGACGGACCACCGTGAGAGCACGCCGCCCAGTGCGCCGTCGCCGATGTCCAGGGCGGTCATCGACCCCACGTCGAACCGCAGGTCCGGATAGGAGCGGCGCGCCGACGCGACCATCGCGGTGGAGGCGTCGACGCCGAACACCGGCAGGCCCGATGCGTGCAGGTGGGCCGTGACATGGCCGGGACCGCACCCCAGATCGGCGACCTGGCCGTCGCCGCTCGCGCGCACGGTCTCGGCGAAGGCGCTCAAGGCGGCGCGGTCCAAGGGCCTGTTGCGCAGCTCGTCGCGGAACCGTTCCGCGTACAGCGCGGCGACCGCGTCGTAGGCCTCGCGGGTGGCACTGAGGGCGTCGGTCTCGGCCATAGCCGCGACCCTAGCCCGTGACGCCGTGGCGGGAGCGGGATTCGCGATCTTCCGCCTCGCCTGCCGCCCGGCACCTCGCGCCATGCCGGCCGGGCATTTCACCGCGGTGCGCAAGTCGGCGTCGCGGCGCGGGAACTGCGCGTTGGGAAGTGTGCGTCGGTGGGGGCATGAGAGAGCGAAGAGAACCCATGGGTGCCGTGGGCTGCCTCGTGGCGGCCGCCAGTGCGTGTGTCGGGTTCGGGGCGTGGCTGCGGGGTGCCCGGCCGGCTCTTCAGGGGGGTTTCGAAGGCCAACGGGACTGGAGCCTGCTGTATGTGGAACTGCCGCTCATGCTGGTCGGGGTACCCGCGGTCACGCTCGCGGTGTGGGCGGTGGTCAGTGGTGTGCTCCGGCGACGGGCCGGTGCGCGTGCGCGGACCGCGGTGTCGGGCGGGGCGGCCGCGGCCGCGCTGGCCGTACTGACCGTGCTCACCTGGGGGTGCCTCGCCTGGCTGGACGTCCGGGTCGACGCGTTCCTCCAAGGCGACGCGTGACCGCGTTGGCGTTCAGCGCGGAAGCACCCAGTCCGGCCGCCAGGTTCCGGCGGCGTCGTGGCCCGCGGGGGTGTCCAGATGGGCGCGGAGGGTGTCCAGCGCCGGGTGGGGGTTGTCGCGGTGCCAGAGGAGCGAGTGCGGGTAGACGGGCGTCGGGTCGGTCACCGGGAGGCGGCGCAGGCCGTGGCCGGCGGGCCAGCCGATGGGGTCGCCTCCGGTGGGTGACTGGGGGAGCATGCCCGCGCCGATGAAGGTGGCCAGTGCCGGGGTGCCGGCGACGGTGTCCAGCAGCGCGTCGGAGCCGAAGTTGGGGCCGGTCGTCTCGATGGTGAGGCCGAACTCGGCCACGAGGGCGTCGTAGTAGGCGGCCCACTCGCTCCCGGGGACGATGCCGGGCATCCAGATGCGGTGCCCGACGAGCTGATGGACCGTCACCGACGTCATGTCCGCGAGCGCGTGGCCGGGGCCGGTCAGCAGTTCCAGGGGCTCGTCGTGCACCCGCACGGACGCGATGTCCTCGGGAAGCGGCCTGCCGGGCGCGGCGACGGCGCGGAAGGAGGCGTCGATCTCGCCGGACCGGACGGCGGCGACCGCCCTGTCGATGTCGGACAGCATCACCACGTCGAGCTCGATCTCGGGCCGTGCGCGGTGGAAGCCGCGCATCAGGCCCGACGCCGCGCCGCGCGAGGCGAGGATGTCGACGCGCAGCGGGCGGCGGCCGGTGCGCACGGACGAGGCCGCGCGCTCGGCGACGCGCAGCAGTTCGCGTGCGTGGGGCAGGAACGCCTGCCCGTCGATGGTGAGCTCGGCACCGCGCGGGGTACGGGTGAACAGCCGTACGCCGAGGTCGCGTTCCAGCGCGGCGACGCGCTTGGAGACGGCCTGCTGGGTGACCGCGAGCCCGGCGGCGGCCTCCTGGAACTGCCCCGCCTCGGCGACGGCGACGAAGGTCCGTACGGTGTCGAGGTCCATGCCGACACCCTAAGGTCACAACCAATGGTTGTGTCCGGTGGTCCGACGGTTGTTTGATCCCCCGGTACGCCGTTCGCTTTGATGCTCGCGACCGCGGATCGCGCGGTGCGGGCGAGGGGCGGAGGGCGTCGGGCATGAGGAGCGGGCACCGGCTGGGGCGGCCGTTCGGGTGGCTGTGGGCGGCGTACGGGACCAGCGCGCTCGGCACGTGGCTCGCCTTCGGCGCGTTCCCGCTGATCGCGATCCAGGTCCTGCACGCCGGGCCGGCCGAGGTCGCCGCGCTCGCGTCCGTGGGGGCGGCGGTGGGCGCCGCGGTGGCGGTGCCGCTCGGCCCGTGGGTGGAGTTCCGCCGCAAGCGGCCGGTGCTGGTCGCGGCGGACCTGGTGCGGTGCGCGGCGCTGCTGACGATCCCGGCCGCGTTCGCGCTCGGCGTGCTCACCTTCCTTCAGCTCCTGCTGGTCTCGGTCGTCGTCGCGGCCGCCGACATCACCTTCCGTGCCGCCTCCGGCGCCTACCTGAAGACGCTGCTGCCGGCCGGGGACCTGCTCGTCGCCAACGCCCGGTTCGAGTCCACGGCCTGGACGACCACGATCGTGGGACCGCCGCTGGGCGGCGCGGCGATCGGCCTGCTCGGCCCGATGGCGACGGTCGTGGCCGACGCGGTCAGCTACCTGCTGTCGGCCCTGGGCATCCGCGCCACGGGCGGGCACGAGCCGCGGCCCGCGCGCCGGGAGGGAGCGCGCATGCGGGGGCGGGACCTGCTCGACGGCTGGCGGTACATCCTCGCCGACGCGGTACTGCGTCCGCTGTTCTTCAACACCGCCCTCTTCAACGGCCTGGTGATGGCGACCCAGCCACTGCTCGCGGTCCTGATGCTCGGCCGGCTCGGGTTCACGCCGTGGAGTTACGGACTCGCCTTCGCGGCGCCCTCGATCGGCGGGCTGCTCGGCTCGCGGCTGGCCCGGCCGCTCGTCGACCGCTGGGGCCGGCACCGGGTCCTCGTGGCGACCGGGACGCTGCGCGCGCTCTGGCCCGTCGGCCTGGCTTTTGCGGGACCCGGCACCGGAGGGCTGCTGCTGGTGATCGGCGTCGAACTGGGGCTCATCTTCTGCTGCGGGGTCTTCAACCCCGTGTACGCCACCTCCCGCCTCGAGCGCACCGCCAGCGACCGGGTCGCCCGCACGCTGTCCGCCTGGGCGGTGACCACCAAGGCGTCCACCGCGCTCCTGACGGCCGTCTGGGGTGTGCTCGGTGCCCTGCTCGGCCCGCGCACGGCCGTCGGCCTGGCCGGTGTGCTCCTGCTCGCGACACCCCTGCTGCTCCCGCGCGGCGCGGCAGCGCGTCTCCCCGCTCCGGAGCCGAGCCGTACCTGACGCGGCGACTCGTGATTCCATTCCGGCATGACCACCGAGAGCACCGAGAGCCCCGCGGCGCGCGACGGGCGGCCGGACCGCGCGGTACGGCCCAGGACCGACGACGATGTCGACGAGTGCGTCCGGGTCCTCGCGCGGGTGCATCGCAGCGACGGCTACCCGGTCGACTGGCCGGACCGCCCGGGCGACTGGGTCGCACGGGCCACCGGGCTGGGGGCCTGGGTCGCGGTGCTCGACGGCCGCCTCGCCGGCCATGTCGGCCTCTCCCGCCCCGCGGAGGGGGACGAGGCCCCCGGGCTGTGGGGCGACCGGAACGGTACCGGCCGGGAGGGGACCGCGGTGGTGAGCCGGCTGTTCGTCGACCCGGGGGCGAGGGGGTACGGGCTCGGCGCGCTGCTGCTCGGCCGGGCCGAGCGGGAGGCCCGGCGGCTCGGCCTGCATCCGGTGCTCGACGTCGTGGCCACCGACACGGCAGCGGTCGCGCTCTACGAGCGCCTGGGGTGGGAGTTGCTGTCCGAGCAGGAACAGCGGTGGGGGCAGGGGCGGACGGTGCCGATCCGGTGCTACGCGGCGGGGACCGGAGCCGTCGCAGGGTCCCGCTAGCAACCTCCCCGGTCCGGCGCGGCCCGCCGCCATCGACGCCGCCGCCCAGAGCCGCAGAGTCGCAGAGCCGCAGAGCCGAAGGACACACCGATGCACACCAAGAGGGTCGAGTTCACGGGGTCGCAGGGCGCCGCGCTGGCCGCGCGGCTGGAACTGCCCGAGGACGAGCCGCGGGCGTACGCGCTGTTCGCGCACTGCTTCACCTGCGGCAAGGACCAGGTCGCGGCCACCCGTATCTCACGGGCGCTGACGGAGTTCGGCATCGCGGTGATGCGCTTCGACTTCACCGGTCTCGGGGGCTCCGGAGGGGAGTTCGGCAACACGCACTTCAGCTCCAACACCGATGACCTGGTGCACGCCGCCGAATACCTGGAGGCCCATCACAAGGCCCCCGGTCTCCTCATCGGCCACTCGCTCGGTGGTGCGGCGGTCCTCGCCGCACGGCACCGCATCCCCCAGGTACGGGCCGTCGCCACGATCGCGGCGCCCTTCAGCCCCGCTCACGTCCTGCACCTGCTCGGGGACGACCGCGACGAGATCGAGCGGAAGGGCGAGGCCGACGTCGTGCTCGCGGGCCGCACCTTCTGCATCCAGCGGAACTTCCTGGACGACATCGCCACCCAGCCCCAGACCGAGCGCATCGCGGGCCTCAGAGCCGCGTTGCTTGTCTTCCACTCGCCGACGGACGAGTTGGTGGGCGTCGACAACGCGCGGCACATCTTCGACACCGCCCGCCACCCCAAGTCCTTCATCGCTCTCGACGGGGCCGACCACCTGCTGACCAAGGCCGCCGACGCCGCGTACGTGGCGACCGTGCTCGCCGCGTGGGCCGGCCGCTACGTGCTCGGACCGGCCAGGCAGCGCAGTCTTATAAATTGACGGCCTGTCAGGAACGGGGGACGGCGTCGGGGACCGGACCCGCCTGCGGGAGACCGGCCTGACGCCACTCCGCCGGCGACGATCCGTAGACCGCCCGGAAAGTGCGGCTGAAGTGGGCGTGGCTCGCGAAGCCCCAGCGGTGCGCGATCGCCGCCACGGTCTGCCCCGCGAGTTCGGGACGTACGAGGTCCCTCCGGCAGGCCTCGAGCCGCAGGCGCTGGATCCACCGGCCGACGGTCAGGGGTTCGCCCTGGAAGAGCTGGTAGAGGTAGCGGACCGAGATGTGGTGCGCCGCCGCCACCGAGGCCGGGCAGAGTGACGGGTCGTTGAGGTGGCTGCGGATGTAGGTGCGCAGGCGCAGCAGCAGGGCCGCCTCCACCGCGGGCGTGGCCTCCTGCTTGACGTTCCCCTCCAGGGTGATCAGGGCCGTCAGCACGTCGACGATCCCCTGCTTGAGGAACTCCTTCGGCGCCGGTGCGCAGATGCAGTTGTCCGTGATCGTGACGAGTCCGTTCACGTACGACGCGAGGATGCCGCTGATGCCCTGGCCGGGGGAGTAGGTCCGGCCGGTGGCCAGGCGCAGGGCCGAGTCGGGGAGGTCCACCATCTCGCGCGGGACGGTGGCGACGTGCTGCCGCACCGGGCCGGCGAAGTCCAGGACGTACGGCCTGCGGGTGTCGAGGATGACGAGCTGGCCGGCGGCGACCGGCGCCTCCCGGCCGTCCTGGGTCGCGACGCCGGTCCCCGTCCTTTGCAGGCTCACGACGAGTGAGTCGTCGCCGTCCGCGGCGATGAGCGGCGCGGACCGGGTCATCCGTTGCGGGCTCGCCTCGAGGGACCCGACCTGGACGCCCGCGACGCAGGCCCGCCGTATGGTGCCGTGGATCGTGGCCTCGCCCCGGGTGCGTACCTCCAGCTGGATGAACGCCTTGCCCACGGCGTCCGTCCAGTAGTCGGTCCTCTCGTCGGGCGGTTTGATGTCCGTGGAGAATGCTTGGATCACGATGCCCTCGCGAATTGCCAGGAGGCATTGGGTCCCGAGTGCCGGCGTGGTACGTGATGCCGGGGGAACCCCTTACGCTGCCACCGTAAAGTCCGGCCGCGGTCGCGGAAGGCATTCCGGGCGGGACTGCGGGACACCCGCAGAAATGCGATGACGGGATTGCGGGAAATTCCGGAGACCTCCTCCGGGAGGATGCGCGTGTGATCCGTCCGCGGGCCTGGCGGGGGCCTCAGGCACCGATGCGGGGCGGCGTGGCGGTTCCGTGGACGACCTTGGCGTGGGACGCGTACCGGCGGCGTGCCAGCGCGGGGACGATCAGCCGGACGGGCAGCGGGGCCGTCGCCAGCACGGCCTTGACGACCTCCGGATCGCCCTCGTACATCGCCATGCCGAAGGCCAGTGGCAGGTCCTTCTTCGGCGTGGCCGTCATCCCGTGCTCGCCGAGCCGGTGCCACTCCGCCGCGGTCACGTGCTGCTCGGCGAGCGGCAGGATCTCCTTCTCCTCCAGCGCCATGTGCTCCAGGAGCACGCTCGCCAGCCGCTCCAGCGCCTCGGCGAGTTCCGCGCCGCGCAGCCCGGTGGAGCGCCAGCCTCCGAGCAGTGCGGTCACTTCCGTGTGCGTGGTGTCGATGGCGTGGTGCTGCTCCTCCATCGTCGGCACGATGGCGGCGGCCTCCGCACCGCCGCGCTCGACGAGCTTGGGCCACAGCAGCAGGTCCTCGCCCTCGTGGTGGGTGTGCAGGATGCGGCACAGCAGGTCCGCGTGGGCACCGACGACCTCCGTGCGCCGGATGTCGCCCGGCGGCACGGTCCGGACGAGGCCGGGAAGCAGGATGAACTCGCGGCGCAGCGCGGTGTGAGCCATGTACATGTCGCGCGTGTCGGCCATCGGTTCAACGACGTGTGGTGCCATGGTGCGTTCCTTGTCCTGCCGTCTGCTGTGTGTGGGGGCGGGCGGCGAGCACGGAGCATGCGGGCGATGCCTGTCGCGGACGAGAAGGCCCTGCCGTGTCGCTGCCCGGGCCACTGTGTCACCGGCGCCGATGGTCGCGCATGCGTCAAATGCCCTTCGTGTGCGGCCGGTGCCCGGGTCGTTCGGCCCTGCCGCCCATGTGCTGTTCGAGTCGGCCGCCACGGGCCGGGCGACCGCGCCGGGTCCGTCCCGCGCCCTTTGCTCCTGCCTGCACGGTCCTTGCCCCTCCACGCAATCCACCGCCCGTGGCACGGAAATCGTCCGCGTCGCAGTTCCCGCGGGGGCACACTGTAATCCGACTCACAGTCCTCCTTCTTGAATGCGACATGAACGCATTCCTGCGAGCACAATTCGGCGAGCACACCCACGCCATGGCTTGTCGAGGATCTACATCAGTCAGGAATCTTCGATGACAGCACGCAAAGAACGGCTTGACGCAGCGTTTTGGGGGGTCTCGGAGGTCGTCTGCACACCGATCGCGGTACTCGGTGCGGACGGCACGGTGTCGGGGTGGGTCGACTCCGCCCGGCACCTCCTCGGCTACTCCGCGCAGGACGCGGTGGGGCGACCCGCCGCGGCGATGCTGGCCTCGGCCGGCGACCGGGCCGCGGCATCCGCGCTCGCCCGGCGCTCCCACGTGCTGCCGCAGGCGTGGGCCGGCACGGTCGGGGTGCGCCACAGGGACGGACGGGCGCTCGACGTGGGGCTGCGCGTCTCGCGGCTGTCCGGGCGGCAGGACGGTTGCCGCTGGCTGGTCTCGGCGACCCGCGTGGACGGGGTGGCGGACTCGCCCGCGGTGAACGGGCCCCCGCTGTCGTCGCTCCTGGGCAGCGCACCGGTCGCGATCTGCGTCCGCGACACGGGACTGCGCTGCGTGTGGGTGAACGACACCGCGGAACTCCTGGACGGGATACCGCCCGTGACGCGCCTCGGCCGGCGGCTGACGGAAGTGCGGCCCGGTGCCGAGTCCGGCGCGCTCGAGGCGGTGATGAGGAAGGTGCTGGACAGCGGGACCCCGGCGCTCGACCTCGAGTACCCGGAGTGGCTCTCGGCGGCCGGCACCTGCGGCCCCTTCGAGGCCTCGTACTTCCGGCTGGACGACGCGGACGGCAGCCCCGTGGGCGTGTGCTCGATGTGGGTGGACGTCGCCGACCGGGACCGGGCCCGCGAACGCCTGGCGATCCTGAGCGAGGCCGACAGCCGTGTCGGGACCACCCTGGACGTCGCGCGGACCGGGCAGGAACTGGCCGCCGTCGCGGTGCCCGCGCTGGCCGACTTCGCGATCGTCGACCTGGCGGACCCGGGCGGGCTCGGCCCGGACGTGCTGCTCCACCCGGCCCTGGTGGACGGGCCCGTCCCCGTGTTCCGCCGGGTCGCCCTGGCCTCGGTCCACCAGGGGCCGTGCGAACCCCTGTGGACACCGGGGGAGGTGATCCTCGCGCCCGCGAACTCGACCTACGGCGGCGTCCTGTCCACGGGGAAGCCGACGCGGACGGTCCTGGAGCCCTCCTGCCTCGACCCGCAGGACCCCTGGGCGGAGAAGGCCTGCACATACGGGATCCACGCCCTCATGGCAGTACCGATCCGAGCCCGCGACGAGGTGCTGGGCGTGGCGGTCTTCGCCCGGTCGAGGAATCCGGCGCCGTTCGACGACGGCGATCTGCTGCTGGCCGAGGAGCTGGTGGCCCGGGCCGCGCCGAGCCTGGACAACGCCGACCGCTACTCCCGCGAGCGCGCGTTCGCCCTGACCCTGCAACGCAACCTGCTTCCGAGGCAGTTGACCGGCGGATCGGCCGTCGAGGTGGCCTCGCGCTATCTGCCCGCGGACATCGTCGCGGGGGTCGGCGGCGACTGGTTCGACGTGATCCCCCTGTCCGGCGCCAGGGTGGCGCTGGTGGTGGGGGACGTGGTCGGGCACGGCATCGAGGCCGCCGCGACGATGGGCCGGCTGCGCACCGCGGTTCGGGCGCTGGCCTATCTGGACCTGCTCCCCGACGAGTTGCTCACCCATCTCGACGACCTGGTCACCCGCATCACCCAGGAGCACGAGAACGTCCAGGGACCGCCCGCCCAAGTCCTCTGGGCCACCTGCCTGTACATCGTCTACGACCCCGTCACACGGCGGTGCACGATGGCACGGGCCGGCCATCCGCCGCCCGCGATCATCGACCCCGAGGGCCGCATCACCTTCCCGGACCTTCCCCCCGGAACGCCGCTCGGGGCAGGCGTGTCCTCCTTCGAGGCGGTGGAACTCGAACTGCCCGAGGACAGCGTGCTCGCCCTGTACACCGACGGCCTGGTGGAGTCCCGGACCCGGGACATCGACGCCGGCATCGACCGCCTCACGACGGTCCTGGCCCGGCGCGGCCGCTCGCTGGACGTGCAGTGCTCCGACGTCGTCGACGCCCTGTCGACACACCCGCCCGACGACGACGTCACGTTGCTCCTGGCCCAGACCCGCGCGCTCGGCCCCTGCCAAGTCGTCTCCTGGGACCTTCCCCTCCAGCCTGCCGCGGTGAGCAGCGCACGGGCCCTGACCACCCGGCAGTTGGCGCGGTGGGGGCTGGAGCATCTGGTGCCGTCCACCGAACTCATCGTCAGCGAACTGGTCACCAACGCGATACGCCACGGCAGGGGGCCCATCCGCCTGCGGCTGATCCGCGACCAGGTCATGACCTGCGAGGTCTCCGACAGCAGCGACAGCCTGCCGCGCCTGCGCCACGCCCGCCCCACGGACGAGAGCGGCCGCGGGCTGCTCCTGGTGAACCGGCTCTCCCGGCGGCGCGGCACCCGCTACACGCGGGGCGAGGGGAAAATCGTCTGGGCCGAGCAGGACGTGGCACCCGGGGCGTGACGCGCGCCGCGCCACCGGGTGTCATCCCCCGTCGAAGCCGGCGGGCACCGGAAGCGTGGACCACCGCGGCACCGGCCAGGCGACGGCGAAGGCCCGGCCGACCACGTCGTCCACGGGCACGAAGCCGCCGCCCGGTTCCTGGACATGGATGCGGGAGTCCCCGGAGTCGTCGCGGTGGTCGCCCATCACCCACAGGCGGTCCTTCGGTACCTTCACGGTGCCGACCGGGAAATCGTCGCACGGTGTGGCCCCGGGATAGATGTAGGGCTCGTCCAGGGGCTTCCCGTTGACCTCGACGGGCTTGCCGCTCTCGCACGTCACGGTGTCGCCGCCGACCGCGATCACGCGTTTGATGAGGTCCTTCTCGTCGGCCGAGGGCATCAGCCCGACGAAGGCCAGGACCTTCGTGACCGCGTTCGGGCCGGGGCCGCTCCGCTGGGCCGGCTGGTCGTCCAGCCAGCCGCCGGGATCGCGGAAGACCACGACCTCGCCGCGTTCCGGCTTCGCGCCGAACCACGGGGTGAACTTGTCCACCAGGACCCGGTCGCCGACCTGGAGGGTGTTCTGCATCGAGCGCGAGGGGATGGAGAAGGCCTGGACGAAGAAGGTCTTGATCCCCAGCGCCAGGACCAGCGCCACCACGATCAGGATCGGCAGCTCCTGCCACCAGGGGCGCTGCCCGCGGACCTTGCGCGGCCGCTTGCGGCCGGGTGCCGCCGGACCGTCGTCACCGGACCCCGCGATGCCGGTGCGGTCCTCTTCCCCGACGGTCATGGCTGCTCCTTCGCGCTGAACGGGCGTACGGCGCACCGCCCGGTGGGTGCCGTGCGCTCCTGGACATCATCATCTCGCGTCACGGCTGGTCAGTCGGCTGCGAGGAGGTGGGCGGGGGCGATGCGGGAGTGGGCGCGGATGGGGAAGGCGAGGGCGGCGCTGACCAGGGCGACGGCGGCGAGGGTGGCGAGGGCTGCGGCGCCGGCGACGGTCGGCAGGTGTCCCTGCAGCATGCCCCGTCCGATGGTCAGGACCGCGGCGAGTCCCGCGACCGCGCCGGTGAGTCCGCCGAGCAGGGCGAGGAGGATGCCTTCGTAGACGGTGAGGCGGGCGAGTTCGCGGGTGGTCCATCCGGTGGCGCGCAGGACGGCGAGGTCGGCGGCGCGTTCGCGTTGTGACAGGACGAGTACGTCCACGGCGCCGGCCGCGCCGAGCAGCAGGGACAGGGCGACGCTGAGGTAGTCCGCGGTGCGTGCCTGGGCGACCACGGCGTTGCCGAGCAGGGAGCCGGCGACTTCGCCGCGGAAGGCGAGGGTGAGGGCGAGGAGCACGGTGAACGCGGCGACGCCGAGGGCGAGTCCGGCCGCGCCCAGCACGGTGCGGCCGCGGACTCGCAGGAGGTTGCGCGCGGCCAGGCCGGGCAGGGAGCGCACGGGTGCGGGCCGGCCGCCGGTGGTGACGGGGGGTCTGATGGCGTCCAGGGGACGGAGTCTGGTGGCCCGCCAGGCGGGGATCGCGCCGGCGGTGAGCGCGAGGAGCAGGGCGACGGGCAGGACGAGGGCGGCCTTGACGCCTGCGTCGGGGAGGTGGAGGAGGGTGCCGAGGACGTAGGCGAGGAGGGAGCCGGCGGCGCCTGCGCCGAGGCCGATGGCGGCGAGTTCGCCGAGGACCAGGCGGAGGATGTCGGAGGAGGTCCAGCCCACGCAGCGCAGGGTGCCGATCTCGGTGCGGCGGGAGCGGACGGAGGCGAGGGCGGCCTGTGCGAGGAAGAGGGCGCACACCACCAGCACGAGCACGAAGAGTACGGCGCTTTTGGTGTCGACGGCTTTGAGGATGTGCAGGGCGACGCCCTTGGCGGTCCAGTACTCGCGGACGTCGACGCCGGACAGGGTGATGGTCTGTGGTGCCGGGGAGCTGCCGATGGTGATGTCGACCTGGAGGCCGGGGAAGGTGGTGCGGATGTGTCCGGCGACGGCGTTGACGCGGGCTTGGGAGGCGGGGTCGACGCCGGTGACGCCGCTGACGCGGATGCGGATGGCGCTGACGGGTGCCGTGTCCTGGAGGGTGGGTTGGCGGCGGCTTTTGGTGAGGGCGGGGATCGAGTCGATCGTGGTGAGCATGGTGGGCGGGGCGGTGAGGTAGCCGCCGAGGTTGCGGTCGGGGGCGAGCGGCCGGTTGTGCAGCGCGGCCCGTGCGGCCTTGTCGGCGCCGGTGACCTGCGGGGAGCGGTAGGTCTCCAGCGGCACCTGCGACAGCGTGGAGAAGCCCGGCAGTTCGGAGGCGTCGTAGCGTCCGACCGGGACCAGATAGGGGATCGAGGTCCGTCCGTAGTCCTCGCGTTCGCAGGTGAGGTAGCCGAAGCAGAACGTGCCGGGATGGCTGGTGACCTTCCGGTACTGGGTGCCCGTGTTCTCCTCGGGGACGAGGTCGACGAACTGCCGGTTCTCGTTGGTCCGCCAGAGCTCGGGCGACTGGCCGGCACGAGGCCGCGGAGCCAGGCCGTGCGCCGTGCGGCGGTAGTCGACCGGGCCGATCGTCCAGTAGCTGGAAGCCATGGGCGGATAGGTGAACTTCTCGGGGTAGCCCTTCTCGATCCTCGCGGTGACGTGTCCGACGGGCGTTCCGCGCAAGGCGTTGACGAAGTCGTGGGCGGCGGGGCTGCCGAGCTTCGCCGGCAGGGCGGCCGGGTCGCCGACCTGGAGGCGTTCGACACGGGCGTCGAGAGTGCCGGCGGTCAGCGTCCGGTCGTTGAGCACGACCGGGACCTTCCAGTAGGAGGACTCCGCCGACCAGCGCTCCCCGTTGCCCCAGACAGGCTTGTCCCGGTCGGTGAGCATGCGACCGGAGGTGACGGCACGGTCCAGGCCGATCAGCCGGTTCTCGGCGCTGGGGTCGATCGCCGAAAGGAGCACCGGGTAGGAGACCGGGACTTCGGCCGTCGCGTTGGCGTGGCCCGTCCGGCAGGTCAACCACGCGTTCATGTCGCGGTCGAACGGGGACTCCTCGCGGCGGTCCTCCCGGATGAAAACGGGTTCCAGCGGCTCGTAACCGCCGTCGTCGGCACGCTGGATGTGCAGGTCGGTCTTGTTGTAGTTGTAGTACCAGCAGACCGAGTACACGCCGTGGCCCGTGTCCTCCTGAAGCAGGTCGCTCGGCGACCAGTCGTGGGGAGGTCTGGTGGGTCGCTTGATCGGGTTGCGGCTCACGTAGACGTACTGGTCGGCGGCCGGGACGCGGTTCAGGCCGGTGGTCAGGGTCGGCCGGATCCGCAGCATCTGGGCGGGCGCGCCGGGATCGAGGAACCTGGAGACGTCGATCTTGACGGTGCCCTGCACCATGAGGTAGCCGAGGTTGGCGACCGGTGCGGCGATCTGCACTCCGGCCATGTCCTTGATGGCGTTGTACTGGTCCAGGGTGATCCCGCCGAAGATCCCGGACAGGAAGTTGGCCTCGACCAGGCCGTCGGCCCGCTCCACGGCGCTCTGACTGCCGTGCGGGCGGACCAGGACGTCATAGGCGGAGCGGGCGTTCTTGCGGACGGTGTCGGTGGTGCGGGCCTGACTGGTCGTCACCGTCGAGGTCAGCAGGGTGAAACTGGTCGCGGCCACCAGGATGCCGGCGGCCAGCGCCAGCGCGCGGCCGCGGTGCCGCCGCAACTGCGAGAGGATCATGGCTATCACGGACGCAGGCCCCCGAGCCGGTCGAGCACGTCGGCGGCGGGTGTCACCTGCTGGTCGGAGGTGATCCGGCCGTCCTGGAACCGCACGATCCGGTCGCAGTTCGCGGCGACCTCCGCGTCGTGAGTGGCGATCAGCATCGTCATGCCGAACTGCTCGCTCAAAGCCAGCAGCAGGTCGATGATCTCCCGCCCGGTCGCACTGTCGAGATTGCCCGTCGGCTCGTCCGCGAGCAGCAGCCCCGGACGGTTGATCAACGCCCGGGCCACCGCGACCCGTTGCTGCTGGCCACCGGAGAGCTGCGAGGGCAGCGCACCGGCCCGCCCGGCCAGGCCGACGGCGTCCAGGAGCTCCATCGCGCGCTCCCGCCGGTCGAATTCCACCCGGCGCGGCAGCACCGGCACCAGGACGTTGTCCAGCGCCGTGAGTGCGGGCAGCAGGTGGAACCGCTGGAAGACGAAGCCGATGCGGCGGCGGTGCGCGTCCAGCCGGGCCGCGGTGAGTTCGGCCCCGTCGACCTCCACCGACCCCGAGTCCGGCCGGTCCATTCCACCGATCACATGGAGCACGGTGGACTTGCCCGCGCCCGACGGCCCGGTCAACGCCACCGACACACCGTCGGCGATCTCCAGATCGACACCGTCCAGCGCCGTGATCCCCGGGTAACGGCGGGTCACCCCCCGCAACGTCACACCCATGAGCCCCTCCCACCCTCCTGCATTGCCACAATGCAGCGGTACATTGTCACAATACATAGGGGGTGTGAAAGTGCCACTGCATCATGCGGTGCTCGCTCTGCTGTCCGAAGGCCCCAGCCACGGCTACGAGCTCAAGGGCCGCTTCGAGCAGGCCATCGGCCCGCAATGGGGCGGCCTCAACATCGGCCACCTCTACCAGATCCTCGACCGCCTCGTCCGCGACGGCTACGTCACCCGGTCCCAGGTCGCCCAGACCGACCGGCCCGACAAGACGCGCTACCAGCTCACGCCCACCGGCCAGGACGAGTTGACCGAGTGGGCCACCGCCGCCTGGACCCGCACCGGCGGCTTCCGCGACGAGTTGTTCCTCAAGCTCCTCGGCGCCGCCTCCCTGGGGGCCGACGCCCTGGACACCCTCGTCGAGGCGCAGCGGCAGACCTATGTGTCGGAACTCGCCGGACTCGCGCGCCTGCGCCGCACCCACGCCGACGACCCCCTCGTCGCCCTGCTCGTCGACGCCGCCATCGCCCACACCAAAGCCGATCTCAACCTCATCGACAACGCGGTGCAGCGGCTCACCCCACTCATCAACACCGGGCTCGGCAGCCGCGGTGACGCATCCCCGTCGGGAAGTGCCGAAGGTGAGGATCAAAGCGGGCGAAAGGAAACACTGTCCGCATGAGGTCCCTTCTCATGTCATGTAACACTTTCCAGTACAGATCATGGTGAGAAGGTGATGCTTTCGACCCTGCCGGACGCCAGGCGTCCCGGATCGAGAGCGCCCGCCTGAACCAGGGAGCACGAACCATCCGATGCAGTCCATGGTGTACACGGCCGACGCAAACAGCCTTCCGGCACTGGTGGGTCGTGATGAGGATGTGGAGCGGGTCGAGGCACTGCTCGGCTCGGTCGATTCCGGCGGTGCGGTGCTGCTGTCGGGAGAGCCCGGAGTGGGCAAGACGACGCTGCTCAACCTGCTCGGCCAGCGGGCCCTCACCGCGGGTGCCAGGGTGCTGCGCGCGGGGGGCGCGGCCATCGAGAGCGAGGTCGCGTACTCGGGCCTCAACCAGCTGCTCTTCCCCGTCTGGGAGGAGAGTTCCGGGACTTTGGAAGGCGCGCACCGGGAGGCGCTGCGCGTGGCGCTGGGCTTCGGCAGCGGAACGCCGCCGGACCGGTTCCTGGTCTCCAACGCCGCCCTCGTGCTGCTGCGCGGCGCGGCCGCCGAGACGCCCATCCTGCTGATCGTCGACGACCTCCAGTGGGTGGACCCGGCCAGCGCGGCCGTGCTGCAGTTCGTGGCACGCAGGCTCTCCGGCAGTCGCATCACGTTCCTCGCCGCGACCCACCGGGGGAAGCGCGGCCCTCTCGAGAGCGGCGGACGGGCCGAGTACGAGATCCCGCCGCTGGACGGGGAGTCGTCACGGCTGCTGGCCGGTCTCCGCCATCCGGACCTGGCCGGATGCGCGCTGGACTGCGTCATCGCCGCCGCGCAGGGAAACCCGCTGGCCCTGGTGGAACTCCCGGCCGCGCTCAGCGGACCGCAGCGCGCCGGGCTGGAGCGCCTGCCCGACCCGCTGCCGTTCAGCCGCCGCCTCCGGGAGGCCTTCGGTTCGCGCGTGGCGGCGCTGCCCGCGGCCACCCGCCGACTGCTTCTGGTCTCCGCACTGGAGGAGACGGGGGACGTCGCGGTGCTCCAGGCGGCCGTGCAAAGGCTCTGCTCCGCGTCCGGTCCCACGGACTTCGAGGCCGCCGAGTGCCACGGACTCGTGCACATCGACCAGTTCGGCCATCGCCTCAGGTTCCTGCACCCGATGATCCGTACCGCGGTGCTGGAGGGATCCACCACCACGGAGCGCCGCGCCGTGCACCGCGAACTCGCCGAGGTGCTGAACGAATGGCCCGACCGGCGCGCGTACCACCTGGGGGAGGCGTGCACGGAACTCGACGAGTGCGTCGCCGCCCTGCTGGAGGGCAGCGCCCACCGCCTCGTGCGGCGGGGCGACGCCACGGCGGCGATCCGCGCCCTCACCAAGGCCGCGCACCTGTCCCCCGGCGCCGCCGACCGCGCGCGCCGGCTCTCCGCGGCCGCCTACATACGGGCGGACGCGTCCGGTGAGTTGATCACGGCCTCCCGGCTGATCGACGACGCCCGGCGCGTCGGCACCGACGAACGCGCGCTGCTCTACTCGGCCGCCGTCTCGGTCCACCGGCTGCTCGACGGCGAGGGCGACATCGACACGGCCCACCAGACGCTGCTCAAGGCGATCGAGAGCCTCGACCGCTCCTACGACGCCCGGGATCTCGCGCTGGACGAGGCGCTCCACCTCCTGGTCCTGCTGTGCTGCCTCGGCGGCCGCCAGGAGCTGTGGGTCCCCCTGGAGAAGATCCTCGACCGACTCGGGGCCGACGTCCCCCGGCTGCTGGCCGTCTACGTCGCGACGCAGGGCGACCCCGCGCGCACCGCCCTGCCCGCGCAACGCGACCTGGAGGAACTCATCGCCGGGCTGCCCCAGGAGACCAATCCGGCGCGGATCACGCGGATCGGTGTCGTCAGCCTCACCGCCGACCGGTTCGCCGATGTGCGCGACGCCGTGTCGCGCATCTCGCCCCAGGGGCGCAAGCAGATCTTCGTGCTGCCGCTGCTGTGCACGGACGCGTTCCTGACCGGCAGGTGGGACGAGGCGACCGCGCTGGCCGACCAGGGAGTGCGGCTGTGCAAGGAGCTGTCCTTCGAGGCCGTCTCCTGGTACTTCGTGTACTACCGGGCCGTGGTCGCGGCGGCGCGCGGCGACGCCGTGGCCGCCGGGGAAGCGGCCGAGGCGATGGCCCTGTGGGGGACGTCGCGCGGCGCGTTCCATCTGGTGACCCTGGCCGAGCACGTCCAGGTGCTGATCCGGCAGGCGGAGGGCGACTTCGAGCGCGTCTACGGGCACGCGGCGGCCGTCAGCGCGGCCGGGGAGCTGGCCCCGTACACCCCCGTGGCACTGCTCGTGATGGTGGACCTGGTGGAGGCCGCGGTCCGCACCGGCCGGCGGGAGGAGGCGGCCGCCCATGTCCGGGCGGTCCGCAGCGCCGGGATCGCCCGGCTCTCCCCGCGCAGGGCCATGCTCGTCGACGCCGCGGCCGCCATGGCCGCGGAAGCGGACGAGGCCGCGATCGAGTTGTTCGAGCAGGCCCTGTCCCACCCCGGTGTCCAGCAATGGCCCTTCGACTGGGCACGCGTGACCCTGGCCTACGGCGAACGCCTCCGCAAGGCGCGATCGACCACCGAGGCCCGGGCCTCGCTGCGCGCTGCCCTCGCGGCCTTCGAGGAACTCGGTGCCCGGCCCTGGGCGGACCGGGCGGCACGCACGCTGCAGGCGAGCGGGGGGATGACCAGGCGCGCCGAAGGGCCGGAGCCCGTCATGCTCACCCCGCAGGAGCTGGAGATCGCCCGTCTCGCGGCCACCGGTCTGACCAACAAGCAGATCGCCGAGCGTCTCTACCTCTCGCCGCGCACCGTGGGGGGCCATCTGGGCCGCATCTTCCCCAAACTCGGGATCGCCTCCCGCGCGGCACTGCGCGACGCCCTGATCAATCTCGGCGAGCGCTGAACCGCGCGCGTCGAGCGCCGCCGGACGGGCACGTGCCGGCGGCGCCTCGGTGTTCCGGGGGCTGCAGGGACGGGCAAGGCACCGTGCGCCACGGAGCAAGGAGCAGGACCTGTCACGAACCTACGGTCGACAGTGGCCCACCCTCAGTGGAGCCGGGACGACCGTGAAGGAGTGACGCAGATGACGCATATGGACAGGTTCGAGGAGGAGCGGGGCGAAAGGCAGCCGGGACACCATCTGGCTGTGGCAGGGATCCTGGGGGCCCTGGCCGTCTGCGGGGTGAGCGCGCTCTGCGCGATCTTGCCGCTGCACCATCCGAGCTACGCGTGCGGCCTGGCCCCGGTGGTCACCACCGGGGTGGTGGCGGCGGTCCTGGCCCGACTGAAGAACCGGTACCGTTCCACGGCCACGCAGGCGCGCGCGGTGTCCGACACCGTCCAGCGAGTGCTGCTGCGGCCGCTGCCGAGGCGTATCGGCGCCCTGGGCATCGCCTCCGTCTACCGCGCGTGCGGCGGCCGGGGCGAGGTGGGCGGCGACCTGTACGCCGTGGCCCGGACGGGCGGTGCGACACGCCTGATCATCGGTGACGTGTGCGGCAAGGGCCTGCCCACGTTCGAGGACGTCGCGGCCGTGCTCGGGGCCTTCCGCGAATGGGCTCCCTGCACCGCCACCTTGACCGAGCTGTCGGGGCGCCTGGAGCAGAGTTTCCTGCGCCACCTGGCGGAGACCGACGACGGCACCGACGGCACCCGGGTTCGGGACGAACGCTTCGTGACCGCTCTGCTCCTGGAAGTCCCTGACGGCGAGCGGCAGGTGCGCATGGTCAACCGGGGCCATCCGCCGCCGGTCCGGGCCCACTGCGGTTCCGTGGCCCTGGTCTCCGGCTGTTCGTCGCCCCCGCTGGGCCTGCACGGCCTCCAGGACGTGGGTGCCATCGAGGAGCGCTTCGAACTGGCGGCAGGGGACGCGCTGTTGCTCTACACCGACGGGCTGATCGAGGCCCGCGACGCCGCCGGGCACTGCTACCCGCTGCTGGAGCGCGCGACGGCGTGGGAGTGGACCCGGCAGAGCGCGGCTCGTCGCGTCTGCCTGCCCGACGCGCTGTCGGAGATCCTCCAGGATCTCGTCGCGCACACCGGGGCGCTTCCCGATGACGATCTGGCGATGGTCGCGCTGACGCGGGTCGAGAAGCCGGATGCCGCCGCGCTCACCGGGCCGGCCGGCGACTCCCGTTCCGAGGAGAGGGGGCGGTTGGGGTAGGGCCGCCGGGCGGGGGAGCGGGCCGGCGTCCCGCGGGGAACTGCCCCGCGGGACGCCGGCTTCGTCGTGCCCGGGACGGGCGGCGCCGCCGGGCCGGGCCGGGCGGACTCACCCGGACCACCGGCTCGTCGCCAGGAAGCGCGATATGTCCAGGGCGCAGTCCGTCACGTGCCGGGCGAGTTCCTCCACCCGGTCCGAGGTCAGCCGCTGCGTCGGCCCCCCGAGGGTGACGGCGGCCGTCACGGTGCCGTCGGTGGCGTAGACGGGGGCGGCCAGGGCGTTCAGGCCCATTTCGTGCTCCTCGCAGACGAAGGTCCAGCCCCGCAGCCTGATCTCGTCCAGTTGCCGGTGCAGGGCCTCGGGCTGGACGACCGTCCTGCGGGTGTAGGCGGTCAGCCCCGCGTCCAGGACGAGCCGGAGCGCATGGGGTTCGTAGGCCATGAAGACCTTGCCCGCCGCACTGCCGCACAGGGGTCTGACCTGGCCGACGTAGCCGTGAGGGGTGAGCGGGCGCGTGGAGTTCGCCCACACCACGGTGACCTGGTTGCCGTGCCGGCGGATGTGGAGGCCGCAGCATTCACCGGTCCTGTCCCGGAGTGCCGCGACCGCGGGCCTGGCCGCTGTGATGAGGTCCGAGGCCACGTCCGCCGACGCCGACCACCGGATCACGCGCAGACCGACACAGAAGAAGGCACCCTCGCGCTGGAGCGCGTTCTCCTCGACGAGCGCGTGCAGGATCCCGGTCAGCGTCGATGACGGCATGCCGGTCATGCGGACGATTTCCGAGGGGTGCAGGCACGGTGTGTCGACGGAGAAGCAGTCCAGAATTCTGAAGGCCTCCCGGAGGATCTGCGGTGCGGGGTGTGGTTCGGCTGAGTGATGGCTTTTCATGTTCGTATCCTCCGCGCGCAAATTCCGCCGGGATCGAAGCGTCGATGGTGATAGACTGGTGCATCATTCAAGTAGTCACTTGATGACTGCAGATGATGACTGCAGATGATGACATGGACCGAGCGAATCGCCGCTCGGTGTCTCCGCTGCTGCCGGGCACTGGTGAACAGGCCATCTCCTCGGCCTTGTTGATCCGTGCCGCTGATGTACCGCGTTCCGCCGCATTGCGGGAGCCGGAAGGACCGGCGGCGGTCCATGCCTTCATGGTGCCCGTCGGCTTTCCGTGTCTACCCTGCGAAATGCTTTATGGGCGTGTTTTCTTTGGCGCCTTTCCCTGGGCGTTCGTACAGGGCCCGTCCGGTGACTTCTCCCGCTTCCCGATTATTCCGGGCGCACGCAGAGGCAAGGCTTCATGCGCCCTCGGACAAGGAATGCGGCGGGGCCGCTGCCTACGGTGGAGACGCACAGGCCCGGGAACGATCGGGAAGGAACGACGCCGATGGCGGACGTGGAGGACACGACAGAGATGGAAGCGGCACGGGACGACGGGCGGCCGGGCCGCCACCTGGCCGTCCTGGGAGCCCTGGCCGTCTGCGCGGCATGTGCGCTGTGCCTGATCCCGGGCATCGCCCACGGCATCGCGCCGCCGGCCACCGCGGGAGCGGTGGCGGTGGTGCTGACCCGCCTCTGGGTCTGGGCCGGTGACGTGCGGGAGTTGGGCCGGCCATGGCAGACCTGACGACGCGGCTGGCCCCGGACGAGCTGTGGGTTCTCTTCCGGCTGGTCGTGCCGCCCACCGAGGTGGAGCGCGCGCAGGGCGGGGGCCGGAGGCGGGCCGGTGACCGCGAGGCCCTGGCCGCCATCATCTTCGTGGCCACGTCCGGGTGTGCGTGGCGGCAACTGCCGCCGGTGTTCGGGCCCGCCTGGCCCACGGTCTACCGGCGCTTCGCCCAGTGGAGCCGGGACGGGGTCTGGGCACGGCTCCGCGAGGTCCTCCTCGACGAGCTCAGCGCCCGCAGCGGACTCGACTGGCCGTGTTTCGCGATCGACGCCGTCAGTGTCCGTGCGGCGGAAGGTGGGCGCTCGCGGACCGGCGTCCCCGATGCCCAGCCGCCGCCACCCGCACACCGCGAGATCGCCGTTCACTGAAGCGGCGCGGCGGACGGCGGCGCCACCGCCGCCGCAGGTGCTTCAGGAACCGACGCGAAAAGGCGTGACCGTTCCGTGGACCTGCCGGGCGTGGGACGCGTAACGACGCCGCCCCAGCACGGTGACGGCGAGCCGGACGCGCAACGGGGCGTTCGCCAGGACGGCTTGGACGACCTCCGGATCCCCCTCGTACAACGCCATCCCGAAGACCAGCGGCAGGTCCCTCTTCGCCATACCGGCCATCCCGTGCACGCCGAGCTCGTGCCATTCGGCCGCGGTGATGTGCCGCTCCGACAGCGGCAGCACCTCCTTCTCCACCAGGGCCATGTGCCTGATGAGCAGGGTCGCGAGCCGTTCGAACGCCCCCGCGAGCCCGGCGCCGTTCCGCCCGGTGGTGCGCCAGTCCGCGAGCAGCCCGGTCGCCTCCGCGTGCGGACCCGCGATGGCCCGGCGCTGCTGCCGCACGGTCGAGACGATGATCTCCGCCTCCACACCGGCGCGTTCGAGGAGCCTGGGCCACAGCAGCAGCTCCTCGCCCTCGTGCTGGGTGTGCAGGATCCGGCACAGCAGCGCCGCGTGGGCACCGACGATCTCGGCGCGACGGGTGTCGCCGGGGACGACGGACCGGACGAGGTCGGGAAGCAGCCTGAATTCGCGGTGCAGCGCGGTGTGCACGGCGCTCATCCCACGGGTGTCGGCCATGGGTTCATTGACGAGTGGAGCCATTGTCTCTTCCGTGTCGTGCTGCCCGGCGGCGTCGCGGACAACGCCGCGCAGCCGGTACGGGGGACTGCGCGCGACGTGCCCACGACGGCCCGCGGCGTCGCGGCGCGATGCCGGGCTCTTCTCGGTGTCTCCGCCGGGCAGGAGGGGGGAACGCCGTACGAGGCGGTCGGCGGAGCCGAGCGGTGATGCGTCGCGGCCCCCTCTGCCCAGGCCACTGTGTCAGCGGTGCCGAACCACCGCATGGGTCGAACAGCCCTGATGTGCGGGGGGCAGCCCGGGTCGTTCGACGCTGCCGTCGGTTCCTCAGGCGCCCGGGTCCCATTCCTGGAGCAGGTCGAAGAGGCGCGGGTCGCCCTCGAGCTTCAGGGAGTCCATCGGAATGCGGTCGTACAGGGCCATGACCAGCTCGTGGGCCGTGCCCCGGGCGGAGGCGTCGACCGTCTCGTCCGGGGTCGCGGACATGGCGCCGGGCGTGGGGATGCGGGCGGCCCGCGCGCCGTCGGCGGAGAGCCACAGCCGCCAGGAGCGGCCCTCGGTGGCGTGGTATTCGACGGTGGCGGGCTCGTGCGGCCAGGCGCTCGTCGTGGCGCAGCAGGTGGACAGGAACTCGTCGACCCCGTCGAGTGCCACCTCGACCGGCAGCGGCACGGCGGCGCCCACCGTGAGCTGGGCGTCGTAGGTGTGCACCGCGAGCTGCTGGAGCTGGTGCCGGGCGACGGCGCCGCAGGTCTGCGGCGACTGGGAATCCCCCCACCACGTCCAGCAACCGCGGTCAGGGCCGGCCTCCCGCAGGGCGTCCAGCAACTCCCGCGTCGCGCCTGCCAGCCAGGCCTGCTGCGCCTCGCGCTCATGCGGCACGTCAGGGGCGTCGGCCGGTACGGCCTTCCCCGGGGCTCCGGGTCCCGCGGCGACGGTGGCGGCCCAGGCGTAGCGCCCCTCGCCGATGTGCTGCACCAGATCGAACAGCGTCCACTCGGGGCAGGTCGGCACCTGTACGTCGAGGCTGGGCGCGGAGGCGACGACGGCGCGGAAGGCGGCGGCCCGCTCGTCGATCAGCCGCAGCAGATCGGGGAACTCCAAGGTCATGTTCACGCCGGTTGTCTACCACGGTGTTCCGGCGACGGGACAGCGGTTTTCGCCGCCCCGTCACGGGCGTGCGGCCCGGCGCTCGGAGGTGATCCGGCAGCGGTGCCGGAGAACCGCGCTCCCTTGCGCGGTTCCGGAACCGGCTGCCGGATCTGCCCTCCGGGAAAGCCCGGTTGGACGTCACCAGTCCGAGTTGGTCGCCCCCAGACTCAGCAGGACCTGGTCGAAGGTGTTGCCGTCGTTGTCGTCGGTGTACGCCATGGAGAGGATGCCGAACGGGGAGGAGGTCAGCGAGAGCTGCTCCTGCCGGCCGGTCGTGACCTGGCTGACGGACTGGGCCGGCAACCGGCCGGCGAAGGTGCCGTCGGGGTTGAGGCCCCGGGCCCAGACCGCCGGATCGCTGCCGGCGACGCTCCAGCCGACCACGGCGTCGCGCTGGTCGTCGATGCCGACGGTGGGGTGGCCCGCGCCGGTTCCGCCGGACACCTCGACCTCGGCCGAGCCGGCGGTGCCGGTCGCGGTGAACGACCGGGCCCAGACACCACGGGTCCCGGTGTGGTCGGACTCCCACGCCACGGCGAAGTCGCCGTTGAAGTTCGCGGCCACGGCCGGACGTTGCTGCTGCCCGTCGCCAAGGCTGTTGGCACTGCGGCGGCTGAGGGTGACCGCCCCGTTCGCCTTGGCCAGCTTCACCAGGCCGATCTGGTAGAAGCCGTTGTTGTCGGTGTCCTCGTCCCAGACGACGACGGCGTCGCCCGAGGCGGAGGTCGCGATGTCGGGGTTGTGGTGCGCACCGCCGGCCGCGTTGACCGTCACCTCGTAGGCCTTGGTCGTGGTCCCGGTGAACCCGGCGGCCTTCACCGTCGCCGCCGCCGTGCCCTGGATGTCCTCCCACACCACGGAGAACGCGACCGCCGTGGTGCTGCCCGGCGCACCGTCCGGGTCGACCGCGACACGCGGATGGATCTGCTGGCCGTCGGCGCTCGCGTTGGCCTGGCCGGAGCCGAGGAGCGCACCGGCGGGGGAGAGCACCCGGTAGGTGATGTTGTAGAACCCGTTGCCGTCCGGGTCCTCCGCCCACACGACGACGGTGTTGCCCCGGTCGTCGATGCCCACGTCGGGCTCGAGATGCCGCCAGGCCACACCCGCGGTCCCGCCCGCCGAGAGCTTCTTCTCGTAGGCCGAGACGCCGTTGCGGTACATCCGCACCCACACGTCGCTGTGCGCGTTGTCGCCCGGGTTGGTCGAGTCGCGGTCGTCCTCCCACACCACCGCGGTGTCGCCGAGGCGGTTGGCCGCGATCGAGGAGGTGTCCTGGTCACCGGCGGAGTCGCTGTTCGCGGTCGCCCAGGACGAGGGCCCGGCCGCCGAGGCCGGGCAGGTCATGGCGAGGACCGCGGCGAAGCCGGCGACGGCCGCGCCGAGTACGGAGAGCTTACGCATCGGCCAACCCCGGCTGTCCGTCGTGAATGACGAAGGTCCGCGCGGTCGTCGCCGCCGCGCCGTGCTCGGTCACCGTCGCCACCGACCGGAAGTCGGCCGTGAGCTGCGACGGCGTGATGTGCGTGCGGACGTAGCCGCGCCGGTCGGAGTAGAAGCGCAGATGCGGGTTGAGCGATCCGTTGGGGATCGTCGTGGTGGCGCTTCCGTTGCCGGTGCTCGTGATGGAGGTGCAGACGAGCTCGGAGCCGATCGTCGCCGACGACGGATTGGCGTAGTCCGCCTTCAGGTTGTTGCCCCACGACGCGTGCACGTCACCGGTGAGGACGACCGGGTTGCGTACGCCGCGGTCGATGATGCCCTGCTGGATCCGCGCCCGGCTGCCCCGGTACCCGTCCCAGGCGTCCATGTTCATCGCGCCGGCCGAGTTCACGTTGCGGGCGAAGAAGACCTGCTGGCCGATGAGGTCCCAGGTGCTCAGGTGCTGGCCGAGTCCGTCGAGCAGCCACGCCTCCTGAGCCGCGCCGGTGATCGAACGGGACGGCAGATCGGCGTCGGCGCAGACCTTCGTGCCGTCGCCGCAGGCCTGGTCGTCGCGGAACTGGCGGGTGTCGAGCATGTGGAACGTGGCGAGGGTCCCCCAGCGGACCCGGCGGTAGAGCTGGATGCTGTTGCCGGAGGGCGTCGCGGCGGCGCGCAGCGGCATGTTCTCGAAGTAGGCCTGGTACGCGGCGGTGCGGCGCGCGGTCCACTGGGCCGCCGTCAGCGCGGGGCTGCTGTCGGCGCGGACCATGTTGGCGTAGTTGTTCTCCACCTCGTGGTCGTCCGGCACGACCAGCCACGGCGCGATCGCGTGCGCGGCCTGCAGGTCGGGGTCGCTGCGGTAGAGCGCGTAGCGGCGGCGGTAGTCGGCCAGCGACACGATCTCGCTGCCGAGGTGCTGGCGCACGGCGCCGGAGGTGGCGCCGCCCTCGTAGATGTAGTCGCCCAGGTGCAGGATCAGGTCGGGGCGGTCGTCGGCCATCCGGCGGTAGGCGGTGTAGTAGCCCTGCTCGTAGTGGGCGCACGAGGCGAAGGCCATCGTGAAGTCGCGCCCGACCGTGTTCACGGCCGGCGCGGTGCGGGTCCGGCCGACCGGGGAGATGAATCCCTGCGCCCGGAACCGGTAGTAGTACTCGGAGTCCGGAGCGAGTCCGCCGGCCAGCACGTGCACCGCATGGGCCTGGGCGTAGCGCGCGGTGAACGTACCGGAGCTGACGAGGGTGGTGAAGTTCTGGTTGGTCGACACCTGCCAGTCGACGGCGACGTCGGCGTTGGGCATGCCGCCCTGGCCGTCCGCGTTGGTCGGTGCGGGAGCCAGACGCGTCCAGAGCACCACGCTGTTGTCGTCCGGTTCGCCGGAGGCGACACCGAGCGTGAAGGGGAAGGGAGTGGCGGCGGCGGCCGACGGCTGGGCCATCGCCCCGAGTTGGAGCGCTGCGACGCTCGCTGTGGTGAGCCCGCCTAGGATGAAGATGCGGCGACTGAGGTTGCTCATGGGCGCCGATGCTCGTGGACCCGGGTGAACTTCCCGCCCTGCGGCGGGGGCAGTCAAGTGACATGCCCAGGCCGTGAGTTGGTGGGCTTTTATGGGGATGTCACGGGCGCCGGAACGGGGACTCCGCCGCTGATCAGCCGTTGCGGTTCAGCCGCGCTGTTCACATTCCCGGCGCCCGTTAACCACCCGTCCAATGACGGCCCCGGCACGCAACCCGTCCTTCACCTTTTGGCGTGCCTCGGCCAATGGGCGCATGTCTTGACAGGCCGTCGTGTCGCTTGCCGTGGAGGACGGCAGGTCGCGCCGAGGCCGTCCGGAACGCGCCTCCCGGCCCGCCGTCAGCGCCACGCGCAGTGTCCGATCAGGCGGCCGGCGCCACGTTGTGGTTGAGCCGGAACGTGTTCGCCGGATCGTAGGTCTTCTTGACCGCCGCCAGCCGCTCGTAACGCTCCGGTCCATAGATCGCGGGGGCGTCGGCAGCCTCGTCCGGCGCGAGGTTGTTCACCAACCGCCGGTCGCCCCGCCAGGGTCCCATGCCGTCGAGCAGTACGGCGACGGAGTCCTAGAGCTGCTGCTCCCGCGAGACCGGACCGCCCGCGACACCCAGCAGGACGTACGGCAGGCCCCTGGTCGCGACGGCGTTGGGCACGGCCGGCTCCCGGTCCCATGCGCCGCCCAGAGCGCGCAGTTCGACCATCGTCAGGCTGCTCGCGGAGCCCGGGCCGGCGAGGTCGACGAGCCGGTGCTGCGCCGGCGAGGGGAACTCCCGCAGCATGATGCTTCGTTCGTAGTAGGGCACTGGTTCGGCCGGCTCATTGTGGATCGTCGCCACCTTCGTGTACGGCATGTCCGCAACGGTGTCCAGGACGGCCGGGGCCGCCGCCCGCAGCGGCGCCACCATCCGCTCGCCCTGCGAGGTCGTGCCGTTGAAGGCGATCCGGACGGACACCAGGAACTCCCTGTGCAGGGGCACGGGCAGTTCGGTCTGCCCGGCAAGCCGCAGTACGGCGAACGACGAGACCATGGTCTCCGGCGTGCCCGGGTGCCAGGCGGTCCAGGCGCGCAGTACGTCGGCCATCCGCTCACCGGGGAAGTAGAGGGCGCCGCCGTAGAGCCGGGACACCGGGAACAGGTCGAATTCCAGCGCGGTGACCACGCCGAAGTTGCCCTTGCCGCCGCGCAGTGCCCAGAACAACTCGGGTTCGGAGCGCGCGTCGGCATGCCGTAGTGCGCCGTCGGCGGTCACCACGTCGAGGGAGCGGACGTGGTCGGCGGCGTAGCCTCGGGAGCGGCCGAGAGTCGGGCTGAGCCCGCCGCCCAGGGTGTAACCGGCAACGCCCACTGTGGGGTTGGACCCGTTCAGCGGAGCCAGCCCGGCCGCGGCGGCCTTCTTGACAACCTCGGACCACACCGTTCCGGCGCCGACTCGGGCCGTGCGGCCGGCCGCGTCGACGATCACGTCGTTCATCCGGCGAGTGGCGATCACGACGGCGCCGAGAGCCGGGCCGACCGTCTGGTGGCCGGTCGTCTTCACCGCGACCGGACGGTGCTGTCCCGCCGCGAACGTGACGGCCGCCTGGACATCGGCCGCGCTCTCCGCCACCACGATCACCGCGGGCATGAGGTCGTGATTCAGGTTGAAGACCACGCGTTCGTCGTCGTATCCGGCGTCGCCCGGCAGCAGAACCGAACCTGTCACCGCGGCATCGAGGGCCGCCGCGGCATCCGCCGACAGGACCGGTGAAATGGATGAATCGCTGAAAGCCATGGCACACTTCCCGCTACTCGTGTGAATACTCCAGAGCCGCGACACCCGGACACACCCGGAAGCCCCGCACTCGCTCCCCACCTTCACATCGCCCGACCTGAGTAGCCACGCCCATTCAGCCCAAAAATACTTCAATCCGGACATTGGGGGGGGGTGGGGCTGACGCAATCAAGTAGGCCTCTTGATCCGGGGCCTTCGTCACGTCGCGGAGTGCTCAGCGTCAGGCGTGTGTGCCTAGACCTGACCTGGCCACCACCGGACGTCGGGGGAGTCGGCACGAATGACCTCGGCTCTGCTGAGGATCTTGGCGTCGAGCGTCCATACGAGCCGGCGTAGCTCGCGAGCGGAGCTCCGGGGCAGGGCGTGCAGCACTTCTTCGAGATGATCACGAAAGCGGCTCGGATCGCAGGCACATTCCGGGACGTCACACCGGGTTGCTGTGAAGGGATCTGCCATCCCCCTCAAGGGACCGTGGGCCAGGGCAGACCAGTGCCAGAAGGCTGCCGCGGTTGCCTCCGGCCAGAAGCGAGTCCGTTCCAGCTTGCGGATCTCCGCCAGACACGCCCCCGACAACCGGTCGATCGCCGGGAAGCGGGGACGACGGTTGCGGACGTCGACGGGAAGTTCGCTCCGCAGGTCTGATGGGCGCCTACGCGGCATTGCCCTTTCGGTTGGTAACCATGGAAGCAACCTACTCGGTGTCGGTGCCGGTGTTCCAGGGCAATCCTGCTGCCGTCACTGAGGCTGCGGACCCTGCTCCACCCGGCCAGATGCTCACCTGGGAGATTGCGGCGTTTTTGCTGTCGTTCCCCGTGGGTCCCCGCGCGGGTCCGCCTGACCTGGCCCTGGCACGTGTGTGGCACGCGCCCCTCGATGCGACCTATGGGAGGGACGGCCGTTGCGATCTGCTCGGTCGATCTGGCGGCGCGAACAATCCCTACCGCCATGAGATCGGGCCGGGAACGGCGGCTTCTGCTGCAGCTACGGCCTCCGTGAGCGTATGGAACCCTTCGGTGTCCGGCCAGAACGAACGGTCGCATGCAGGCCACCCAGGCAGATGCTGCACATAGTAGAGGCGGCCCTCCTGGTCGACCATCGTGACCTGAGGGCACACCGTCAGCCTCGGTTGTCGTCTGTCAACGTCGGCCTGCCTCGGACGGCCCAGGGGCGGCCCGACGCGGCTCAATACCGGAAGCGTGCGGTATCGCCGTCGATCCGCAGCAGAAGGTCTCTGATGACCTCGCCGCCACTTTCGGGCACCTATTGGGTCTGATGCCTGTCCCGTACGTCGCGATCAGGGGATGCCGGCTTGTCGGTGCTCGGATCTAGTATGCGGAACATGACGCGGTATGTTGACGAGGATCTGCACGGTGTGGAGTTCCGCGAATGTGATTTGACCGGGGCGCGCCTGATCGGCGTCGTCATGCAGGATGCCGTGATCGACGGGCTCGTCACCAACCTTGTGGTGAACGGTGTCGAGGTCACCGAGTACGTCGAGGCAGAGCTCGACCGGCGTCATCCCGTGCGGGTGCTGATCCGCTCTGAGGACCCGGCTGATCTGCGCGAGGCGTCGCGTCAGCTCCATGCCGGCTGGGCCGCGACGATCGAGCGAATCCGCCGTACGCCCGGCATCGAGCGCCGCAGCGTGAACGACGAGTGGTCGGCGGTGCAGACGATGCGCCACCTGGTCTTCGTTCACGACTCGTGGTTCCGCCGCTGCTGCCGGGGCTCAACGGAGCTGTTCACGCCGATGGGCATCGGGACGACCGTTGAGCCCTACCGTGAAGCGCACGGGCTCGACCTCTCGCTCGATCCCGACCTCGACGAAATCGTGAGCGTGCGCGAGGCGCAGGCCGCCGAGCTCGAGGTCTGGCTCGACGAGGTCACCGCTGTGCAGCTCGAAGCACGAGCGCCGGTGCCCGACGACGATGTCTGGCCGCCTTACGCCCGGGGCCGTTTGGTGCGGCAGTGCCTCCGCACGGTGCTCAACGAGACCTTTGAGCACCACGGCTTCTGCGTCCGTGACCTCGACCTGATCGAAGCACAGGACGCTGAGTAGGGCCGGCTGTGAGCTCGGCCGGCGGCTTCTTGGCCACGGCGGGGTGTACCTGGCGGCAACTGCCACCTGGGTTCGACCCGTCCGGGCCGACCGCACACCGGAGGTATCGCGGGCATGTTCAACCAGGGTCCAACAGTTCCTCCTCGGCAAGTTGGACAGCGGCCGAGCACCAAGGCTGTTGCACGCCGACGTGGTTCGACTCGCACGAACCGGCCCGCGATGCGGCCCATCAGGTGATCGATCGTCCCCCGCCAACAGGCGGGCACTACGCTGTGACCCGCGGCAAGCGCTTGATCGTCAGTCTTCACGCACCGATGATCAATGGTGGCGCCACCGCCTGTTGGTCGAACTCACCAGCAAGATCACCGTCAATGGCTGGAGTACTGATGACCGACTTGCGGCAGGCTCACGATACCGCTCGCGCGATCGCGGTAGCGACCCTCGGGCGTGACCCCGGCGTCATGACCACCGCTGAGAGCAGCTCCCATCACGTGTTTGTCAGCTCGGACGTCGTCGTGAAGATCATCGATGCCGACGGCCACTCGCGACTGAACCGGGAGATCACGCTCGCGCCCCACCTACCAGTCGGCCTGACGGCCCCTCTGCTCGGCAGCGGGCTTCATCACCTGGGGACTCGAGACGTTCGCTACGCCTGCTACGCCCGCATGTCGGGGGCGGCTCCCGGTATGGGCATGCCCGGCATCGACGGCGTGACGGCCCGCCATTTGGCGGAGGAAGCAGTCCGGCGGCTCGACGCATTGCACAGCTGGATGCCCACGGGCCACGTCGAACGCACGCTCAGAGAATCTCTCGACCATGGTGGGTTCACCAGCCGGGCCGCGCTCTTTGCCGAGGTTGAGAGCCTCGCTGCCCTCGACCAGCACGGAACCGTGCCTCGCCGTCTGCTCGACGGCCTGACGGCGATCGCGGAGCGGGCACCGCTGCATGCACGAGCAGTTGTTCCGGTTCATGCGGACTGTCACTGGGGCAACTGGCTCGCCTGCGACCAAAGCGTAACGGCCCTGCTGGACTTCGAATGGGCTCGCTTCGGCGAACCGGTCGATGACTGGTTCTTCCTGGCGCGATTCAGCGGGCCGCACATGGAGACCGTGCTCGACGTCATCGCCCGCGCGACGACGACCTCTCCGGAGACTCTTCGAGCAGAATGCGAGGTCCGCGAGGCGACCTATCTCGCTTCCGACCTCCGCACCGCGCTGGAACACCCTGATACCTCCGCGCAGATGGCTGCCGCGAGACTTCGTGAACTCGAGGAGCTCGTCGTCGGACGTTACTGGTGGCGACACACCCAGTGATACCAGCTGTGGCAAGCAATGAACGTCGGCCCATGCCACTGACCGCGCCTGTACGAGCACGCAGTCGACTTTGCCGCGCGACGAACATGCCAACCATCCCGGCCCAGACTGACTGACACCACTGAAGATCAGGATCTATGCCTGGAGTATGAGGAGTTCGATGCAGTGTGGCTTCCTGAGCAGGTGACCGTGCGAGGCACGGCCGTTTTCGGTCACCCGACGCCGCTTTCGCCCGCTGCTGTTGATGTCGGCGGCTGGTGTCGGATTGCTGTCTGTTGGTGAGTGCCAGAGGTGGGATCTCGGCCCCGGCTCCGGCCCCTGGGAGAATGGCGACATGGAGATCATCCCCGGACGTGGTGTCGACCTCGTCAAAATCGGCGAGCACCGTTCGCGAGTCGAGGAGCGCATCGGGCTGCCGCATCATGGGCCCGGCGGCGAGCGCGCGGTCTACAACACCTCGCCAATGCTGGTCATCACCTATGCGGCGGACGGCACAGTCGAACTCGTTGAGATCAGCCACAGCGGCGGGGGAGGGGATGCCGAAGCTGAGTTCGACGGAGTCCAGCTGACGTACCGCTTTCTCGATGATGTCGTCTCTGAACTCCATGCCCGCGGGTACACCAGTATCCGCTCCGACATCGGTCACGACTTCCATGCCGGCTTCGCAGTGTGGTCTATGCACTCATTGTGGGCAGGCGACCTCGATCCAACAGCCGGCGAGGACGATGAACGCGTCATTTCAGAGGGCGTGTCCATAGCGCCGTACTCCTACTTCCGTGGGAATGAGACGTAGATCCGAGCGTTACAGATGCCGCTGGGCGGCGGATCCGGCCCGTACAGATGATATGAGGCGCTGCCTCGCGCCGGCAGCGACACTGGAGCGGTGCTGATCATGGATGCCGTGCTGGAGATCGGTGACATCGCGGACTTCGGGCTGTGGCCCGTTGCCGACGTGCCCGCCTACCGGTTCCTTGGCCTCTCCCCGCACCTGTCGGCGCTCGAGGTCGGGGCGACCATGGCCACCTTGACGAACTACAACGCGGCGGCTTCGGGCAACGACACCCCGGCGATCGACGCCGTCGAGCAGGTTCGCCGTGTGACCGAAGTCGAACGAGTCATCGCGCCGGGCGGCCTGCGGGTTCGCGACACCGATAGTGGCGCTGTCGTGGTTCCGGGTTGCTGTTCCGGGCTGGAGGACTGGAGAGAGTGGCTTTCCCTCGCGGGCGGTGATGAGCCCTGGCTCGGTCACGATCCCACGCCGCGAGTCGAGCACGCCGGCTCGCTCGTGCGGCTGTGGGCCGACAGCGCCGATGCGCAGCCCATCGAAATACCCACTGCTGACCTGCTGGGCATGCTTCAGACCGTGCACACCGAGCTGAGCGGCTTTCTCTCTCTCGTTGAGCTCTGGGCGGATCGGTACGTCCCCGCGCTCGCCCCGGCTCTTGCGGGCAAGCTCGCTGAAGATCTGGATATCGGCCCCCCGCTGGGCTGAGCCCACGCCCCGGCCGACCGCATCGGCTCGCATGCTCTGGCCGCGACGGCCGAGGGGGTGTGCTCCGACCGACCGGAGCACACCCCCCCCGTACCCGCCGGGGACGCTACGGGATCCGTACCGTCACGGACTTCCCCGGCTTGACGGTGAGCTGCTTGCGGAAGGCGCCCGCGCGCAGCTCGGTCGTGGTTCCGCCGGTGCTGCGGACGGTCGCCTCGGTCACCTTGCCGTTGCGCCAGGCGAGGTCCACCTCGAAGCCGCCGCGGGCGCCGACCCCGGTCACCGACCCCTTCGCCGCCCAGGCGTCGGGGAGCGCGGGCAGCAGCTCGATGACGCCCGGCCGCGAGTAGAGGATCATCTCCAGCGCCGCGGTGGCACCGCCCAGGTTCGCGTCGATCTGGAAGATCGTGTAGCTGCCCTGGCTGTACATGTCGAACCAGTTGGCCGAGGTGCCGTTGCTGTTCGTGATGGACGGCCGCAGCACGGTCAGATAGAGCTGGTAGGCCTTCTCGGCGTCCTTCAGCCGGGACCAGCACAGCGAGCGCCATGCGCACGCCCAGCCGTAACTGTCCATGCCACGGGCCGTCAGCAGCGCGCGCACCCCGTCGAGCAGCGCCGGCGCAGCGGTGTCGGAGGCGATCCTGTCGCCCGGGTAGAAGCCGATGAGCGGGGACAGGTGACGGTGCGTCACCTCGCCGAGGTTGTCGGGGGTCATCCACTCCTCGAGCCAGCCGGTCTTCGGGCTCACCCGGGGCAGGTAGAGCCTGGCCTGCATCGCGTCCAGCTCGGCGGCCATCCCGGTGTCCCGGTTGAGTACGCGGGAGGCGGTCTTGAACTCCTCGAAGAGCTCCCACGCCAGTTCCTGGCCGTAGGTGTTGCCCTTCCCGTCCGGGCCGTGCTCGGGCGACCAGGAGGTGTCGTCGATCAGGACCTCGCGCGACGTCCCGTCCTCGTCCTTGACGGTGGTCGTGATCAGCCGCGCCTGCCAGAACTCCGCCGCGCCCTTGAGGACGGGGTAGATCAGCTCCAGGTACTCCCGGTCCTGGCTGTACTCGTAGTGCCGCCAGAGCGAGTTGCACAGCCAGGCGTTGCCTGAGGGGTGCCAGGCCCAGCCGCTGCCGCCGTGGATGTTGGTGGAGAACGCGACCGCCCAGCCGGCGATCTTCCCCGAGCTGTTGCGGAACCGGTTGCGGTCGCTGTTGAACAGCCGCTTGGTGACGTCGGTCCAGACGGGCAGCTGGGACACGCAGTACCGGGCGAGGGCGAGGGAGTTCTCGCCCAGGCCCGCCGGGTCGGCGAGCCAGTAGTTCATCTGGATGTTGATGTCGGTGTGGTAATCGGCGTACCAGTCCGGGTTGTTGTTGTGCACCCAGATGCCCTGCAGGTTCATCGGCAGCCAGTCGCGGGAGCCGGTGATCGTCAGGTAGCGGCCGTACTGGACGTACGCGGCCTCCAGTTCCGGGTCGGGCGTCGTCGCGTCGGTGTACCTGACGGCGATGCGCGACCACGAGTCCAGGGAGCGCTGCAGCGCCGACGACTCGCCCAGGTCGATGGCGAACCGGTTGTAGAGCCGCTGGTAGTCGGAGACGTGCGTCCGCAGCAGCGCGTTGCCGGAGACCTTCGCCGCGGCGGTGACCTTGGCGCGGGCCACGGCCAGGGGATCGGTGCCCGGCTCGCGGAAGTCCTTCGCGGCGTCGGGGGAGTAGTCGGTGCCGCCGCACACCACGATCAGCAGCTCACGGCAGCCGGCGAAGGACAGCTTGTCGCCGTCCACACTGACCCGGCCCGTGGAACTGACCGCGGTCACCGCGGCGGCGTAGCGCAGGCCGTTCTTCAGCGTGCCGTTGAAGGCGAGTTGGCCGCCGCCGCCCGTGGTCGTCTCGCCGTGGGTGCCGGCCAGGGAGACGGTGCCGGTGTGCGGGCCGCCGGAGAGGCGGATGACGACGACGTCGTCCGGGTGGCTGGCGTAGACCTCGCGGCGGTGGACGTTGCCGTTGTGGAGGTACGTCGCCGAGACCACGCCGTTGCTCAGGTCGAGCTGGCGGCGGTACTTGGTGACCGCGTCACCGGAGTGGCCGGGCAGCGCGATCCGGAGCTTGGCGAGCAGGCCGAAGCTGCCGAAGTCGTCCGGACCGTAGGGGAGTTGCCCGTCGTCGGTCGGGGTGTCGTTGGCGCCGCCGGTCCAGAACGCGCCGTCGGTCAGGTAGAGGAAGTCGTCCGCCGGGTCGCAGCCGGTCAGCGCGCCCATCCGGCCGTTGCCGACCGGCAGGGCCTCCTGGATGATCCGTCCCTCGTTGGCGGGCGTGCGGTACCAGAGCGTCGTGGCCTGGCCGTCGGGAACGAGGTCCACGCTGGTCGGGCGGGCGGGGGCGGCGTGTGCGGCGAACGGGTAGAGGCCGCCCGACAGGGCGATACCTCCGCTGGTGACGCCGGCGATGCGGAGGAAGTCGCGGCGGGAGGAAGCGGACACGGCAAGGGGTCCTTTCCAGGGGGTTGCGGGGAGCCCACGAGAAGTATTCATAAATAATCAACTCGCCTTGGGCACGTCAACGCCTGGAGACCAAATTAGTCCGACCTTTCTTGTGGCCGGTGCGGGTATTGTCCCTATTTAGTCCGTGATTTCGGCACGATAGACCCAGCATCGGGGCGCTCTCACGGGAGTAGATCGGATGTCTGGGGTGTGTGGTGCCGAGCGCGGCTACTCCGGGACGATGCAGAGGTCGGCGGTGAGCGCTGCGCGGGCCCATTCCTCCCAGGTCCCGGGGGGCCAGCCCCGGTCACGCACGAAGATCAGGTACAGCTCGGGGCTGAGCAGCCCGTACAGCAGGTCGGCGGCGCGGGCCGCATCGATGCCGGGGCGGACGTCGGGCTTGGCGACCAGCGCCTCCGCGGCGGCGTACTGGACGGTGTACCGCGGATCCGGGTCGGCGGCCCACTCCGCGGCGATCTGCGGGTCGGTGGCCGCGGCGGCCGCGATCAGCGGCATGATCGGGCCGACCCGGCCGAGGATCCCGCCGACGCCCCGTACGTGGGCGTGCAGTTGAGCGGCGGCAGTGGGCTCGGCGCACGCCGCGCGGAACCAGGGCCGGTCCATCGTGGCGACCGGTTCCGCGTCGCCGGCGATGGACGTGTCGACGACGTCCTTGAACAGCGTGCGCTTGTTGCGGAACACGAAGTAGACGGTCTGCACGGCCACCCCTGCGTGGTCGGCGACCTCCTGAAGGCTCGTCGCCCCGTACCCCTGCGCGACGAACAACTCCCGCGCCGCCGCGACGATCCTCTCGCGGGTGCGCCGCGAGCGTTCGGCCCGCTTGTCGGGGAGTTTGACGGTGCGTTGGCCGGAACCCTTGACCGCGTCCATGGGGGAAGTCTATCTCTGGAGTCAGTCACTAGAGTTGGACTCTAGATTTCTGGAGGGCAGTCGTGAGCGAACCTCGGACCGCTGCGGAACTCGACCAAGAGGCGGCCCTGCGCCGCGCGTTGGAGGACTACTACCGGGACGGCAAGCCACCGTGGGACAGCGGTGTCACGCCGCCCGAACTGATCGCCCTCGTGGAGGGCCCGGCCGCGGTCCCGCCCGGCCGCGCCCTCGAACTCGGCTGCGGCACCGGGACCAACGCGGTGTACCTGGCCCGGCACGGCTGGCACGTCGAGGCCGTCGACCTGGTCGACCGCGCGGTCCGGCAGGCCCGCGAGAAGGCCGACGCGGCGGGGGTGGACGTCGCGGTGCTGTGCGGGGACGCCACCCGGCTCGACGAGGTGGGCGTGCCCGGCCCGTACGACCTCTTCTTCGACCTGAGCTGCTACTGCGGCATCCCCCCGCACCGCCGCGACGCCTACGCGGCCGGCCTCACGAAGCGGGCCGCGGAGGGAGCGCGCCTGCTGATGTTCGGCTACGGCCCCGGAGCCCTGGACGACCCGGTCCCCGGCGTCACCGCGGACGAACTCCGCACCAGGTTCGCCGGGTGGCACCTGACCGACGTGACCCCCGGCACGAACCCCTTCCCGACGTTCTGGTTCATGCTGCGCCGCACTTCCGCACCGGCGTGAGGGCCGCCGTGCCCCCGCACGGCAGGCGTCGCTGACGCGGCCGGATCCGCCCGCCCGGCGGATCCGGCAGGCCGTGGCCCCGTCACACACCGACACTGCGGGCCTGAACGGCGTCGCTCTGCGTGAGGGGTCAGTCGGCCGCGTTGTAGCGCTGGAGGTGGTCGGCCAGCTGCTGCACGTCCGTGTCGTCCCAGTCGGCGAAGCGTCCGGCGAAGGCCTGCCGGCGGCGCTCATTGGCCTCGGCCAGCAGGCGCAGGCCCTGTTCGGAGGGGCGGAGGATCTGCCCGCGCTGGTCGTTCGGGTCGGCGGCGCGCACGATCAGGCCGGCGCGCTCCAGCACCGCGGTCTGGCGGCTGACGGTGGACTTGTCGAGCAGGAAGTGCGAGGCCAGGTCGGTGCCGCGGCAGCCGCCGCGCTCCGTCATGTAGTCGAGCATGCCGTACGCCACCAGTGACAGTTCGGGGTGGATCTGCGCGGCGCGCGTGCGGGCGCGGCGGGCGAACGCGGTGAGTTCGCGCTGGATCGTGTCGATGGCGCTCTCGCGTGCGGGCATCCGGGCCTCCTCCATGTAGATGTACTATACAAGAAAGAAGGTTGTATTTACCAATCACATCGAGAGGTACGTTCCCCATGACCGCATCCTCGGCCGCCGCCGCTTCGGGAGGGGCCCACGCCCACGCGGCCCCCGGCCCGCGCCACAGCGTGGGGCACATCGTTCTCCACCTGGTGACACCGCTGCTGATGTGCCTGGGCATGGGCCTTGCCTACCTGGGTGCCTTTCACGCCCCCGAGCCGCACGGGATGAAGGTGGCGGTCGTCGGGACCGGGCCGCGCGCGCAGGTCCTCGCGCAGACCCTCAAGGACAAGGCCGGCGACGCGCTGGACGTCACGACCGTCCCCACGCGTGGCGCCGCCGTGCACCAGCTGATGGACCGCGACCTGGCCGGCGCCTACCTGCCGTCCGCGGACCATCCGCGGCTGCTGGTCGCCAAGGCCAACTCCGACACGACCGCGACGGCCGCCGAGACCGTCTTCCGCCTGGTGGCCGACCGCAAGGGGACCGCCCTGGACGTCACGGACGTCGCGCCCACCTCGCACGGCGACCCGACAGGGCAGGGGCTCTTCTTCGTCCTGGTCACCATCAGCATCGGCTCCTACGCCAGCGTCGCCGCCATCGGCGCGGCCGGCGCCGCGCTGCGGCTGTGGACCCGCGCCGCCATCGGCCTGGCGACCTCACTGGTGGTGAGCTTCATCGGCACCGTGCTCGCGGGGCCGGTGTTCGACATCGTCGACCACGACCTCGCCGCCGTGTGGGCCATGGCCTGGCTCTACTCGGCGGGCATCATCGCCATCGGCGTCGGCCTGCACACCTTCCTCAAGCGGTGGACCACCCTGACGATGATGGCCCTCTTCGTCATGCTCAACTTCACCACCTCGGGCGGCATCTTCCGCCCCGAACTCCAGAACGGCTTCTTCGGCGCCCTCCACGCCTTCTGGAACGGCGCGGGCTTCGTCGAGGGCGTCCGCAGCATCCTCTACTTCCCCTCCGGCGCCGGCCTGGCCGGCCGGGTCACCTCGCTGGTCCTGTGGCTCGGTGCCGGACTCGTCGCCCTGGCCGCGGCGGACGCGGCGGAACGACGCACCCGCCGGGCCGGTGCGCCGCCCGCCCCGCTGCCCCCGGTGGAGCGGGAGGCCGAGGAGGAGATCGGCGAGGCCGTCGCCGTCTGACGCCCGGATCCCGGCCCCCGGACCCGGCCACGGCCCGCGCCGCCGGTCAGGACAGGATCTCGACGTACCCGTCGGTCCCGTGCACGCGGATCCGCTGCCTGTCCCGGATCAGCCGGGTGGCGCTCTCCACGCCCACGACGGCCGGCAGGCCGTACTCCCGGGCGATCACCGCGCCGTGCGTCATCAGGCCGCCCACCTCCGTCACCAGTCCCGCGATGCCGACGAACAGCGGCGACCAGCTCGGGTCCGTGAAGGTGGTGACCAGGATGTCGCCCGCTGCGAGGTCGGCGTCCCCGATGTCGAGGACGACGCGGGCCCTGCCCTCGACGGTCCCGGCGGACACCGGCAGACCGGTGAGGGCGCCGGCCGGTACGTCGTCGCGCCGGTAGGCCCCGCTCAGGGCCTCGCCGTCCGAGGTGAGCACCCGGGGCGGTGTGAGCGCGGCGTACGAGCGGAACGCCTCCTTGCGCTGCCGGATGAGCCCGCCGTCCACCCGCCGGGAGCGCACCGCCTCGTGGAACTCCTGGAACGTCAGCCAGAAGACGTCCTCCTTCTCCGGCAGCACACCCTCCCGCACGAGGCGCTCGGCCTCGCCCATCAGGGCCTGCTTGTAGACGAAGTAGCGGCTGACGATGCCGTACTTCGGGTACTCCCGGTAGCCGATGAAGGTACGGACCCGGTCGATCATCCACTTCGCCTCGTCGGCCTTCCGCTCCCCGTCCGGCAGGGCCCGCAGACGCGACAGCACGTCCCGTTCCTTCTCCTCCGCCTTCCGCCGCCCCTCCTCGAAGCGCCGCCCGGCCGCGCCGGGCTCGAAGTTCCTGACGTTGTCGAGGATCACGGGCACGAGGGCGGTGGGGCGTTCGCGCCAGCGAGGCCTGGTGATGTCGATCTCGCCGACGCAGCGCATGCCGTACCGGTCGAGGTAGGCCTCGACGGCGTCGCGCGCCTCGGTCCCGCCGGGGACCTTGGGCAGTTCGTCCAGGAAGCCCTCGTCCAAGGCGCCCTGGAGGAACGCCACCACCTCGGCGTGCGGGCGGACGACGTCCGCGACGTCGAGCAGCGCCAGTCCCATCTCCGACGTGATGTTGTCGGGGGCGGACAGCGTGAGCGTGTCGGCCGCGTTCTTCTCGCCCAGCCACTCCTGCAGCCTGTCGTTGAGCCACCAGGTGGCCTCCATCCCCGCCATGATCGCCTGCATGCTCAAGGGATCACCGAGGGCCCGCTTGTGCTCCGCGAAGGCCTCCAGCAGGAAGTCGAACAGCGCCGGTCCGGTCTTCGCCCGGATGTCGCGCTCCAGGGCGGCGACGGACGCCCGGCTGCGCTCGATCAGGTCGGTGACGACGACCGGATCGTTCCCGATCGGCTCGGGCGTGCCCCCGGCCGGCGTCCCGCCGGGAGCCGGGGCCGGGTCCGGGAGCGACGGGACGAAGTCGCCCCGGTCGAGGACGGTTTCCAGGGCGTCCCTGACCAGGGGATCCCCCTTCCCCATGACGTCCAGGAGGGCGGCGCGGCTCGCGGGGGAGGCCAGGCGCCGGGTGGCGTCGACGAACAGCCTCCCGCCGGCCTCGTGCATCGGCGCCATGGCCGTCAGCTGCCACATGGAGTACCCCAGGGGCTTCATGGGGTCGGTCATCATCTGCTGGTGGCCGACGGAGACATAGACGTGGTTCTCCTCGTCGCCGGCCTCCGGAACGGGGAACAGCGTCGTGATCGGCCGGCTCTGGACGATCCGGAAACCGTCGTCGACCAGGCACCACTCGATGTCCTGCGGGCGGCCGAAGTGCGCCTCGATCCGCCGCCCGAGCTCCACGAGCCGCACCGCCTGCGGGTCCGTCAGCGCCGGCTGCTCCTGCCGCCGCGCGTCGATCGCGACTTCCTGCGTACCGCCCGCCGGAAGGGGCTGCACGGCACGCTCCTTGGCGGCGATCGTCCTGGCCACGACCTCGCCGTTCCGCACCGTGAAGACGTCCGGGTTGACCAGTCCGGAGACCAGGGCCTCCCCGAGACCGAAGCCCGCGTCCACGGTGGCGACCTTCCGGTTGCCGGTGACGGGATCGGCCGTGAACAGAACGCCGGCCGCATCCGGGAAGACCATCCGCTGCACCACCACGGCCATGTGGACCGTGCGGTGGTCGATGCCGTTGCGCCGGCGGTAGGTCACGGCCCGCTCGGTGAACAGCGAGGCCCAGCAGCGCCTGACGTGCCGCAGGATCTCCGCCGGCCCCACGACGTTCAGATAGGTGTCCTGCTGGCCGGCGAAGGAGGCCGTCGGCAGGTCCTCCGCCGTCGCACTGGACCGGACGGCGTACGCCGCCTGCTCACCGAGCCCGGCGACCGCGTCGGTGATCGCCGCCGCGAGACCGTCCGGGACGGCGGTCTCCTCGACGGCCCGGCGGATCGCCGCGCTGAGCGTCCTGATCGCCGCCCGGTCGTCCGGGTCCACGCGCGACAGCTCGTCGAGCCGGTCGCCGAGCGACGGTACGTCCGCCATGAGCCGCCGGAAAGCGGCCGTCGTCACGCAGAAGCCGTCGGGCACACGGACGCCCTCGATCCGCGACAGCCCGCCCAGGTGCGCTCCCTTGCCGCCGACGACCGCGACCTGCGTCTCGTCGACCTCCTGAAGACCCAGCACGTACTCGTCCCTGCTTGCCTTGTCGCCCTGCTGATCCCGCACGCACCCTCATCTCCGCACGTTCTGACGTCGGCCGACGATTCTGCGGCACGACCGGGGCCTTGCCGCAAGCCCCCCAGTGCGCTATAAGTTGAGAGTGGCAAGGAGAGCTCTCTCCTTGCCTTTGCTGTTGCCGCCCCGTCTCGGCGCGCGTCCCCCTGGGCGCCGCGGCTGATCCTCCGCGAGGAGCGCCTGTCCCCGAGGGCCGCCCGGGGTCGGCGCGCGGCGTCGCCCGTGTCACGTGTGCGGGTGAAGCACGATCAGGCATCGGGCCCGCGACCGGCTCACGTCCGCGGGAGGGCGGAGGAGGGCCCAACCGGACCCGGCGGGCGCGGCATTGCCGTACGCACGGGGCATGTTCCGGGGAGCGGTGATCAGGCGCGGAGCCCGCTCGGGGTTGTGACGGCCTGACGGGCTCCGCGATGCGCACCGACAGCGACGATGACACCGGTGCGCTGCCTCCACTGAAGTCGACCGGGGGTGACGTGCCCACCTGGCGCGGCGGGCCGCCCCGCGCTTTCACCCCATCGGCGGCACCTCGCGCCGCGCGGGCGCCGGGATCCGGGCACGCGTGGGGGGCGGCCCCCTGCGGAGGCCGCCCCCAACGCGATGAACTCCGTGAGCCGGCGGTCAGTGCCGGCCGATGTCCTTGATCTTCTCCTTGGCCTCACGGGCGTCGCCGATGGCCTCCTCGGCGCGGCCCTCGGCCGTCAGCCGTTCGTTGCCCACGGCCTCACCGGCGGTCTTCTTGACCTTGCCGACGGTCTGCTCGGTCTTGGCCCTGGCCTTCTCGTTGCCGGCCATGCTGTCACCTTCCCTGGCGTCGACGTCGTGTGCTCTGGGTTCGTCTGACCACTGAAAGCCTCCGCAAACATGGGGAGATGGCGCGCGGAGCGGAGGGGGTCGCGGGCGGCTGTCCCTGACCCCTGCGGCCTAACCGGACCGCGCCCGTAGCGTGCCTGCGCCCGCGAGCACGCCCCGTGGGGAGAATCGGGTGGGGCCACGGAAGCGGCGCACTCGGGCGCCCGTGGGGGAGCACTCTCGCCGACCCGGTCCCGTCTGGTCTTCAACCTGCCGGAAGGGATACGCATGACCGCCTACGGATACTTCCTCTCCTCCGAGGAGTTCACCCCAGCGGAACTGCTCGACCAGGCCCGCATGGCCGAGCAGGCCGGTTTTGAGGGGCTGGCCGTCTCCGACCACTTCCACCCGTGGAACGACGAGCAGGGGCAGAGCCCGTTCGTCTGGTCCATGATCGGAGCCCTGTCCCAGGTGACGTCGCTGCCGATCACCACACTGGTCACCTGCCCCACGGTCCGCGTGCATCCGGCGATCAACGCCCAGGCCGCCGCGACGGCGGCCGTCCTGACCGGTGGCCGGTTCCGCTTCGGCCTGGGGAGCGGTGAGGCCCTCAACGAGCACATCCTCGGCGGCGCCTGGCCCGAGGCCGCGGAGCGCCTCCAGATGCTCGAAGAGGCCGTGCAGGTCATCAGGAAGCTCTCCACCGGGGAGCGCGTCACCCACCACGGCACGCACTACACCGTGCAGAACGCCCGCCTGTACACCCTCCCCGCGGAGCCGGTCCCGCTGTACGTCTCCGGCTTCGGGCCCGAGGCCGCGGCGCTGGCCGGCCGTATCGGGGACGGTTTCGTGACGATGACACCCGACGCGACGCTGGTGGAGCAGTTCCGGCGGGCCGGCGGCGGGGGCAAGCCGGTCATCGGCGGACTGAAGGTGTGCTGGGACACCGACCGGGCGCGCGCGGTGAAGACCGCGCACCGGCTGTGGCCCAGCGAGCAGCTTCCGGGCGAACTGGCCCAGATCCTCCCCACCCCGGAGCACTTCGAGCAGGCGGCCGGCCTGGTCACCGAGGACATGGTCGCCGACGCGGTCGTCTGCGGCGATGCGACCGGGGACCATGTCGCGGCGGTCAGGGCCTACTCCGAGGCCGGTTTCGACGAGGTCTACGTCAGTCAGATCGGCCCCGACCAGAAGCAGTTCTTCGACTTCTACCGCGCGGAGGTGCTTCCCCGGCTGCGGGACGGCATGTCCGTCGACTGACGCCGCGAGCCGTGCGCGCGCTCGCCGCGCGGATTGCCATGGCTGCCCGCAGGATGGAGCGGAGCCGGCAGCGCGGGCCCCTCGGGGCGGCGGCCGGTGTGCCGACGGCCCGCCTCACGACGCATTCGAGGACCTGCGATGGCTGCAACGACCGATGCCCTCACGTCCGTGCTGGAGGATGCCCGGCGGGCCCATTCCGCCGTGATCGAGCGCTTCGTGGCGGATCTGGCGGTCACCCCGGCGGGGCCGCACCGGCAGGTGCTGGAGGACCATGTGGCCTACGCGCAGGCCTGCATGGCGGTGATGGACGGCTGCCTCCAGCGGCTGCGGGGGCGCCGGGTGCGTACGGACCTGCTGGGCCCCGCCCGGCGGATCGCTCAGGACGCCGCCCTGGTGGGACGGATGCCCCTGGTCATGGCCTCGCGGATGGGCGCGGCCGTGCTGCGCGGGCGCGGGCCGGCCGACGAGAAGCGGCTGCTGAGGAACACGGCCGACGAGTACGGCATCACCGCCCGCGCCCTGGCCGGCAGCCAGGCGGGGGAGACCGTCGCCGCCCACGCCCATGACGACGTCGCGCTGGAGCTGTTCGCTTCCCTGCGCCGCGAGAACCAGCAGGTCCTGCAGATCCTGGGGGCCAGTCTGACCGAACACGCCGCGGCCCTCGCCGACGGCGGCGGCAAGGCGCCGCTCGGGGGCGTTCTGGGCGCGGTCGCCCGCAAGGCCACGGCCCTGTGGAACCGCGCGACCGGGGACTGGGTGGTGGCGGGCCTGGCCGGGGTGCGGCAGGTGGCCGACAACGCGCAGGGCGCCGCGAGCCGGGAGGAGGCGCTGCCCATCGCCCGCTACGGCCGGTTGTCCACGGGGGAGATCGCCGGCCGGCTGCGCGGCCTGTCGCCGACGGAACTGGCGTGGATCGAGGGCTACGAGCGTGCGCACGCCCGGCGCGCCGAGGTCCTGCGGGCCGTCACTGACGTGCGCGCGTCGGGTCGGTGACGTTCCGCATCGCGGCGCGCCGCGGTGCACGACCGTGCGGGCGCCCCGGCTTGCGGGGACGCCCGCACGGCGTGCGGCTCCTGGCGTGTCAGGTACGTCAGGAGTGTCCGACGGCCGTCCGCGTGTCGCCCTCCGCCTGGGCGAGACGCTGGGCGGCCTCCTCGGCGGTGAAGCCGGCGAGGAGCATGACGATGGCGGTCTTGGCGTGGCCGCCCGCGGCGTCGAGGGCCCGGGCGACGGAGTCCGCGTCGGCGCCGGTGGCCTGGGACACCATGCGGCGGGCCCGGTCGACGAGCTTGCCGTTGGTCGCCCGCATGTCGACCATGAGGTTCCCGTAGACCTTGCCCAGACGCACCATCGAGGCGGTCGAGAGCATGTTGCAGACCATCTTCTCGGCGGTGCCGCCCTTGAGGCGGGTGGAGCCGGTGAGGACCTCGGGGCCGGTGACAACCTCGATGGGGATGTCGGCGTAGCGGCTGACGAGAGCGTCGCGGTTGCAGGCCACCGACACCGTGACGGCGCCCGCGGCGGCGGCGTGCTGCAGTCCGCCGACCACGTACGGCGTGCGGCCGCTCGCGGCGAGGCCGACGACCGTGTCCCGCTCGTTCACGCCGATCTCGTCGAGGTCCGCGACCGCCCGCGCCGGCTCGTCCTCGGCACCTTCGACGGCGACGATGAACGCCCCCGGGCCACCCGCGAGCAGACCCACGACCTGCTCCGGCGGGGTGCCGAAGGTGGGCGGGCACTCGACCGCGTCGAGCAGGCCGATCCGGCCGCTGGTGCCGGCGCCGATGTAGATCAGCCGGCCGCCGCGCCGCAGGGAGTGCGTGATCGCCTCGACGGCGTCGCCGATCTGCGGGAGCGCGTCCCGCACCGCGAGGGCGACGGTCTGGTCCTCGGCGTTCATGACCGAGAGCAGTTCGGAGACCGGCATGCGGTCCAGTTCGGCGGTCCGGTCGTTACGGATCTCGGTACCGAGGGTGCCGAGTGTGCTGAGGTCCACGGCGCGGTCGTCCTTTCAGGGGTGGTGCTCAGGGGTGGTGCTGGGGGAGGGCCGGCGGTCAGTCGGCGGCCGGGGTGCGGCGCGGCGGCTGAGGGCGTTTGCGGCGCTGGACCGCCCCGTAGGTCTTCTGCAGCGCGGCGGTCGTGGCGTCGTAGGAACGCTGGGCCACGCCGACGAACAGGCAGTCGATGAGCGCGAGTTGGGCGATGCGGCTGACGGTCGCGCCGGACCGGAAGGGGGTCTCCCGGGCGCATGTCGTCAGCACGAGGTCGGCGCTCTCCGCGAGGGAGGAGCGCGCGACGTTGGTGAGGGCGATGGTGGTGGCACCGCGTTCGGCGGCGGCCTGGAGCGGCTCGACGGTGTCCTCGGTCTCCCCGGAGTGGGAGATGGCCAGGGCCACGTCACCGGGGCCGAGCAGGGCGGTCGCGGTGAGGGCGGCGTGCCGGTCGGTCCAGATGAAGGCCATGTGGCCGATGCGGTGCAGCTTCTGGTGCAGGTCCTGGCCGACGAACGCGCTGGCGCCGATGCCGAAGATGTCGACCCGGCGGGCGCCCGCGACGGCGTCGACCGCGCGGGCCAGCACCTCGATGTCGAGTTCGGCGCCGGAGTCCTCCAGGGCGCGGATCTCGTTGTAGACGATCTTGCTGACGATCTGGTCGAGCGTGTCGGTGGCGCTGATGTCGGTGCCCGGTGCCGGGCGCTCGCCGCCGAGCGCGTCCTCGCGGGCGGCGGCCGCGGCCAGCGCCAGGCGCAGCTGCGGGTAGTTCGTGATGCCTATCGCCCGGCAGAAGCGCATCACGGTGGCGACGGAGGTGTTCGCCCGCTCGCCCAGGGCGCTGATGGACAGCTCGCTCGCCTGCGCCGGGTCGGCCAGGACCGCGTCCGCCACCCGGCGTTCCGAAGGAGCCAGCGACGGAAGGGCCGCACGGATGCGCGCCAGGGTGCCGACGGCGGAGGCGTCGTCCGCCGGGGGTGCCGGCTGCTGAGCCGGTGCGCGGGGTGGTTCCTGGCGGGCCATGGGGGCGGTCCCTCCTGTGGGGTGGGCGCCACATTAACCCTGCATCAGTGGTGCGTCAAAAACTTACGAAAGTCATTACGCGAAGTTACTTATTGACATACGGAGGTCGGCCTTCCGATACTCGCTGCACCGCGATCCGCGCCGGTCACCCGGCCCTCCGGCTGTCCCGTGACCGCCCGACGCGTCGGATCCCTGCAGACACGAAGGCGTGCCGAATGACAGCAGCAGTGGCGGTGGACCTGGGCAAGACCGGTTGCCGTGCCGTGCTGTGGACCGGCGGTACCAGTGACACCGGAGTCGCCCACGACGTCCACGAGGTGCCCGGGGCCCCCGGACTCGCCGCCGAGAACGGCGTGGCCGCGGCCCGCGCGGCGGTGCGTGCCGCCGTCCTCCCGCTCCTCCCGCTCCTCGAGGACGGACATGGCGGCCGGCTCGACGCGGTCTGCGTCGGCGCCGCCGGGGCGGCCACCGCCCCCGAGGCGGCCCGCGCCCTGGCAGGACTGCTCCTCGACGACCTGCCCACCGACGAGGTGGCCGTCACCAGCGACGCCGTGACCGCTCACGCGGGCGCCCTGGGCGGCCGCACCGGCGTGGTGCTGGCGATCGGCACCGGTTCCGTCGCCATCGGCATCGGGGACGACGGATCGTTCGCCCGTGTCGACGGCTGGGGACCCTGGCTCGGCGACGAGGGCAGCGGCGCCTGGATCGGCGCCGCGGGACTGCGCGCCGCGCTCCGCGCCCACGACGGACGCGGACCGCACACCGCGCTGCTGGCCGCCGCCGTCGGACGCTTCGGCGACCCCGACCGGCTGCCCGCGGCCCTCGGCAGGGACGGCAACCCGGCCCGTACCGCCGCGTCCTTCGCCCCGGAGGTGGCCCGCGCCGCCGCCGCGGGCGACGGCATCGCCGCGACGATCATCACGGACGCCGCCGCCGCGCTCGGCGAGGCCGTGCTCACGGCCGCACGCCGGATCGCCGGCGACGACGCACTCCCGGTCACCGTCACCGGCGGCCTGACCGGTCTCGGCGAACCGCTCACCGGGCCGCTCACCGCGGCACTCGGCGGTTCCCCGCGCCCCCTCCTCGTGCGCCCCCCGCTCGGGGATCCGCTGGACGGCGCGCGCCTGCTGGCGCTCGACGCCTCGGCACCGCACGAACCCCACGTCGCCCGTGTACGGCGGACGACCGACCTCCCCACTGTCCCCACCCTGCCGGTGACCTCGCCGGCCGTTATTCAGGAGTGAGCGTGCGCCAACTCGACCTTGTGGTGGTCGTTGTCTATCTGATCGCGATCGCCGTGATCGGACTGCGGAAGGCCGGACGGCAGAAAACGTCGAAGGACTACTTCGTCGGCGAAGGCCACATGCCGTGGTGGACCGTCTCGTTCTCCGTGGTGGCGACCGAGACCAGCGTGCTCACCGTCATCAGCGTGCCCGGCGGCGCCTACAGCGGACAGGGCTTCGGCAACGTCGAGCTCGCCCTCGGCTACGTGATCGGCCGCGTGATCGTGGCCACCGTGCTGATCCCCCTGTACAAGCGCGGTGGATTCGTCAGCGCCTACCAGTACCTGGGCAGCAGATTCGGGCTGAAACTGCAGGGCCTCGCCTCGGTGACGTTCGTCTTCACCCGGCTCCTGGCCGAGGGCGTCCGGCTGTTCGCCTCGGCGATCCCGATCAAGCTGCTGCTGGACGAGTTCGGTGTGCACGCCGACTACCGCGTCATCATCGTCGTGCTCACGGTGATCACCGTGATCTACACCTACCTGGGCGGCATCAAGGCGGTCATCTGGACCGACGCCATCCAGATGGGCCTGTACCTGGGCGGTGCGATCCTCGCCATCGCCGTGCTCTCCGGCCACGTCGGCGGCTCCGGCTTCTCCGACGCCCTGCACTCGGGCCACTTCAAGCTCTTCGACACCAACTTCGACTTCGCGCACATCCTCACCAGCCCGTTCGCCCTTCCGACGGCGATCATCGGCGGCGCGATCTTCGCGATGGCGAGCCACGGCTCGGACCAGCTGATCGTCCAGCGCATCCTGACCACCCGCACCCTGCGCGACGGCCAGAAGGCCATGATCGCCTCCGGTGTCTTCGTCACCGTCCAGTTCGCGGCCTTCTCGCTGGTCGGCGCGCTCCTGTGGTCCTACAACAAGGGCAAGGGCTTCGCGGACCTGGGTCTGGCCAGCTCCGACAACCTCTACCCGAACTTCATCCTGCACGGCCTGCCCGTGGTGATCTCCGGTCTGCTCGTGGCCGGCATCCTCGGCGCCGCGATGGGCTCGCTGTCCTCCGCGCTGAACTCGATGTCGAACTCGACGGTGTCGGACATCATCCACAGCTTCTTCCGCAGCTCGCCCTCCGAGGAGAACCTGCTCAAGCTCGCCCGGGTGATGACCCTGGTGTGGGCGGTGCTCATGGCCGTCTTCGCCTGCGCCTTCAGCGCGAACACGGGCAACGTCTACCTCACCGGTCTGACCATCGCGGGCTACACCTACGGCGCCCTGCTCGGAGCGTTCCTGCTCGGACGGCTCGTCCGGCGGGCCAACGAGATCGACTCCATCGTGGCGTTCCTGGTCACGGTGGGTGTGATGACGTACATCGTGCGCGGGGTGAAGATCGACGTCACCGTGGCCGGCGCGACCGTGCCGACGGCGATCGCCGCCCAGTGGCTGGTGCCCATCGGCGTGGTGGTCACCCTGGTGGTCGGCGGCCTGATGAGCCTGTTCCACCGGGCCCCCGAGACCGCCGCGCTGCCCGCGGGCGACGACGGCGAGTCCGGCCCGGGCCCGGACCGCGTCGCGGCGGTCGCCGGCCGGGAGTGAGCACGCACCACCCATGAGGTGCGGGGCCGCCCACCGCGGCGGCCCCGCACCGCCCCCGTTCAGGACCAGCACAGGGAGAAGTCAGTCATGCCGAACCGGCCCGGCCCGCGGCACCCGCGTCAGGAGGCACCGTGCGTGTGATCGGCCTCATGTCAGGCACCTCCTACGACGCCATCGAGGCGGCCGCCGCCGACCTCGACCTGGACGGCGACACCCTGCTGCTGCGGCCGCTCGGGCACCTCTCCGCCGACTACCCCGAAGACCTGCGCGACCTCATCGCCGCCACCCTGCCCCCCGCGTCCACGACCACGCAGGACATCTGCGCCCTCGACACCGGCATCGGCCAGGCCTTCGCCGGCGCCGCCGGGCGCGCCCTGCGCGAACTGTGCGACGGCGCGGCCGACCTCGTGGTCTCGCACGGCCAGACCGTGCACCACTGGGTCGAGGAGGGCACCGTCCGCGGCACCCTCCAACTCGGCCAACCCGCCTGGATCGCCGAGGCCACGGGCCTCCCGGTCGTCTCCGACCTGCGCAGCCGCGACGTCGCCGCGGGCGGCCAGGGCGCCCCGCTGGTCGGCATGACGGACACCCTGCTGCTGCGCGGGCTGCCCGGCACCCCCGCCGCGCTGAACCTCGGCGGTATCGCCAATGTGACCGTCGTCGCGCCCGGCGCCGAGCCACTGGCCTTCGACACCGGGCCCGCCAACGCGCTGCTGGACGCCGCCGTGCGGCACTTCACCGACGGGGCGGCGGCCTACGACGAGGACGGGCGCCGGGCCGCCGCCGGCCGCACCAGCCCCGAACTCCTCGCCCTGCTCCTGGACGACCCCTACTACCGCAGGCCCGCCCCGAAGAGCACCGGCAAGGAACTCTTCCACCTGCCCTATCTGCTGCGGGCCCTCGATGCGCTGCCTGTCGCCGCCCCCGGACCCGAGGACGTCCTGGCCACCCTGACCCGGCTGACCGCCGTCACCGTGGCCGACGCCTGCCGCGCCCACGGCGTCACCGAACTGGTCGTCTCCGGCGGCGGCGTCCGCAACCCGGTCCTGATGGACATGATCGCCGGGGAGCTGCCGGGCGTGCCGCTGCGCCCCAGTGACGACCTGGGCATACCGTCGGACGCCAAGGAGGCCCTGGCGTTCGCGGTGCTGGGCTTCCTGACCGTCAACGGCCTGCCCGGCGCCCTGCCCTCGGGCACCGGCGCCCGCCGGGCCACGCTGCTCGGCAGTATCACCCCCGGGCTGTCGCCGCTGCGCCTGCCCGAGCCCGCCGAGCGGGCGCCCCGCCTGATGCGCGTCACCGGCCCCGCCCACTGACCGCCCGGTCGCGCCACCGCCGTCCGTCCCCGCACCCGAGGACCCGAGCCCCCGAGGACCCATGAGCCACTCCGCCGCTGCCGCACCCTCCACCGCGCCGTCCACCGCGGACCGGGCCCCCGATCTGGCCGGGCTCCTGGCCTCGTGCGTCGGCGACCCGGCCAGGGTCACCACCGACGTGCCCCGCAGGGTCGCGGCCGCCCACGACGCGTCGCCGTACCTGTTCACCCCGCAGGCCGTCGTCCGGGCCGCGTCCGCCGCCGAGGTGGGCGCGCTGATGGCCGGGGCGCGGGCGGCGGGCCTGCCGCTGACGCTGCGCTCGGGCGGCACCAGCCTGGCGGGGCAGGCGGGCGGCGACGGGATCCTGGTGGACGTCCGCAGCCACTGGCGCAGCGCGGAGGTGCTGGACGAGGGGCAACGCATCCGGCTGCAACCGGGTCTGACGGTACGTCAGGCCAATGCGCGGCTTGCCCGGTACGGCCGCAGGCTCGGCCCCGACCCGGCCAGCGAGAGCGCCTGCACCATCGGCGGGCTCGTCGCCAACAATTCCAGCGGCATGAACTGCGGTACGCGGGACAACGCCTACCGCACCATGGAGTCCCTGCAGTTCGTGCTGCCCTCCGGCACCGTGGTCGACACCGCGGCCCCCGACGCGGACGAGGCGCTGCGCGCCCGGGAGCCCGAACTCCACGCGGGGCTGCTGCGGCTGCGCGACCGCGTCCGCGCCTCGGCGGCCTCGCGCGCCACCGTCGAGCGGCTGTTCGCGATGAAGAACACCATGGGATACGGGCTCAACTCGTTCCTCGACCACTCCGGCGCGGCCGACATCCTCGCCCACCTGATGATCGGCAGCGAGGGCACCCTCGGCTTCGTCGGGGAGGCGGTCTTCCGTACCGTGCCCCTCCTGCCGCACGCCGCCACCGGCCTGCTGGTGCTGCCCGGGCTCGCGGAGGCCACCGACGCCCTGCCCGCGCTGCTGGCCGCCGGTGCCCGTACCGCCGAACTCCTCGACGCGGCGTCGCTGCGCGTCGCCCAGCAGTCCCCGGATCCCGTGGAGGAACTGCGCGGACTGCGGGTGGAGGGACACGCCGCCCTGCTGGTCGAGTTCGCGGAGGACAGCGCGGAACTGCTGGATGCGCGGGTGGCGGACGCGCAGCCGGTCCTGGACCGCCTGCCCGCCGTCACCGGGACGGCGCTCGTCCGCGACCCCCGGGTCAGGGCCCGGCTGTGGCACCTGCGCAAGGGCCTGTACACCGCGGTCGCGGGCGCCCGCCGCCCCGGCACCACGGCCCTGCTGGAGGACATCGCGGTGCCCATGGAGCGGCTGACCGGCACCTGCGAGGGACTGATCGGCCTGTTCGACCGGCACGGCTACCAGGACGCGGTGATCTTCGGCCACGCGCGCGACGGCAACCTGCACTTCATGCTCACCCAGGACTTCGACTCCGCCGCGGAGACCGAGCGCTACGCCCGGTTCACCGACGCCATGGTCGACCTCGTCCTGGACGCCGGCGGCACCCTCAAGGCCGAGCACGGCACCGGCCGCGCCATGGCGCCCTTCGTGCGCCGCCAGTACGGCGACGAACTGTACGACGTCATGCGCGAGGTCAAGCGCCTGTGCGACCCGCACAACGTGCTCAACCCCGGCGTTCTCCTGGAGGACGACCCGGCCGCGCACCTGCGCAGCCTCAAGAGCGTCCCGCAGGTCGACCCCGCCGTGGACGCCTGCGTGGAGTGCGGCTACTGCGAGCCCGTCTGCCCCACCGCCGACGCGACCACGACGCCCCGGCAGCGCATCGCGCTGAGCCGGGAGATCGCGCTCGCCACCGCGGCCGGCGACGAGGAACGCCGCCGCGCCCTGGAGGCCGACTACGCCTACGCCGCCGTCGACAGCTGCGCCGCCGACAGCCTGTGCGTCACGGCCTGCCCCGTCACCATCGACACCGGCGCGGTCATGAAGCGCCTGCGCTCCGAACGCCACGGGCCCGCCGCGCAGCGGGCCGGGGCTGCCACGGCCCGGCACTGGGGGACCGCGGTCAAGGGCGTGCGGGCCGCGCTGAACACCGCCCACGTCCTGCCCGACCCGGCCCTGCGCGCCGCCACCGGCGCGATCCGGCGGCTCGGCGCGGCCGAGCTCGTCCCCGCCTGGGCCGGCGACATCCCCAAGGGCGGACCGGCCCGTCCCGCGGGGCGGCGGCCCGAAGGCGCCCGGGCGGTGTTCTTCGCCGCGTGCATCGGCAGCGTCTTCGCCCCGGAGGGGCCCTCCGACGGGTCGGCGGGCTCCGCGGCGGCCTTCCTGCGGCTGTGCGAGCGCGCGGGTGTCGCCGTGACCGTCCCCGACCGGCTGGCGGGCCTGTGCTGCGGCACCCCCTGGCAGTCCAAGGGCTACACCGACGGGCACCGCACCATGGCCGAGCGGACCCTGGACGTGCTCTGGGAGGCGAGCGACCACGGCCGGCTGCCCGTGGTCAGCGACGCCTCGTCCTGCACGCACGGACTGGAGCAACTGCCCGGCGCCCTGCCGGAGTCCGACCGGGCCCGCTTCTCAGCGCTGCGCTTCGTGGACAGCGTGGCCTTCACCGCCGAACACCTGCTCCCGGCCCTGCCCGAGCCGCGGCGCCTGGGCAGCCTCGCCCTGCACCCGACCTGCTCCACCGCGCACCTGGGCATCGACGGCGCCCTGCGCACCGTCGCGGCCGCCGTGAGCGACGAGGTCACGGTGGCGGACAACTGGGGCTGCTGCGCGTTCGCGGGCGACCGCGGCCTGCTGCACCCGGAGATCACCGCGTCGGCCACCGCCGCACAGGCCGCCGAGATCACCGCGGGCACGTACGACGCGTACGCCTCCTGCAACCGCACCTGCGAGATGGGCATGAGCCAAGCCACCGGCCGCCCCTACCGGCACGTGCTGGAACTCCTCGACGAGGCCACCGCCTGAGCGTGCTGCGGAACGCACGCGCCGGGGCCTGCCAGGCCCCGCCGCGTTGCGTGAGGCCTCGTCAGGCGCCTTGCCTGAGGGGCGGGTTGCCGCGCGGTGCCAGGGTGGCGTTGGGGAGTACGGGGGCCGGGAGGCGGTCACCGGGGTAGCCCTCGACCGCGCCGAAGCGGCCGTCGGCGTTCTCCCACGCCTCGCGCGCCTCCGCGATGTCCTGGTGCGAACGCCCGATGAAGTTCCACCACATCACGATCTGCTCCCCGAACGGGGTCCCGCCGAGCAGCACCGTCCGGGCCGGGGTGTCGCCGGTGTTGGTCAGGGTCAGCGTCGCGTGGCCGGGTTCGAGGTAGCCCAGTTCGGCACGGCGCAGCGCCGTTCCGGCCATCAGCACCTCGCCCCGGTCCACGAGCACGCCGTGCTCGAAGGCGGGGTCGACGGCGAGGGTGACGGTCGCGTGCGGGAGCAGCGTGAGTTCGGCGCCGAGCAGCGGGGTGTGGGTGGGAACGGGCGAGGTGTCGCCGGCCAGGGAGCCGAGGAAGACCCGCACCTCGCCGCCGTCGAGGGCGACGGGACGCGGGACATGGTGCTGGAAGGCGCTGGGCGCGTTCCGGTCGGCCTCGGGCAGCGCCACCCACAGCTGGACGCCGTGCAGGACGGTGGTCGAGGGCGTCGAGACCTCGGAGTGGCAGATGCCGTGGCCGCCGGTCATCAGGTTGAGCTCGCCCGGGCGCACGTACGCGAGGGTGCCCAGGCTGTCCCGGTGCTCGATCTCGCCGCTGAAGAGCCAGCTGACGGTCTGCAGACCGGTGTGGGGGTGCGGTGCCACGTCCATGCCGCCGCTGTCGGCGACGTTGTCCGGGCCGTAGTGGTCGGCGAAGCACCAGGCGCCGATGAAGGACCGGGCCCGCTGCGGGAGCGTCCGGCGCACGGTCATCGCGCGCGGGCCGCCGAGGGGGACGTTCCTCGGGGTGAGGACGTCGATCGGCGACGCCGACTGCCCGTTCCCCTCCGCACCGGGCTCGGGGTGCGGTGCGGTGAGGTCGGCCTCGGTACTGCTCATTGTGTGACGCCCCTCTCGGCGCAAAGTTCCACGTTCAACTATCATCCTCGATCGTAGAGGACAACGCGCAGAGCACCCCTAAGGAGCCCAGGTGAGCGAGGTGACGCAGGCCACCGAGGGCCGGCGGATATACATCGACAAGCAGACACCGCAGTCCTACCGCGCCATGCGGGACGCCGCCGAGACGATCCGGGGCGCCGCGACGGACGCCGGACTCGAGCGCTCTCTCGTGGAACTGGTCAATCTGCGCGTCTCCCAGATCAACGCCTGCGCCTACTGCCTGCACACCCACACCAGGGCCGCGCTGCACGCCGGCGAGGACCCGCAGCGGCTGGGCGTGCTGCCCGCCTGGCGGGACACGGAGCTCTTCACCCCCCGGGAACGCGCCGCGCTGGCACTCGCCGAGGCGACCACCACCCCGGCGGACACCGCCGCCGCGGACGAGGCCTATGCCGGTGCCCGCGAGGTGCTGACCGACGACGAGATCTCCGCGGTGATCTGGGTGGCCATCACCATCAACGCGTTCAACCGCGTGTCCATCATGAGCAAGCACCCGGTCCGCGCCCCGCGCGGGCAGTGATCCCCCGCCGCGGATTGGACTGGCGTGTCCAAAAAGCCGGGCGGAGAATGACGCCATGACGTCACGACTCACGGCCAAGGGCGCCGCCACCCGGCAGCGGATCATCGAGGGGGCGGCCACGGTGATCCGCGAGCGGGGCCTCGTCGACACGACCCTGGACGACATCCGGGCGCACACCGCCACCAGCAAGAGCCAGCTCTTCCACTACTTCCCCGGGGGCCGGGAGGACCTGCTGCTCGCGGTGGCGTCCCACGAGGCGGCCCGGGTGCTCTCCGACCAGCAGCCGCACCTGGGCGACCTCAGCTCCTGGCAGGCCTGGCAGCGGTGGCGCGACGCCGTCGTCGACCGCTATCGCGAGCAGGGACCGCGCTGCCCGCTGGGAGTGCTCACGTCCGAACTGAGCCGCACGACCCCCGGCGCGCAGGCCGTGACCCGGGAACTGCTGTCCGCCTGGCAGGCCGACATCACCGCCGGCATCCGCAGCATGCAGGACCAGGGGGAGATCCCGGCCTCGCTGGACGCCGAGCAGGCGGCCGCGGCCCTGCTCGCCGGCATCCAGGGCGGGGTCTCGATCCTCATGGCCACCGGCTCGCTCACGCACCTGGAGGCCGTCCTCGACCTGGGCATCGCGCAGCTGCGCACGGAGCTGTCGTCGCCCTCCGTCCCGTACGGGACGTGAGAAGGGACCGCCCGCCCCGGTGCCGACCGGAGCGGGCGGTCCCCTGTGCGGTGCCCTACGGGGCGGGGTAGTCCGTCACGTACACCGGCGAACCGACTCTCGTCGTGTCCGCCGGACCGCCCAGGCCGTTGACCACGTGGTCGAGCGTCCCGGCGCCGAGGTTGACGGTCATGATGTGGTGCAGCCTGACCCCCGGGGTCTGGGGGACCTCGAAGCCGTTCTCGGTGTGGACGGCCGGGTTGTTCGGGTTGTAGACGTAGGCGCCGCCGCCGTACAGGCGGTGCGTCCTGACGCTGTCGTCGACCTTGTAGGCCGCCCAGCCCTCGGTGTCGCCGTTCATCCAGTCGGCCTGCGTCGGCGGGTCGTACGGCAACTCGTTCTGGTACAGGACCGTCGTGCCGTCGTCGCCGTTCCAGACGGTGTTGTGCTGCTGGAAGTGCTCGACGAACAGGCCCGTCGCGGTCACGTGGTCGCCGTTGACGACGACGCCGTTGAGGCCGGTGTTGGTGTTCCAGCGCTGGGTGTCGGTCAGGCCCTCCACCCCGTGGTCGGCACGCCAGACCCAGGTGTGGTCGATGAGGACGTCGTCACTGTTGACCTGGAGCGCGACGTCGGCCTTGCCCACGTGCGGACCGCCGACGCGGAAGTAGACGTCGGACAGGGTCGTCGGGTCGTCCGGCGAGCTCTTGTGGTTGTTGCCGGGCTTCTTGCCCACCTGCAGGAGCACCGGGGACTCCTTCGTCCCCGCGTCGATCGTGACACCGGCGATGACCGTTCCGGGGACGTCGGAGACCTGGATCGGGGTCGCGCCGTCGACCGCGGTGAGCGTCGCGTGCCCGAGGCCGAGGACCACGGTGTCGGCGCGCTTGATCCTGATGGTCGAGGCGATGTCGTACACGCCGGGTGTGAGCAGCAGGTTCCTGCCCTGCGACAGCGCCTTGTTCATGTCGTGCACGGAGTCCGACGGGGTCGCGACGAAGAAGTCGCCGAGCGGGATCGTGCGGCCCGGCGTGAGGCCGCCGGACCACGAGACGCCACGGCTGTTCTTCTGGGCGGACGGCACGCGGACGTTGTACGTCCCGTCCGTGCCGACGAACAGGTACGGCTTCTCGCGGCTCACCGGGGTGGTGTCGAGCGTGGTGTAGGGCGGGTTCGGGAAGCCGGTCTCCGCCGGGGCGCCGACGACACCGGAGAAGACCTGGTTCCACACGCCGTTGGACCAGCCGGCGATCTCGGTGTTGCGGGTGAGCCACTGCTGCTGCGATCCGCTGGTGACGGAGGGCAGCTTGGAGTCGGCGATGAAGCCGCCGCTGGCGTACTGGGGACCGGCGCTGCAGTAGTCCATCAGCGAGAGGTTGCCCCCGCTGATGTCCAGCCGGCGCATGGACACGGCCTGGGAGACGGCCCAGAAGTTCGCCGACGCCTGGCAGCCGCCCTGACCGGTCGCGTTGATCTTGATCGACAGATTGGACAGGGTGCGCCAGAAGTTGGTCAGCGCGATGCAGTTGCTCGTTCCGCCGCCGTCCAGGCAGCGGTTGTAGACCTCCACCTTGCCGTTGATGACGACATCGGTGGGCGAGGCGCCCAGGCCGGCGATCTCGGTGTAGTAGCCGACCTTGACCTGGAGCGGGTGCTGCGCCGTGCCGTACGTGCCGGGCTTGAAGAGGTACGCGTGACGCGTCGTGCCCATCTCGTTGCCGACCTGCGCGGCGTTCGCGGCATCGAGGGTCGCCTGGATGTCGCCGACCGGCATGCTCGGGTCGAAGACGGTGACATTGGGCCCGAGTTCCGACGTGCCGGCGTCCGCCGCGCCGGGGCCCGGAGGCCCGGCGACGGCGGCTGTTCCGGTCGTCATGACACAGGTGGCCAGGACGACGGCGAGCGCGAACACCCGGCCGAGGCGGCGGCGGGCGGGGCGCTGGGACGGGTGACCCGCGGTGCCGGGAGGCAGGGTCGTCATGGAGTTCGTCCTTTCCGCTGGGCGGCGCGGAGCGAAGTGGGTGGGGCGGGCGGGTCCATGGGGAGGTGAGAGCGCTCTCTCGGCGGGTACGACCGACCCCCTGTCATCGCGACACCCCTCCCCAGGGACGCCGGGACCGGACACCGCGGGCGACGGATCGCCCGGGATCGCCCGGTCCGCGGCAAGCCGAGCGTGCTTGAAGTTTCTACTGTGCGAACGGGTGCTCGCGCTACGGTTGTGCGGCCCAAGGTTCGTACCAATAGCGGACGTTGAGGGTCCGGAGCCGCCTCCGCGGTCGGCGGCGCCGTACCGTGTGACGCGCTCCCGGAGCGTGGCCGGCAGGCTGACGCCAGGGCCGGTCCGTGCCACCCTCGTGGCATGGAGGGTGTCTCGATCCGCCCGGCCCGGCCCGCGGAACTGCCGTTCCTCGACGCGCTGATCCTGCGGTCGAAGTCGCACTGGACGGGCGGCCGCGCGGAGGACGTTCCGGCCGTGACGCCGAAGCTCACGCAGGCCGACATCGCGACCCGGCACGCCACGGTCGCCGACAGGGGCGGCGCCCCCATCGGCCTCTACACCCTCAACGAACACGAGGACTACCTGGGGATCGGGCTGTTCTTCGTCGACCGGCCGTTCATCGGCACGGGTGTCGGGCGCCTGCTGTGGGGCGATCTGGTCCGGCGGGCCGCCGCGCTCGGCGCGCGCGTGCTCGGCGTCGGCGCGGAGCCGCGCGCCGAGGGCTTCTACCTGCGGATGGGCATGGTCGGCCGGAACGAGACGGTTCACAAGGGCGAGCGGCTGATCTGGATGACGGGGGACATCGCGGAGCTGGTGAGGTGACGGGCTGGACCGCGATGAGTTCGCCGCCTGCCGCCGGTCCTACTCTCGTACGGGACCGGCGTCCGGCCGGTCACCGCGAGCGGCGGCCTGACGGGAGACCTCAACACGATGAGCGGCAAGGACGCGACCGCGGAGCGGGGCAGGGGCGCTGGGCTGTGGCCCCTGGTCGAGGCCGAACGGGCGGCGCTGGCGGCCGATCTGGCCGGCCTGGACGAGAAGGGGTGGGCGACGCCGTCCCTGTGCGAAGGGCTGACCGTGCGGGAGGTGCTGGCGCACCTCACCGCGTCGGCGCGGCTCAACCCCGCCCGGTGGATGGCCGGGGTGATCCGCTGCCGCTTCGACTTCGACCGGATGGTCGCCGTCCGGCTCGCGGAGCAGTTGGGCGCGACCCCGGCGGAGACGCTGGAGCGGTTCCGGGGGACGGTGCCGAGCAGGACCAAGCCGCCGTTGCCCGTGGTCGCCCTGCTCGGTGAGGTGATCGTGCACGGGGAGGACATCCGGCGCCCCTTGGGGCTGCGCCGCGACCATCCGGTCGGGACGCTCACCCACGTCGCCGGCTACTACGGGGGCTCGGACCTGGTGGTGCTCGCCAAGGGCCGCATCGGCGGCCTGCGGCTCGTCGCGGACGACGGCCCGTTCACCTGCGGCTCCGGGGCGCTGGTGTCGGGCCCGACGCTCGCGCTCGTGATGGCCATGACCGGACGCGCGGCGTACTGCGACGACCTCACGGGCGACGGGGTCGCGGTCCTGCGTGAGCGCTGCCCGCAGGGGTGAGCGCCCCGCCGCGGGCGCGCGGCCCGCGGCGGGAGCGGGAGTTCAGCTGTGGGAGACGGTGAGGCCGTAGAAGGCGACGCGCGCGCCGCGGGTGGTGCTGTCGGAGGACGACTGGTTGTACGAGCCGGCCTTGAAGTACTGCTTGTACGGGTTGAACGACGACGGGATCGCGTAGTGCGTCGTGCTGCCGTTGACGGTGAGGTCGATGGTGTGGCCGCCCGAGACGCCGATGGTGTACGTCCACGTCTTGCCGACGGACACGTGGCCGACGGTGTGCAGCGTCTGGCCGCCGGAGGGCGAGTTCTCCGTGCCGAGCACGATGTCGCCGCTGGAGCGGTAGTACAGCTCCAGCAGCGGCTTGGTGGACGAGCCGCCGGAGCCGAGGTGGATCTGCCCGACGCAGACGTTGGAGGTCACCGAGACCACGCGCAGGGTCGCGTTCATGCGGTGGGTGCCGCTGAGCGCCCAGTCCGCGGCGCTGCCGCTGCGGTTCATCTCGCGCAGCTCGGAGCGGGCATAGTTGGAGTTGGGCGTGGTGACGCCCTTCTCCGGCGCCCAGAAGGTCATCGCGCCGTCGCGGGTGTCGGTGTAGAAGTAGGCGTCCTGGTAGCCGTTCGGGCCCTGGAGCCGGGACGAGGAGATGGTGGTCGGCGAGCCCGGGGAGCCGACCGGCTCCTGGAGCTGCCACACCGAGAGGTCGAAGTTCCCGCCGGGCGCGACCTTGGGGTCGGCGGCGAAGGCGGGGCCGGCGCCGAGGACGACGGTGGCGACGGCGAGGGAGGCGAGCAGCGTACGCGTGCGCATGGGGGGACCTCCTGCGGGATCGGGGCGTTCACGTAAATGAACGATGTGTGTGGACGTGAACGCCGGGTCACGTCGAGACGGTAGGCTCGTGGCGTGGTCGCGTCAAGGTCTGTACCAATGGCCGTACCGTCCGGGCCCGGCCGGCCGTAGGCTGGTGGCCATCATGTCCGCGGTGGAAGTCGTCCAGCTCCTGGTCTCGCCCGCGCACCGGTACATGGGGCGGCCGTCCGACGGGCCGTCCCCGGCGCACGACGGCGAGATCGTCCTCCGTGCCCAGGTGCGGGCGAACCTCGGCCTGGTGGGGGACCGCTACTACGGGCGTCCCGCCCATCGCGACGCCGCGGTCACACTCATGGCCGCGGAGAACCTTCCCGTGGACATCGACCCGGCGGTCGACCTCCGTCAGACGCGCCGCAACGTCCTGCTCCGGGGCGTCGACATCGACGCGCTCGTGGGCGCGACGGTGTCGCTCGACACCGGCGCCGGCCCGGTCCTGCTGGCGGTACGGCGCCCGGCCCGGCCGTGCGCGTGGATGGACGCCGTCATCGGCCCCGGTGCGCAACGCGCCCTGCGCGGCAAGGGCGGTGTCCGGTGCACCCCGCTGACCGACGGCGAACTCGCCGTCGGGCCCGCCGAGTTCACGGTCGTGGCACCATCCGCGCAGGGGTGACCTCCCGCCCGCGCGCTGCGGCGGGCACAATCACGGAGTCGCGGCCTCGGGTGCCGCGGACATCGCGTACGAGGGAGGAAACGCCGTGCCGCCGACGTCCAGGCCGCTGCGCAAGCTGGGCTTCCTGACCATCGGGCTGTTCGACGAGGCGGATCCCCGCCGCGGCCACCAGTCCACGCTGGAGATCATCGAACTGGGGGAGCGGCTGGGCTTCGACAGCGCCTGGGTGCGCCACCGCCACCTCCAGTACGGCATCTCCTCGCCCGTCGCCGTCCTGGCGGCCGCCTCGCAGCGCACCAGCCGCATCGAACTCGGCACCGCCGTCATCCCGCTGGGCTGGGAGAACCCGCTGCGGCTGGCCGAGGACCTGGCCACGGTGGACCTGCTGTCCGGCGGCCGCCTCAACCCGGGCGTCAGCGTCGGCCCGCCCATGCACTACGACGAGGTCAAGCAGGCCCTGTACCCCGACACGGCGGAGCACGAGGATTTTGGCTACCGCCGCGTGGAACGCCTGCTGGACTTCGTCCGGGGCAAGCCCGCCACCGACTTCAGCGGTGTCGAGGGCATCGAGGTCTTCTCCGACCGGGTCCAGCCGCACTCCCCGGGGCTCGGTGGCCGCATGTGGTACGGCGGCGGCAGCCTGCGGTCGGCCCAGTGGGCCGGTGAGCACGGTATGAACTTCCTGACCAGCAGCGTCGTGAAGGCCGAGGGGAGCGAGCAAGCCGCCGACTTCGCCGGGATCCAGCTCGCGCAGATCCGCGCCTACCGGGACCACCACCCCGACGGCGAGGGCGCCCGCGTCTCGCAGGGACTCGTCGTCATCCCCACCGACAGCGCCACGCCGGAGCAGCGGGCCAAGTACGCGGCCTACGCCGCGGCGCGGTTGCCGCGCACGGCCGCGCCGCAGGGGCCGGCGCGCCTGATGTTCGCGCCGGACCTGGTGGGCCGTTCCGACGAGATCGCCGAGCAGCTGACGGCCCACGCGGCCTTCCGGGAGGTCGACGAGGTGGCGTTCGCGCTGCCGTTCAGCTTCGAGCACGAGGACTACGTCCAGATCCTCACCGACATCGCCACCCGCCTCGCCCCGGCGCTGGGCCGCCCCGCCGCCGTATGACGGCGCCCGTGGGCGGCCCGGTGGCTCCGGGCCGCCCACGGGCGGGAGTTCGCCGTACGGGTCAGCAGTAGAGGTTGTTGCCCGGGCTGACCCCGAGGATCCCCGTGAACCGCTGGTAGGCGCTCACGCGGCTCTGGACCTGCGCCGGGTTGCGTCCGTCGCACTCCAGGGAGCCGTTGATGGAGCGGATCGTCTGGCCGAAGCCGGCCTGGTTCACCATCGCGTTGTGGGGCGTCATGGTGCCGGGGCCGCTCTGGGTGTTCCAGTACCACAGGCCGGTCTTCCAGGCCACGGCCGAGTCCTGCTCGACGCGCCAGGGGTTGCCCAGCAGGTCGATGCCGAGCGCGTCACCGGCGGCCTTGTAGTTGAAGTTCCAGCTGAGCTGGATCGGGCCGCGGCCGTAGTACGCGGACTGCCCGGCCGGGCAGCCGTAGGGCTGGCCCCAGTCGCAGTAGTGCGGGTAGTTGGCGGTGTTCTGCTCCACCACGTAGACCAGGCCGCCGGTCTCGTGGTTGACATTGGCGAGGAAGGCCGCGGCCTCCTGCTTCTTCACGGTGTCGCTGCCGCTGTTGGCGAAACCGGGGTACGCGGACAGGGCCGCGACCAGGCCGCTGTAGGTGTAGAAGCCGTTCCGGCCCGGGAACATCTGGTTGAACTGGGCCTCGCTGACGACGAATCCGGACGGGTTGCCGGGGTTGCCGCCGCCGCCCGCGGGGGCGTTCCACTTCTGGTTGGCCGCGCCGGTGCAGGTCCAGATCTGCAGCCGGGTGCCGTTGGCGGAGCTGTTCTCGCGGACGTCCAGGCACTTGTTGGCCGCGGGGTTGACGATGTCGTGGGCCGCGGTGACCACCCACTGCTGGTTGGCGCTGCCGGCGCAGTCCCACAACTGGACCGCCGCGCCGTCGGCGGTGCTGCGGTCCACGACGTCCAGGCACTTCCCGAGTGCCCGCAGGGTGCCGTCGCCGGAGTTCGACCAGCGCTGCGCGTTGGTCCCGTTGCAGTCGTAGAGCTGTACCGCGGTGCCGTTGGCGCTGTTCGCGCCGGCCACGTCCACGCACTTGCCGGCCAGTCCGGAGATCTGGCCGTCGGCCGCGTGGGCGGGGGGCGCGGCCACGAACAGTGCCGAGAGGATCGCGGTGAGAACCGCCGTGATCAGGGAACGTCCTACGGCTGCGCGCCGGAAGGAGAAGCGTCGGGCAGGTCTGGCGGACCAGGACATCAGGGCCATCGGGGCATCGCTCCTTACACGGCGCGCGGCCGTGACGGTGGGGGAGGGAGCTGCGGGGGGAGGGCGCCGCGCCCGGGTCGGGGTCCGGGTACAACGCCTCGTCAGGTCTAGACCATGACAGGATGACGGGACCACGTCAACCATGTGAACGATGCCGAGGGCGCGGGCAGTCGGCGGGCCGGGAACGCCGAAGGGCGGGCCCGGAGGCGGTGAGGCCGCCGGGCCCGCCCCTCGAAGGGATCCTTCGGTCCTGGTCTAGTAGGTGAAGCGCTCCAGGCCGTTCGCCCACGGATTCACGACGTACGCGGTGCGGTGGGTGGGGTCGAGGAACAGGCCCCGGCGGCCGGTGAAGTCGAAGTTGGACGTGGAGAGCGTGGAGCTGACGAGATTGGCGACCGGATGCCGGGCGAGGACCTTCCCGGTGTCCGGGTCGAGCACGGTGATCTCGCTCAGGGCGTTGTTGTCACCCGTGGTGGCCTCCTCGTAGAGGTGCGCGACCAGGGCGACCCCGTGGTCGGCGTCGAGAGCCGGCCACATGACGCCCCTCGTCCCGAGGTCCGCGGGCGCCGAGGCGGCCAGGGTGGACTGCGAAGCGGAGCGCCAGGTGCTCGTCGGGAACTCGCCGCTGTTGTAGTTGGGCGTGACGGGCCCGGCGGCGACGTACACCTTGTCCCCCTTGCCGTCCGGCAGCAGACCGGCGACGCAGGCGGGCATGGCGGCCGGCGGCGACACCGTGCGCGCGCCGAGGTCGACCGAGACCGCGAAGTACGGGACGCGCCCGGACAGGCAGGGCCCCATCGTGCCGGAGGTCGCCACGAAGAAGGTGCCCGTCGAGGAGTCCACCGAGACGTTGCCCATCGCGCGCCCCGGCTGGGCGGCGTTGAGCGGCAGCGGGTCGGAGACGGCGCCGGTGGCCATGTCGACCGTCCAGAGGCTGTCGACCCCGGACACCCCGTCGTAGGTCACCACGGCCGCCCGGTGCCGGGCCGTGTCGACGGCCCCGCCCATGAAGGAGACCGACGTGGAGCCGCCCTCCGCGCGCAGCGCGGTCGTCCGCACCTCGGCGCCCGTGGCGGTGTCGCGCAGGGCCACCTCGGGGAACGTGCCGCCCTCGAAGGGCTGGTGGGCGATCAGGGTGCGGCCCGTGCCGCGGTCGGCCCCGAGGACCTCGGACATCATCCCGTCGGTGTCGCGGGACACCACGGTCCCGAGGGTGCCGTCGGCCAGGTCGTACGCGGTCGTCGCCGAGCCGCTCACATGGATCCAGCCGTCGTCGCCCTCGGCGAAGTCGTCGGTCGCCAGCAGCGCGGTGCCCCCGCTGACCTCGATGTTCTCCAGGGTGCCCGACACCGTCTCGCCGTCGAGGTACTGCACGAACGAGGTGGGCGAGGCCTGGCCGACGGGCTTGCCGCCGTGGGTGGCGATGACACGGACCGGGTACTGGAGACCGGTCGGCAGACCGAGCGCCTTCAGGTCCAGCACCGTCTTGCCCTTCACCGACGGCAGGGGGCGGAACAGGGTGGACGCGTGGTCGACGCCGTTGTCGTCCCGGCCGCTGCCGTTCTGGTTCGTGGCGGTGTTGAGGGCGCCGTACAGGGTCGGCGCCGGGGTCAGGAACTCGATCGCGGCGCCGTCGGCGCCGTCGGCCGCCGAGGCGTCCCAGTTCACCGTGAGAGCGGCGTCGGAGCGGGTCAGTTCGACCGAGTGCGCCTTCTGCGTCGCCCCGTGGCTCAGCAGGGGTGCCTCCGGCCGCTCATCGGCGCCGGGACCGACGCGCAGCGCCCGGAAGTCACCGAAGACCTGGCCGTCGTAGAGAGTGATCCCGACGCCGTAGAGACCGGCGCCGCCGGCCGCGAAGGCGGAGGCCGGGATGGTCACCGAGCCCTTCGTGCCGGTGAGCGGGGTACGCCACTGGGCCCGCCACTTGTCCATGGTGGTGAAGGGCGTCCAGTGGCCGACCGAGGACAGCACCAGCTCCGGGGCGGTGGTGTCGCGCAGCCCGGTGAGGTCGTACTGCACGGTGACCGGCTTCCCCAGCGGGCTCGCGCCCGGTGCGGTGGGCGCCGGCGGCTGCAGGTGCGTGCCGTCGGTCGCGCTCAGGGTGAGCCTGCGGCCGGCCGAGGCGACGACCTTTCCGCCGTCGAGCGCCTCGAACGTCACCTGGAGGCTGCGGGCCTCCGACGAGACGAGCGGCAGACCCGCGGCGCCCAGCAGCTCACCCGGCAGGACCCGCAGGCTCGGACCTGCGGAGGGGATCACGCCGTGCTCGCCGACGCGCAGACGGTACGTCAGATCCTTGTGCGCGCCGGTGAGGTCGAGCCCGAAGGTGAGCGGGGCGAACGCGTTCTCCCCGGTCGGCGCGCCGTCCCAGCTGCCGTACGGCCCGGCCAGGTCGATGGCGGACGGGTCGGTGGCCTCGACGAACGAGGTGCTGGGCGTGACCGACATGACCTGGCGCTGCGCGACGGACAGCCGCACCGCCGACGGGGCGAGGTCGTGGCGCTTGGCGAGCACCTTCTCCACGGCCGCGGTCACGTCCAGCTGCGTGCCCATGTGCAGTTCCCGGTCCGCCTGCGGCGGCTGGGCGATCGGGCGCCCGGTGGCGACCAGCAGGTCGCGCACCTTGCGCGGCGTCAACGTCTGCCCGGTGGCCTTCGCCGCCGCCAGCACGTCGGCCGCCGCGGCGGCGATCATCGGTGCCGAGGCGGAGGTGCCGCCGTTGAGCACCACCTGCGGGCCTTCCGAGGTGTGGAACAGCGAGGGCAGGTTGTCGCCGGGCGCGGCCAGGTCGATGCGGGTGCCGAAGCCCGAGGAGTAGCCGGCCGAGCCGTTGTAACGCGTCGTCGGGTAGACGGCGGTACGGACGTCGTCCGAGCTGAGGGTGTCGTCCACGGTGGTGCCGCCCGCGGCGATCACCCCGGTGTCGCGGACCAGCGTCGGGGTCGTGGTCGGGGCGACGTCGTCGATGCTCGTCTGCGCGTGCGTGCTCGACGTCAGGTCGGTCGGCGTGCTGCCGCCGTCCGGGCCGACCGAGACCGGCAGCCCGAGCCGCGTGCCGTCGTTGGAGGAGACGACCACCACGATGCCCGAGTCCACGATGGACTGCAGGGTGTCCCGGACCGCCGGGTCGTCCTCCAGCCACCGGGACGGGAAGCCGATCGACCCGTCGGTGCCGAAGCCGAGGCTGGCGGTGATCACGGTCGGGCGCGGCTTCTGCTCGGCGGCGGCGCGCAGCGCCGTCGCGATGCCCTCGGCCGAGGGCTCCTCGGGCACAACGAGGCGGTACTGCGCCCCGGGGGCGATGCCCAGCAGGTCGGTGGCGCCGCTTCCGGTGGCCTCCGGGCGCTGCCGGTCGTGGGGCAGGGGCGACATCATCGAGAAGTCGAGGAGCACTTCACCGAGGTTGGGGTCCTGGCCCTCGATGGACCCGGTCGGGTCGAGACGGCCCGCGTTGTCGCTGGTGTACGTCGGGATCAGCGGCAGGGACGGGTAGTCCAGGTAGCGCTGGCCGTCCTTGACCACGGTCGTGGGTCCGTAGCCGCGCACGTACTCGTCGCCCGCGTCCGCCATCGACTGGTCGGTCAGGTCGCCCAGCGAGACGTTGGTGACGATCTGGCCCGCGCCGGGCAGCGCGTGCAGGAGGTCCGCGGAGTCCTGGAACGCCCCGACGACGTTCACGCCACCGGAGTTGAGGTAGGACTGGAAGGACGTCGTCAGTCCCTCGTTGGCCGGCACGGCCCCGGCGGCCGCGGGTGCGGGTGCGGCGGCGCGGGCGCCGTGGCGGGAGCCGAGTCGGTCGATCGACGCGCGGACGGTGTCGGACAGCGCCACAGGACCGGAGTTCATGGTCTGCGGCCGGACCGCGGAACGGGCTCCGCCGGCGGCGGCCCCCAGCGTGTAGGGCGTCAGCGCGGCGGCGTCGGCACGGCGCTGGAGGATCGCGGCGGACGGGGCGAGGGGCTCGCCGAGCGCGGTGCGGCCCTGCGGCTGCGGAACGGGGAAGGCCCGGGTGGTGCCGTCCTTGCGGGTCAGGGTTCCCGTTCCGTCCTCGGACCAGTGCACCACCGAGCCGTCGGCGAGGGTGAGGGAGTGCGCGGCCGGTGCCGAACCCCGCTGCGGGGCAGGGCCGTCGGGGGCGGCGTGAGCGAGCGGGGTCGCGGTGAGGGTGAGGAGCAGAGCGGCGAGGGTCGTCAACCGGGTGCGTCTGAGGCGTGAGGACATGCAACGCCCTTCTGGGTGTGTGCAGGGCCAGCTGCGTCGTCGGGACTGGCGGGGCGGAGATCACCTTGTCGGTGGTCCGTCAGCACGGACAAGCGTCCGCGGACGCGGGTTCGCGCAGTTGCACAGATGCGCGCCGTACCGAACGGCGGGCGACCGGCGGACGACGCGCGGAAACATGCGGGGCGTACGATCAACGGGCGTTCCCCGATCGACAGATGGGCAGGCCAGATGGATGCGACCTCCGGCGGCCCGTGGGCCGGCACCGGCCTGGACCCGCTCAGCGGCCGCGTCCTGGAGTTCCTGGTCGGCCACCCCGCGGCCGGCGCCGAAGCGGTGGCGGAGGCCGCCGGCGTACCCGTCGAGGACGCCGAACGCGCGTTGCGGACACTGGAGGACGAACTGCTCGTCCTCCGCGTCGCCGGCCGCCCGACCCGCTGGCGGGCCGGCCCGCCGCGTTCGTCCCTCGGGTCGCTTCTCGCCCGCAGGCGCGGTGAACTCGCTCAGGCGGAGCTGTACATGGAGCAGCTCCACGAGGTCTACCGTGCCGTCTCCGGCTCGCACGCCCCGCACCTCGTGGAGGTCCTGGAGCGCGCCGAGGAGGTCGCCGCACGCTATGCCCACCTCCTCAGGGCCAGCCGCCGCGAGGTGCTGCACCTGGCGAAGCCGCCTTATGTGACCGGTACGGAGACCGCCTACGGCGAAGGGCGGGAACGGGCCGCGGGGGAGGCCGCCGTGCAGGACGGGGTGCGGCTGCGCTCCGTCTACGACACCGAGGGCTTCACCGACGAGATGTCGCTCGAAACGGCGCTGCGCGGCACGGCGGGCGGCGGCGAACTGCGGCTCAGCTCGGGCCTCCCCGTCAAGCTCGTGGTCTTCGACGGCACGACCGCCCTGCTGCCGGTCGACAGCGACCACCCCGCGGCCGGGTCACTGGTGATCCACGCCCCGGCCATGGTCGCCGTGCTCGTCGCGCTGTTCGAGCGGCTGTGGGAGCGGGCCGTGCCCATGTCGCTGGAGAGCCGCCAGGACTGGCCGGTCGCGCGCCAGGCGCGTGAGGCGGACATCGACGAGCGCACCCGCGAGATCCTGCACCTCATGGCCACCGGGATGAAGGACGACGCCATCGCCCGGGTGCTCGGCGTCAGCCGCCGCACCGTCCAGAAGCACGTCAGCGAGGCCGGTACGGCGCTGGGCGCCCGGACCCGCTTCCAGATAGCCCTGCTGGCCGCGGAGCGCGGCTGGCTCTGAGGCCCCGGCGCCACCGGCGGGGTCCGGAATCGGTCCGGTGCCGGAAGCGTTGCGGGTCAGCAGGGGGGCGGTCCGCCTGGGCGGTACCGTGACAGCGGACTACGGACGATCAAGGCGGAACGTCATGCACGGCGAGTACAAAGTCCCCGGTGGCAAGCTGGTGCTGGTCGACCTCGAGGAGCGGGACGGAGTCCTGAGGGACGTCCGGGTCGCGGGCGACTTCTTCCTGGAGCCCGACGAGGCGATCCTCGCGATCGACCGGGCCCTGGAGGGGACGCCGGTGACCACCGACGCCGCCGGGATCGCGGCGCGCGTGGAGGCCGCGCTCCCCGAGGGCACCGTGATGTACGGGCTCACGGCCGAGGGCATCGCTGTCGCGGTGCGCCGGGCGGTCGCGCAGGCGACGGACTGGACCGACTACGACTGGCAGCTGATCCGGGAGGCCCCGCAGTCGCCCGAACTCCACATGGCGCTGGACGAGGTCATCACCGCCGAGGTCGCCGCCGGCCGGCGCCCGCCGACCCTGCGCGTGTGGGAGTGGGGCGCCCCGGCCGTCATCATCGGCAGCTTCCAGTCGCTGCGCAACGAGGTCGACCCCGAGGGCGCGGAGCGGCACGGCATCACCGTGGTGCGGCGCATCTCGGGCGGCGGCGCGATGTTCGTGGAGCCGGGCAACACCATCACGTACTCCCTGTCGGTGCCCGTGTCACTGGTGTCGGGGCTGTCGTTCGCCGACTCCTACGCCTACCTGGACGACTGGGTGCTGGAGGCGCTCGGCGACATGGGTATCAAGGCGTGGTACCAGCCGCTCAACGACATCGCCACGGAGGCCGGCAAGATCGCCGGTGCCGCGCAGAAGCGCATGGTGGGACCCGAGGGCGGCGCCGGCGCGGTGCTGCACCACGTGACGATGGCCTACGACATCGACGCCGACAAGATGCTCGAAGTCCTGCGCATCGGCCGTGAGAAGCTCTCCGGCAAGGGCATCGCCAGCGCGAAGAAGCGCGTCGACCCGCTGCGGCGGCAGACCGGCCTGCCCCGCGAGACGGTCATCGACCGCATGGTCGAGTCCTTCCGCACCCGCTACGGGCTCAGCACCGGTCAGGTCACCGCGCAGGAACTCGCCCGCGCCGAGGAGCTCGCCGCGACGAAGTTCGGCACGGCGGAGTGGACCGCGCGCGTGCCGTAATCCCCCCCGCACCCGTCCGGGCTCCGCGCGGGGGACTCCGTCCGCGCTTGACCTCGGCCCTCCTAGTTAGACTAGCCTTACCTAAATTGCTGGGTGGGGCCGGTCGGCGACCGGCCGGGCTTCCGGAGGGGTGCGCGGAGTGCGAACGAAGGTGTCACCGGGGCGTGACGTCCTGCTGCGGACCGTCAGGAGCCGAGGGCGGGACGTCGCGACCGGTGCCGTGCTCGGGGCCGGGCACCAGTTCGGGGAGGCACTGGTCCCCGTCCTGATCGGCGTTGTCGTCGACCGGGCCGTGGCCGGCGGGGACGGCGGCGCGCTGCTGGGCTGGCTCGCCGTGCTCGCCGTGGTCTACGTCGGGCTCTCCTTCAGTTTCCGATTCGGCGCCCGCGCCGGGGAACGAGCCGCGGAACAGGCCGCGCACGAGCTCAGGACCGCCCTCGTCCGGCGCGTCCTGGACCCGGCGGGCGGCGCGGAGCAGGGCCGGCTGCCCGGCGAGCTCGCGAACATCGCGACGGAGGACGCCAAGCGCGTCGGAGCCGTCAACATGGCCGTGATGACCGGTATTTCGGCGCTCACCGGACTCCTGGTGAGCGCCGTGGCCCTGCTGCGGATCTCCGTCCCGCTCGGCCTGGTCGTACTCCTCGGCACACCGGTGCTGCTGTGGCTCGGGCACCTGCTCAGCAAGCCCCTGGAGCGGCGCAGCGAGGCCGAGCAGGAACAGGCCGCGCACGCCTCGGGCGTCGCCGCCGACCTGGTGACGGGACTGCGGGTGCTCAAGGGCATCGGCGCCCAGGCCGCCGCCGTCGAACGCTACCGGCGCACCAGCCGCGCCTCGCTGGGCGCCACGGTGCGGGCGGCACGCGCCGAGGCGTGGCAGAGCGGCGTGGTGCTCACCCTCACCGGTGTCTTCATCGCCGTCGTCGCGCTGATCGGCGGACGGCTCGCCCTGGCCGGCGACATCACGCTGGGCCAGTTCGTCTCCGCCGTCGGTCTCGCGCTCTTCCTGCTCGGGCCGCTGGAGGTGTTCGCCTGGGTCAACGCCGAGTTCGCCCAGGGCCGGGCCTCCGCCGCCCGCGTCGCCGCCGTGCTCGCCGCGGAACCCGCAGTGCCGTCCGGCCCGGCCGAACTGCCCGACCCCGTGCGCGGCGCGCTGCGGTTGCGCGGCGTCGGCCTCGGCGCGCTCCGCGGGGCGGACCTCGACGTCCGCCCCGGCGAGCTGCTCGGCGTCGCCAGCACCGACCCCGCCGCCGCCCAGGCGCTGCTCGACTGCCTCGGCCGCACCGCGGACCCCGAGACCGGTGTCGTCGAACTGGACGGCACACCCCTGACGGACCTCGACCCGGCCCTCCTGCGCACCGCGGTCCTCGTCGCCGCGCACGACGCCGACCTCTTCGAGGGCACCCTCGCCGACAACCTGGGCGGCACCGGGGACACCGACCGCGCGCTCGCTGCCGCCTGCGCCGACGAGGTCGCCAGGGCCCTCCCCGAGGGCACCGCCACCGGGATCACCGAGGGCGGCCGTTCGCTCTCCGGCGGCCAGCGCCAACGCGTCGTGCTCGCCCGCGCCCTCGCCGCCGAGCGGCCGGTGCTCGTCGTCCACGACCCCACTACGGCCGTCGACGCCGTCACCGAGGCCCGCATCGCCGCCGGGCTGCGCGAGCACCGCCGCGGCCGGACGACCCTCGTGGTCACCAACAGCCCCGCGCTGTTGTCCGTCACCGACCGCGTCGTGCTCCTCGACGGCGGTCAGGTGACCGCCGACGGCCCGCACGGCGACCTCGTGCACGGCGACGCGACCTACCGGACGGCGGTACTGGCATGACGACGGCGTCGGCGCGCTCGGCGTCCCCGGAACGCGAACTCCTCCCCACGGCGACGCCCGCCAGGACCCGGGCCGCCGTGCGCGAACTGCTGCGCCCGCACCGGGCGCTGGCGGCCGGCGGGGCCGCGGTGATGGTGGCGGCCACGGCGGTGGGGCTGCTGACCCAGCCCCTGCTGGGCCGCGTTGTCGACCTGGTCACCGAGCGGAGCCCCGCGGGCGCACTGACGCTGCCCGTGGTCCTGCTGGTCCTGGTCGCGCTCGCGCAGGGAACGACCACCGCACTCGGCATGTCGCTGGTGTCGCGGCTCGGCGAGACCGCCCTGGCCGAGCTGCGCGAACGCTTCGTCGAACGGGCGCTGTCGCTCCCGCTGGACCGGCTGGAGCGGGCCGGCTCCGGCGACCTCAACGCCCGTGTCACACGCGATGTCTCGCGGGTGGCCGACGCGATCCGCACGGCGCTGCCCGAACTCGTCCGCTCGGGCCTGGCGATCGTGCTGACGCTGGCCGCGCTCGCGGTGCTGGACTGGCGGTTCCTGCTGGCGGCGCTGCTGGCGGTGCCCGTGCAGGCGTACACCGCGCGCTGGTACGTCCGCAACGCCGGCCCGCTGTACGCCAAGGAGCGCATCGCCACCGGCGCCCAGCAACAGCAGTTGCTCGACACGATCGGCGGCGCCGCCACGGTCCGCGCCTACCGGGCCGAGGCCGCCCACACCGCGCGCGTCACGGAGAGCTCCCGCGCGGCCGTCGACCTGACGCTGCGCGGAGTGCAGCTCGTGCTGCGCTTCTACAGCCGGCTGCACGGAGCCGAGTACACGGGACTGGCCGCCGTGCTGGTCACCGGGTTCCTGCTGGTGCGCGGCGGCTCCGTGTCCATCGGCACGGCGACGGCGGCGGCCCTGTACTTCCACAGCCTCTTCGGCCCGGTGAACACCGCGCTGGTGCTGCTCGACGACGCCCAGTCGGCCACCGCGGGCCTCGCCCGGCTGGTCGGCGTCGTCGACGAGCCCGTGCCGCCCGCGGACGCCGGCCCTGAACTGCCGACCGCCACCGCGGGCGTGCCCCCCACCGTCACGGTGGAGGGCGTCGGGCACGCCTACGTCCCGGGCCGGCCGGTGCTGAGCGACGTGGACCTCGTGCTGCGGCCCAAGGAGAAGGTCGCCCTCGTCGGTGCCAGCGGCGCGGGCAAGACCACCCTTGCCAAGATCGTCGTCGGCATCCACCGGCCGTCGTCCGGCCGGGTCGACATCGGCGGCACCGAACCCACCGAGAGCGCGGCCACGGTGGGCCTGGTCACCCAGGAGGTGCACGTCTTCTCCGGCCCGCTCGCCGAGGACCTGCGCCTGGCGAGGCCGGACGCCACCGACGAAGAACTGCGCGAAGCCCTGCGGCGGGTCGGTGCGCTCGGCTGGGCCGAGGCGCTGCCCGAGGGCCTCGGCACCGTCGTCGGCGAGGGCGGCCACCGGCTGACCGCGGACCGCTCGCAGCAACTCGCCCTCGCCCGCCTGGTGCTGGCCGATCCCCCGGTCGCCGTCCTCGACGAGGCCACCGCGGAGGCCGGCAGCGCCGGTGCCGGGCGCCTCGAAGAGGCCGCCGAACGCGCCCTGGAGGGCCGTACCGCCCTCGTCGTCGCGCACCGGCTCAGCCAGGCCGCCTCCGCCGACCGGGTCGTGGTGATGGAGGAGGGGCGTGTCGCCGAGAGCGGCACCCACGACGAACTGCTGTCCGCCGGAGGGCCGTACGCCGCCCTGTGGCGGGCCTGGGCGGAACACCGCAGCGGTGCCCGGCCGTAGCCCTCCATCGGCCCTTGCTCGACCCTTGCCAGACCCCTGTCCGACCCCCTTCCGACCGATACGTCCAGAATCGACACGAACAGAAGGATCACGCGATGCCCCGCGCCACCAGAGCCACCCGGTTCGCCGGACTGCTCGCCTCCGTCATGATGCTCATCGGCGCGGTCGCCGCCTGCGGCTCCACCGACTCGGCCTCCGGCTCCCCGGCCCCTGACTCCTCCGGCTCCGCCAAGGCGCCGGCGAGCACTGCCTTCCCCGTCACCCTCACCCACAAGTACGGCAGCACCACGATCAAGGCCGAGCCCAAGCGCGTGGTCACCGTGGGCCTCACCGACCAGGACGCCGTCCTCGCGCTCGGCACCGTGCCCGTCGGCACCACCGAGTGGATCGGCGGCTACAAGGGCGCCATCGGCCCCTGGGCCCAGGACAAGCTCGGCTCCGCCGCCGCGCCCACGGTCCTGAAGGACACCGGCACCGGGCCGCAGGTCGAGAAGATCGCCGCGCTGAGGCCCGACCTCATCCTCGCGCTGTACTCCGGGCTGACCAAGGCCCAGTACGACACGCTGTCGAAGTTCGCTCCGGTCGTGGCCCAGCCCAAGGAGTACAACGACTACGGCATTCCGTGGCAGCAGCAGACCGAGACCGTCGGCAAGGCGCTCGGCAAGGCCGACGAGGCCAAGAAGCTCGTGGACGGCGTCGAGGCGAAGTTCGCCGCCGCCAAGACGGCCAACCCCGCCTTCACCAAGGCCACCGCGGTCATGGCCACCCCGTACGAGGGCACCTTCGTCTACGGCAGCCAGGACGCCCGCTCCCGCTTGCTGGCCGACCTCGGTCTGAAGCTCCCCGCCGACCTGGACAAGGTGATCGGCGACCAGTTCGGCGCCAACATCAGCAAGGAGCGCACCGACCTCCTCGACCAGGGCGTCGCCGTGTGGATCGTGCCCGACACCACCGCGGCCGTCACCAAGCTGCACCAGGACAAGCTGTACGCCGACCTGAAGGTCGTGAAGGAGGGCCGCGAGGTCTTCGTCAAGGAGTCCGGCGACTACGGCAACGCCGTGTCCCTCTCGACCGTGCTCAGCATCCCCTACGTGCTCGACCGCCTCGTGCCGCAGCTCGCGGCGGCGGTGGACGGGGACCCGGCCACCAAGGTGGAGCAGCCCGCCTCCTGAGTGGCCGTCAGGCGGTGTGCGCCTCGGCGCACACCGCCTGACCCCGATCCGTCGATCAGGCCTCCGGGTCGGCCATGATCTCCCGGACCTCCTGCGTGCAGCGGCACGCGGCGGCGATCCTGGCAGCCCACTTCAGGGCGTCCTCGCGCGAGGGCACGTCGACGACCGAGAACCCGCCGAGCACGGCCTTGGTCTCCGGGTACGGGCCGTCGGTGACGGTCCCGTCGGTGGCCACGACGGACGCCCGCTGCGTCCGCAGCCCGCCGCCGAAGACCCACACCCCCGCTTCCCGCGCCTCCCGCACGACCGCGTGCGAGGCCTCGGCCACCTCGGGCAACTCCTCCTCGGGGATGACCATCGTGCCGTCGTCGAACGAGATCAGATACCGCGTCATCCGCCGCTCCCTGGCCGGTTGCTCCTTCGGGCGCCTCTCACCCTACGGTGAACGGCTCCCTCCCGGCTCGCGGAACGGGGCCCGACACACGACGTGGTGGCGCAGCCCTCCCCGAGGCGAAGGTGCGACTCTCGCCGTCCTCCCCCCGGCATTGCTGCCGGGGGGAGGACGGGCCATCACGGCTGACCGGTACCGGGCGGAGCCCGGCCCGGTGCCCGCCCGTCAGACCCGGCGCCACCGCCTCGGCAGCGGGCGTCGCGCCGAAGATCGCCATGTCGCCGTCCCCCGGCTCGGCACGGAACCGCTCGGTCTCCTCCGCCGGAGCGCCGGAGGCCATGCGGCCACGGCCCCGCACCGGCTCCGGCGGGCGGAGACCACCGGGTTCGGGACCGCGGCCTGCTCGGGCCAGGGATGCCGGCCGGCGGTCCCCCCGTACAGCGTCGTGACGTACAGCCGACGTCGCAGCAGATGGAAGCCGGCCCCGCGGATCCCGGCGGTGACGTCCGGCCCGACCATGCAGCCGCCGAGCCGGACGCCCGTCGAACACGTCACGCCGCGCATCAGCAGTCCTCCCCGGGAACGAGATCCGGAGTGCGGTCGCCGGGGCGCTTGAGCATGAAGGTGAAGTCGCCGGAGAGCTTGCCGGTCAGCCGGACCGCCGACACGAGACTTCCGTCCGCGATCAGTCGTTCGACCTCGGCCCGCGGCAGACCGCAGCCCTCGGCGATCAGCCGCACCGGCCGGACGGGGATCCGTGCCGCGAAGCGGACCGAGACGTCGATCACCTCGGGGTCCGGATGATCCGGTCCGCTCGTGTCGAGGCGCCAGGCGCTGTCCCAGTCGAGTGCGACGCGGTTGCGGCGCAGCAGGACCGGGTCCTGGAGCAGTTCGGCCGCCAGGGCGGGGTCGTTGTCGTGCATCCGGTCCAGCAGCGCGGGCCGTACGGAGCGTACGTTCACCCGCTCCAGGACCGTGAGCTTCACGGTGTCCCCGCACGTGGTGCAGAGCACGAGCAGCCAGGCGTCGATGAGTTTGTGGTTGGCGTTGACACGGAACTTGCCGTTCGCCCGGAAGCGTCCGGACGCGCAGGTGTGGCAACGGCGGAGGACGGTCGGCAGGCAGGTGGGCATGACCACCCAGTTCTGGAGCACAGAAGTACACCGGTTTCAGTGAGAAGACCGCAGCAGGAAGCAGCGCGGCGCACGGCATGCGCGACGCGCGACAGATCAGCGCAGGGGAGGTCTCACACGGTGTACAACGGGACGTCCTTGCCTCGGCGACGGGGTCGGCAGCACGGTAGTGGCGCAAGGTGGCGCCGCTCCACTGGTTTTTCCGTGCCCCGCCACCGGCCGTCCGACCGGGAGGGCCAGGGTGCTTGACGGGACGTCAGCGGCGGGCGGCCAGGGCCCGGGTGACTTCGGCGTCGTACTCCTCGGCGTCGAAGTGGAACGCCGGAGGGCGCACCTGACCGGCGGGCACCTGCCAGTCCGACCACTCGACGAGGCCGTCGTGCCGCCGCACGAGCACCGACAGCCGGCCGCAGCATCCGCCTGTGCAGGCGGGTTCCCCGAGGACGACCCGTCGCCCCTCGGCGGCGGCCCGGAGCGGACTGCGCCCGTCGGCGGGCAGGGCCTCGTCCGCGAGCGGACCGCGGCCTCCCTCACCGACCGCCTCCGCCACGACGTCCTCACCGTCGACCCGGAGCCGCAGCCGGGCGGGCCATCGGGGGCCCGGCGGCAGCACGTCGAGGTCGAGTCGATTGAACACCCGTCCAGCATAGGGGTGCTGGGAACGCGAGGGGCCGGCCCGCGCAGTGCGGGCCGGCCCCTCGCGTTCGGGCGTCTCCGGTCAGGCTCCCTCGACGAGGCTCTTCGGGCGCAGGTCCGTCCAGTGGGTCTCGACGTACTCCAGGCACTCCTGCCGGGCGGCCGGGCCGTGGGCGACCGTCCAGCCCGCGGGGACGTCGACGAAGTCGGGCCACAGGCTGTGCTGGCCCTCGGCGTTGACCAGGACGGAGTAAACGCCGTCGGGGTTCTCGAAGGGGTTGCTGCTCATCGGGTGGATTCCTTCCGTGTGACCAGGGCCCGGAGGGCCCGGAACCAGGTGTGTGCCAGATCCAAAACGGCCTCCTCCGTGAGGAGTTCGCCGGCGTAGGCCCAGTGGGCGCCGAGTTCGGGACCGCCGGGGCGGTCCTCGGTCAGGGCGTTGAGGGTGAGGGCGTGGGACATGGGCATCCCGGGGTCGGCGTCGAGGTCGGCGGCGTCGCCCTCGGGGGCGTAAGACCAGTCGGCCGCCTCGGGGACGTCGAATCGGCCCATGTAGTTGAACTCGATCTGCGGTTCGGCCAGACGCGCCAGCTCGGGACCCGTGACCGGGTTGAGGTGCCGCAGCAGGCCGTGCCCGACGCCCGCCGCCGGGAGGGCGGTCAGGTGCTCGCGGACCCGGGCGACGGCCGCGTCGGGGCCGGGTTCCCCGGCGCCCGGGTCGAGGCGGACCGGGACGACGCTGGTGAACCAGCCGACGGTGCGGGACAGATCCGCGTTGCCGGCCAGTTCCTCCTCGCGGCCGTGCCCTTCGAGGTCGACCAGGACCGCGCTGCCGGGCTCCGCGCCCAGCACGCGGGTCCGCCAGTCCGCCACGGCCTGCGCGAACGCGGTCAGCAGGACGTCGTTGACGCTCGCGCCGTACGCGGCGGGCACCCGGCCGAGCAGCGGTTCGGTGATCTCGGCGGGCAGGGTCAGGGACAGATAGCGGGTGCTTTCGACGGTGTCCCGTGCCGTGTCGAGCGGGCGGGCCAGCGGCAGTCCCGCGCCGTCCGCGAGGACCGAGGTCCACCAGGGCAGTTCGTCCTCGCGGGACGGGTCCTGGGCGCGGGCGGCCAGCAGTTCCGACCAGCGGCGGAAGGAGATGTCCACCGGCGGCAGGTCGGGGGTGCGGCCCGCGGCCACGGCCTCCCAGGCGGCCGCGAGGTCGGGGAGCAGGATGCGCCAGGTCACGCCGTCGACCACGAGGTGGTGGAGGAGCAGCAGCAAGCGGCCCGGCTGTCCCGGCCCGGCGTCGAACCACACCGCGCGCACCATGTCGCCGGTGTCCGGGTCGAGTCCGGCCCGGGCGGTGACCGCGCGGGCGGCGATCGCCTCGCGCAGCCCCGCGTCGTCCGCGCCGGCGACGTCGGCGCGGGCGAGCCAGGACGCCACGTCCACGGTGCCCGGCGCGGGCACCCGCAACGCCCACCGCTCATCGGCCCCGCCCGTGGAGCACGGCTCGGTGCGGGTGCGCTCCAGCCGGGCGCGCAGCATGTCGTGCCGGTCGGCGACGGCCCGCAGCACGGCCAGCAGTCCCTTCTCGTCCAGGTCCGCCGGGGTCCGCAGCAGGGCGGCCTGGTGGTAGCCCCAGATCGGGCCGCCGCGCTCGCGCAGGGCGTGCATGATCGGGGTGAGCGGGACGAGGCCGGTGCCGTCGTCGTGGGTGCGGGCCGACTCGTCCCCGGCGAGCGGGATCGCGGCCTGCGCCAGCGAGGCGGCGTCGCGGAGCTGGAACACCTGGCGCGGGGTGATCCGCAGCCCGGCCGCGCGGGCCCGGCTGACGAACTGCATGGCGACGATGCTGTCGCCGCCCAGGGCGAAGAAGTCGTCGTCGGTGCCGACGGCCTCGGCCGGCAGGCCCAGCACCTGGGCGACGATCCCGCACAGGGTGCGTTCGGTGCCGGTCTGCGGCTTGCGGCCGCCCGTGCCGGTGGTGAAGTCCGGGGCGGGCAGCGCCTTGCGGTCCAGTTTGCCGTTGGACAGCAGCGGCAGGGCGTCCAGGACGACCACGGCCGCCGGGACCATGTACTCGGGCAGCGTCGCCGCCACATGGGCCCGCAGGGCGGCGGGATCGGCGTCGCGGCCCTCGGCGGGGACGACGTAGCCGACCAGCTGCCGGACCCGCGGGCGGTCCTCGCGGGCGGTGACGACGACCTGGCCGACCGCGTCGTGTCCGGCCAGGGCCCGCTCGACCTCGGCGAGTTCGATCCGGTAGCCGCGGATCTTGACCTGGTCGTCGGAACGGCCGGTGTACTCCAGCTGCCCCTCCTCGGTCCACCGCGCGAGGTCGCCGGTGCGGTACATCCGGGCGCCCGGCGGGCCGTACGGGTCGGCGACGAAGCGCTCGGCCGTCAGGTCGGGGCGGCCGAGGTAGCCGCGGGCGAGTCCGGCGCCGGACAGGTACAGCTCGCCGGTGACGCCGGGCGGCACCAGGCGCAGCGAGCCGTCCAGGACGTACGCCCGCGCGTTGTGCACCGCGCGGCCGACGACCGGGCGGCCGCTGTCGGCGACGCGGCCGACGAGGGCGTCGACGGTGGCCTCGGTGGGACCGTACAGGTTGAACGCCTCGGTCGACCCCAGCGCGGCCAGCCGTGACCAGAGGGCGTCCGGCACGGCCTCGCCGCCGACACCGACCACCGCCAGCGGGCAGTGGCCGCCCTGGATCAGGCCCGCGTCCGCCATCTGCGCCAGCAGGGAGGGGGTCACCTCGATGAAGTCCAGCGCCTCGTCCCGGATCAGGGCGGCGAGGAGCTCGGCGTCGCGGCGCGTCTCGTCGTCCACGATGTGCAGCGCGTGCCCGTCCAGCAGCCACAACTGCGGCTGCCAGGAGGCGTCGAAGGAGAACGACCAGGCGTGGCCCACCCGCAGGTGGCGGCGGCCGGTCAGCTCCTTGGCGCGGTCGTGCAGGTCGTGGCGGTGGCTGTGGAACAGGTTGGCCAGGGCGCGCTGGGTGACGACAACGCCCTTGGGGCGGCCCGTCGAGCCCGAGGTGTGGATGACGTACGCGGGGTGGTCCGGGGCGGGGGCCTGCGGCGCCGCCTCGGGCAGCCCGTCGAGGGCGTCCAGGCTCAGCACCGGGACGCCCGTGTCCGGCAGGGAGCCGGCCAGGGCGTCCGTGGTGAGGATCAGCCGCGGCCGGGCGTCGGCCAGCATGTCGCGCACACGGTCGGCGGGCAGGTCGGCGTCGAGCGGCAGATAGGCGGCGCCCGCCGTCATCACGGCCAGGATCGCCGTGATGTGGTCGGCGGTGCGCGGCAGCGCCAGTGCCACGATGCCCTCGGGACCGGCGCCCGCGCCCGCCAGCACACGCGCCAGCCGGCCGGTGCGGACGGCGAGTTCGGCGAAGGTCCACGTCACGGACCTGTCGGTGACGGCGACCGCGTCCGGGGACGCCGCGGCCTGTGCGGCGAACAGGGCGGGGACGGTGGCGTCCGCCGTCCCCGCGAGCAGGGCCGTGTCGTTCCAGGTCTCCAGCAGCGTGCGCCGGTCGGCGTCGCCGAGGATGTCCAGGCGTCCGACGGCGGTGCCGGGGTCGGCCGCCATCGCCTCCAGGACGGCGAGCACGGCCGAAGCCGTCCGCCCGGCCGCGGCCGGGGTGAACAGGTCGGGCCGGAACTCGGCCGTCAGCCGCAGGCGTTCGCCGGGCTCGACGGCCCAGGCGAACGGGTAGTGCGTGGAGTCCTCGTGCTCGCGCACCGACAGGCGCAGGCCCGTCTCCTCGCCGTCGTCCGCGACCGGGTAGGACTCGAAGACCATCAGTGTGTCGAAGAGGTCCCCGAGACCGGCGCCGCGCTGGATGTCGGCCAGGCCCAGGTACTGGTGGGGGAGGAGCCGCGCCTGCTCGTCCTGGAGGCGGTCGAGGAGGGCGCCGACCGGTTCCTGCGGGCGCAGCCGGACACGGACGGGCACGGTGTTGATGAACAGGCCGATCATCGACTCGACGCCGTCCAGCTCCGGCGGCCGGCCGGCCACCGTCGCTCCGAACACGACGTCGTCGCGTCCGGTGAGCCGGGACAGCACGATCGCCCAGGCGGCCTGCACCAGAGTGTTGACGGTCAGACCGCGGCGGCGGGCGAGCGCGCCGAGCGCCTGCGTCAGCTCCTCGCCGGCCTCGACGGTGTGCGTACGGGGTACGACCGGGGCCCGGTTGGGGTCGGCGGGCACCAGGTGCGTGGGCTCCTCCAGCCCGTCCAGGACGGTGGCCCAGGCGGCGGTGGAGGCCGCCGTGTCCTGTCGGCCCAGCCAGCGCAGGTAGTCGCGGTAGGGGGCGGTGGCGGGCGGGGCGCTCCCGTCGTAGAGGGCGGTCAGCTCCGCCATCAGGCGGGGCACGGACCAGCCGTCCAGCAGCAGGTGCTGGTGCGACAGCACCAGGCGGTGGCCGCCGTTGTCCGTCCTGGCCAGCAGCAGCCGCAGCAGCGGCGGTTCGGCCGGGTCGAAGCGGCGCCGTTCCTGGAGCAGCAGGCGCTCCCACTCCGCACCGTCGGCGGCGGTGTTCACCTGGCGCCACGGCAGTGGCACCGAGCGCGGCACGACGGCCACCGGGCGGCCCGAGGCGAGGTAGCGGAAGCCCGCGCGCAGGGACTCGTGCCGGTCGAGCAGCGCCTGCCCGGCGGCGCGCAGCCGTTCGGCGTCGACCGGGCCCTCGATGTCGTACGACACCTGGACGGTGTAGACGTCGGGGCCCCGGTCGCCGGAGTCGAAGGAGGCGTGGAAGAGCAGACCGGCCTGGAGCGGGGACAGCGGCAGCGCCTCCGCCCCTCCGGTGCCCGCGAGTTCGGCGCGCTCGGCGTCGGTGAGGTCCGGCAGCAGCGCGGTCGTGTCCGCGGTGTCCTGCCGGACGGTGTCCACAGCGGCGGCGGCCAGGCCGGCCGCCGTCTTGTGCCGGAAGACGTCGCGGGGGGTGATCGTCAGGCCCGCGGCACGGGCCCGGACGACGAGCTGCATCGCGACGATGCTGTCCCCGCCCAGCCGGAAGAAGTCGTCGTCCGCGCCCACGCGTTCGAGGCCGAGGACATCGGCGACGAGCTCGCACATCCGGGCCTCGCGCGGCGTGCGCGGCTCCGTCGCGGTGACCTCGGCGGCGAAGTCCGGCGCGGGCAGCGCCGCGCGGTCGAGCTTGCCGTTGGGCGTGAGCGGCAGGGCGTCCAGGACGACGAAGGCGGCGGGCACCATGTGCTCCGGCAGCGCGGCGGCCGCGTGGGCCCGCAGGGCCGCCGGGTCCGCGTCCTGCCCCGGGGCGGGTACGACGTACGCCACCAGCCGCTCGTCGCGCAGCACCACGGCCGCCCGCGCGAGGCCCGGCCCGCGGGTCAGCACGCCCTCGATCTCGCCGGGTTCGACGCGGAAGCCGCGCAGCTTGACCTGGTCGTCGACGCGGCCCAGGTACTCCAGCTCCCCGGCGCCCGTCCAGCGGGCCAGGTCGCCGGTGCGGTACATCCGTTCGCCGGGGCCGCCGTACGGGTCGGCGACGAAGCGCTCGGCGGTCAGCCCGGGCCGGCCGAGGTAGCCGCGTGCCAGCTGGGCACCGGCGAGGTACAGCTCGCCGGGTACGCCGGGCGGCACCGGGCGCAGCCCGGCGTCCAGCACGTAGGTACGGGTGTTCCACACCGGCCGCCCGATCGGGACGGCGGCCGCGCCTGCGGGCACCGCGTGGGCGGTGACGTCGACCGACGCCTCCGTGGGTCCGTAGAGGTTGTGCAACTCCGCGGCGCCCAGCACCTCGTGGAAGCGGGCGGCGAGCGACGCGGACAGCGCCTCGCCGCTGCACATCACGCGGCGCAGCCCCGTGGCCCCCGCCGCGGCCGGCTCGTCGAGGAAGGCCCGCAGCATCGACGGCACGAAGTGCGCCGTGGTGACGCCGCGGGTCCGGATCAACTCGGCGAGATAGGCCGGGTCCTTGTGGCCCTCTGGCCGTGCCACGACGAGGGTCGCGCCGGTGATCAGCGGCCAGAAGAACTCCCAGACCGAGACGTCGAAGCTCGACGGCGTCTTCTGCAGCACCCGGTCGTCCGGCGTCAGGCCGTAGGCGTCCTGCATCCACAGCAGGCGGTTGACGATGCCCTCCTGCGGCACGACGACGCCCTTCGGGCGGCCGGTCGAGCCGGAGGTGTAGATGACGTACGCCGGGTGGCGCGGGTCGTACGCCGCGGGCAGCGGGCCCGTGGCGGCGGCGGCCGCGGGCGAGCCGTCGGTGCCCACCAGCAGGCGCGGCGCGCCGGTGTCCGGCAGGGCCACGCCGTCCGCCGTCACCAGGCACACCGGGCGGGCGTCGGCCAGCATGAACGCCAGCCGCTCCGCCGGGTAGTCGGTGTCGAGCGGCAGATAGGCGCCGCCCGCGCGGTGCACCGCGAGCAGGGTGACGACGAGGGCCGCCGAGCGCGGCAGCGCCACGGCCACCGTGGACTCCGGACCGACGCCCGCGCCCACGAGGGCGTGGGCGAGGCGTTCGACACGGGCGTCCAGCTCCGCGTAGGTGAGCGCCGAGCCGTCGGCCAGCAGGGCGGTCGCGGCCGGGGTGGCCGCCGCCTGGGCGCGGAACAGCTCGGGGAGGGTGATCCCGGGCACGGGGTGAGCGGTGGCGTTCCACTCCTCCAGCACCCGGACGCGCTCCGTCGCGTCCAGGGTGTCGATGCGGCCCACCGGCCGTTCGGGATCGGCCGCGACCTGCTCCAGCAGCCGTTCCATGCGCCGGGCGAGCAGTTCGGCGGTCGGACGGTCGAAGAGGTCGGCGCTGTACTCGATCCAGCCCTGGATGCCGTTGCCCTCACCCTGCTCGACGAAGTCGAAGCCGAGGTCGAACTTGGCGATGTCCTGGGCGACCGGCTCCGGCCGGACCGTGAGGCCGGGCAGCACGGGCGATCCGGCGCGCTCGGCGAGGTGGACGACCATCACCTGGAAGAGCGGGTGCCTGGCGAGGGAGCGGGCCGGGTTGAGGGCCTCCACCAGCCGTTCGAAGGGCAGGTCCTGGTGCTCGTACGCGGCCAGGTCGGTCGCCCGGACCCGGCGCAGCAGCTCCGCGAAGTCCGGGTCGCCCGACAGATCGGTGCGGAGCACCAGGGAGTTGACGAAGAAGCCGACCAGGTCCTCCAGGCGCTCGTCGGCGCGGCCGGAGACGGGGGCGCCGAGCGGGATGTCGTCGCCCGCGCCGAGCCGGTGCAGCAGCGCCGCGACGGCGGCCTGCGAGACCATGAACATGCTGGCGCCCTCGCGGCGGGCCAGCGCCCGCAGGGCACGTTCCACCTCGGGCGGGACGGTGAAGCCGACGGTGCCGCCGGCGTGCGAGGACTCCTGGGGACGCGGCCGGTCCGTGGGCAGCGCCAGTTCCTCGGGCAGGTCGCGCAGGGTCTCCGTCCAGTGGGCGAGCAGGCTGTCGCCGGACTGTTCCAGCAGCTCCCGCTGCCAGAGCGTGTAGTCGGCGTAACTCACCGGCAGCGGCGCCCACTCGGGGGCACGGCCCGCGGTGCGCGCGGCGTAGGCCGCGCCGAGATCGGTGAGCAGGGCCCGGTCGGACCACTCGTCGGTGGCGATGTGGTGCAGGACGAGCAGCAGCACGTGCTCGTCCGGTCCGGTCGCGGACACGGCGGCGCGGAGCGGGAGTTCACGCTCCAGGTCGAACGGTCGCGCGGCGATCCCGGGCAGCTCGTCCTGGGCGGCGCCGACGAGTGTCGCACGCGCCCGCTCCGGGGCCAGGACGTGCTGGTACGGCACGCCGTCCACGGCAGGGAAGACCGTGCGCAGGGTGGCGTGCCGGGCGACGAGGTCGTTCAGCGCTTCCTCCAGCGCGGCGCGGTCGAGGGCGCCGGTCAGACGCCAGGCGGCCGGGAGGTTGTAGGAGGGGTCGGCGGCGTCGACCTGGTGCAGCAGCCACAGGCGGTGCTGGGCCGAGGAGAGCGGCAGCCGTTCGGGCAGAGCGCGGGCGGCGACCAGCGGCGGACCCTGCACGGCGCTCTCGCCGTCCAGCAGGGCGGCGAGCCCGGCGACGGTCGGCGCGTCGAAGACGGCGCGCAGTGGCATCTCGGCGCCGAACACGGCACGGATGCGGCTGATCAGGCGCATCGCGAGCAGCGAGTGGCCGCCGAGGACGAAGAAGTCGTCGTCGATGCCCACCCGTTCCAGGCCGAGCACGGCGGCGAACTGCTCGCACAGCAGTTCCTCGCGCGGTGTGCGCGGCAGCCGTCCGCCGACGGCCGCCGACAGGTCGGGCGCGGGCAGCGCGGCCCGGTCCAGCTTGCCGTTGACGGTACGCGGCAGGGCCGCGAGCCCGACGAACGCCGCGGGCACCATGTGCTCGGGCAGCGAGGCGGCGACACGGGCACGCAGCGCGGCCGGATCGGGTTCGTGACCGGGGGCGGGAACGGTGTACGCGACGAGGCGCGGCGCGCCGGGGGCGTCCTCGCGGACGACGACGGCCGCCGCCGACACGCCCGGGTCCGCGACGAGCACGGACTCGATCTCGCCGGGTTCCACGCGGAAACCGCGGATCTTGACCTGGTCGTCGCTGCGGCCCAGGTATTCCACAGAGCCTCCCCCAGCCTCCGGCCGGGGGGACCCCCACCTGCGTCGTGCCAGGTCTCCCGTGCGGTACATGCGCTCGCCGGGCGCGCCGTACGGGTCGGCGACGAACCGCTCGGCGGTCAAGGCCGGCCGGCCGAGATAGCCGCGGGCAAGGCCCGCACCGGCGAGGTAGAGCTCGCCGGGCACGCCGAGCGGCGCCGGGCGCAGGCGCGCGTCGAGCACGTAGGCGCGCAGGTTGTCCAGCGGCGCGGACCGCTCCGGGGGCCCGCTGTGGCGGCCGTAGGCGTCGACGGAGCACTCGGTGGGCCCGTAGAGGTCGTGCACCTCGGTGCCGGGGAGGGCCGCCAGCCGCTGCCAGAGGGCGGGCGGGGTGGCCTCGCCGCCGACGGTGAGGACGGCGGGCGCGCGGCCGCCGGGGGCGAGGAAGCCGTGGTGCATCAGCTCGGCCAGGTAGGTCGGCGTGAGGTCCACGTAGTCGGCGCCCTGTGTGTCCAGTCGGGCGACGAGCGCGGCCGGGTCGGTCATCGTCGTCTCGTCCACGACATGCAGCTCGTGGCCCGCCAGCAGCCACAGCAGCGGGTCCCAGGACGCGTCGAAGCTGAACGAGGCGGTGTGCGCGGCCCTCAGGACCTCCCGGCCGGTGGCCAGGACCGCCGGCTCGATCATGTCGCGCAGGTGCGCGCCGAAGAGGTTGGACAGGCCCTGGTGGGTGCCGACGACGCCCTTCGGGGTGCCGGTGGAGCCGGAGGTGTAGATCGTGTACGCGGCACTGAGCGGCGCGTACCCGGCCGGGCGTGCGGACTCGCCCTCGGGCAGCGGGCTGTCGAGCAGCAGCCGTTCGACGCCTTCCGCTTCGGGCAGCCGTGCGGCGATGCCGGCGGTGGTCAGCAGGCACACCGGTGCCGCGTCGCGGAGCATGAACGCCAGGCGCTCGGCCGGGAGTGCCGGGTCGAGCGGCAGGTAGGCGGCGCCGGAGGCGAGCACGCCGAGGATCGCCGGGACCATGGCGTGCCGCGGGAGGGCCAGGCCCACCACGGCTCCCTCCGTCGCGCCGTGGCGGCGTAGAAGGGCGGCGAGGGCGTCGACGCGGTCGCCCAGCTCACGGAAGGTCAGCGCGCCCTCGGAGGTCACCAGCGCGGTGCGGCCGGGGTGCGCCCGGACGGTGCCGGCGAGGATCTCGGGGACCGCGCGGGTCTCGGCAGGGTGCCGCGCCGTGTCGTTCCAGGCGCCCGCGGCGGCCTCGTGCTCGGCGGCGGTCAGCAGGTCGAACTCGGCCAGCGGGAGGTCGGGTCGGGCCGCGGCCTGCCGCAGCAGCAGCACCAGGCGCGCGACGAGCAGTGCGGCGGTCGCCTCGTCGGCGAGGTCGGTCGCGTACTCCAGCAGCAGGGCCAGCGGGTGCGCCTCGCCGTGGTCGACGAAGGTGAAGTCGAGGTCGAACTTGGCGGTGCCGGTGTCCATGTCGAACCACTCGGTCGGCAGGCCGAACACGTCGGGGTCGCCGTCCGGGCGGTGGTGGTAGCCGAGCATCACCTGGAACAGCGGGTTGCGGCCCGCCGCGCGCGGCGGGTTCACCGCCTCCACGACCCGGTCGAAGGGCACGTCCTGGTGCTCGAAGGCCTCCAGCGCGGACTCCCGCACCCGACCCAGCAGCTGACGGAACGTCAGGTCAGCACCGGACAGGTCGGTGCGCAGCACCAGGGTGTTGACGAAGAAGCCGACGAGGTCGTCCAGGCCGCTGTCGGTGCGTCCCGCGATGGGCGCCCCGAGCGGGATGTCCTCACCCGCGCCGAGCCGGTGGAGCAGCCCGGCGGTGGCCGCCTGGAACAGCATGAACATGCTGGTCCCGGTCGCGGCGGACAGCTCCCGCAGCTCCCGCGCGAGATCCGCGGGGACCTCGCCGCGCACGACCGCACCGGCGCCGCCGGGGGCGGCCGGGCGCGGCCGGTCCAAGGGCAGCGCCAGCTCCTCGGGCAGGCCGCGCAGCCGCTCGCTCCAGTAACCGAGCTGCGCACCGCCGACGGTGCCGAGCAGCTGTTCCTGCCACAGCGTGTAGTCCGCGTACTGCACGGGCAGCGGCCGCCAGGACGGAGCCGAGCCCGCCGCGCGGGCGGTGTAGGCGGCCGTGAGATCGGCCATGAACGGGCGGTCGGACCACTCGTCCGTGGTGATGTGGTGCAGGACGACGGCCACCACGTGGTCGTCCGGCGCGACCGCGAACACCTCGCAGCGCAGCGGCAGTTGTCCGGCGAGGTCGAAGGGGCGGCGCTGGGCCGCCTCGATCAGCCCGGGCAGCTCGGCCTCGGCGGCGCCGGTCACGGCGAACCCGGGCAGTGCGGCGTCCGCGGGCACGATCCGCTGGTACGGCTCGCCGTCGTGCTCGCCGACGAGCGTGCGCAGCGCCTCGTGGCGCGCCGCCACGTCGTGCAGGGCGTGCCGCAGCGCCTCACGGTCGAGGGCGCCGCGCAGCCGGAAGACCAGCGGGAAGTTGTACGCCGCGCCGCCGGTGAGGCGTTCCACCAGCCACAGCCGGCGCTGCGCGGCGGACAGCGGGACCCGTTCCGGCCGTCCGGCCGCCGCGGTGAGCGCGGGGCGGGCCGGCCGCCCGGCGTCCGCGCGCAGCGCGAGCTGCGCGGGAGTCGGGGCCTCGAACAGGTCGCGGATGGCCAGTTCCGCGCCGAGTTCGGTGCGGGCCCGGCTCACCAGGCGGGTGGCCAGCAGCGAGTGCCCGCCCAGGTCGAAGAAGCCGTCCTCCGCGCCCACCGCCGGCAGGCCCAGCACCTCGGCGAACAGCCGGCACAGCACCTCCTCCTGCGGGGTGCGCGGACCGCGCCCGCCGCCGAGCGCCACGGCCGGCTCGGCGTCGGGCAGCGCCCGCACGTCGAGCTTGCCGTTGGCGTTCATCGGCAGCCGGTCGAGCGTCACGAAGGCCGCGGGGACCATGTACTCGGGCAGTTCCCGCTTCAGGTCCTCGCGCAGCACCCGCACCAGGGCGCTCGCGTCGCGGCCCGCCGCCGGATCGTTGGCGTACGGGGCGCTGCCGCCGCCCGGCCGGTACAGCCCGGCGGTCGTGCCGGTGGTGTCCGCGGGCACGAACACGGCCTCGTAGCCGCCCGTTTCGGCACCCCAGGTGGTGAGCACGCGGTAACCGAGCCCGGCGCCCAGGTCGTGCAGCGTTTCGGGATCGACACCGTCAGGTGCGATGCGCCCGTCCGGGACGGCCGTGACGCGCAGCCGCTCGGGGCGCTGCTCGCGCAGCCGCGCGGCGAGGTCCGGCGACCACGCGGTCGCGGGCTCGTCGCCCAGCCGCACCGCGGGCTCGCCCCGGTACAGGACGGCGTCGTAGCGGTGCCGGGACAGCTCGTTGTGGTGCACGCCGCGCTTGGTGCGCAGGTCCAGTCCGTAGCCGAGGCCCGCGAAGAAGTCGGGGTCGACCAGGAGTTCCTTCTCCAGCCGCAGCGCGCGGTCCACGGCCCGCTCGAACCCGGCCCCGGCCGTGCCGCGGGCCCGCTGGATCTCGGCGTGGAAGGTGCGTGCCAGCCGCAGGTTGCGGACGTCTCCGACGAAGAGCGCGCCGCCGGGGGCGAGCAGTTCCACGGCGCCGCGGACGACGGACTCCAGGTAGGCCACGCTCGGGAAGTACTGCACCACCGAGTTGATCACGATCGTGTCGAAGTACCCGGAGGGCAGCCCCTCCAGGTCGTCGGCGGGCCGGCAGCGCAGCTCGACCTTGGCCGCCAGCTCCGGGTCCCGCTTCAGCTCCTCGCCGATCTTGCGGATGACGGGGGCGGCGAAGTCCGTGGCCCAGTACGCCTCCGCGTCCGGCGCCAGCCGGGACAGCAGCAGGCCGGAGCCGACCCCGATCTCCAGAACGCGGCGGGGCCGCAGTTCGCGGATGCGGGCGAGGGTGGCCTCGCGCCACTCGTGCATGTCCTCGAAGGGGATGGGCAGTCCGTCGTACGAGCTGTCCCAGCCCGCGTACTCCTCGGTGAAGACCGCGGTGGAGATCTCCTCGTACTCGTCGGAGTAGATCTCCTGCCACTCGCCGACCTGGGCGCGCTCGGCGGACTCCCGCTCGGCCGGGTCGGCGGGAGCGGGGACGACATAGCCGACCAGCCGGTCGTCGCGGACGACGACGGCGGCCTGAGAGACGCGCGGGTGCCGGCTGAGGGCGGTCTCGATCTCGCCCGGCTCGACGCGGTAGCCGCGGATCTTGACCTGGTCGTCGGTGCGGCCGAGGAAGTCCAGGTTGCCCTGGGCACCGCGGCGTACGAGGTCGCCGGTGCGGTACATGCGCTCGCCCGGCTCCCCGAAGGGGTCGGCCACGAACCGCTCGGCGGTCAGGCCCGGCCGGTCCAGGTAGCCGCGGGCCAGGCCGACACCCGCGATGTACAGCTCGCCGGGCACGCCGTTGGGCACCGGCCGCAGCCACGCGTCGAGGATGTGCGCGCGGGTGCCGCGGATGGGGCGGCCGACGGTGGGCGTGGCGCTGTCGTGGGTGCCGCCGCCGAGGGTGTTGATGGTGTACTCGGTCGGACCGTACAGGTTGTAGCCGTAGGTGCCCTCGGTGTCGCGCAGCCGCGTCCAGACCGTCTCGGGGACGGCCTCGCCGCCGAGCAGCACGAGCGGCGGGACGTGGCCCTCCAGCAGCCCCTCCTCGATGAGCAGGCGGGCGTAGGTGGGGGTGACGTTGACGACATCGATGCGGTGCCGCTCGCAGTAGGCGGTCAGCGCGTGTGCGTCGCGGCGCAACTCCTCGTCGCAGATGTGCACTTCGTGGCCCTCGACGAGCCACAGCAGCTCCTCCCACGACATGTCGAAGGCGAAGGAGACGGTGTGCGCGACGCGCAGCCGCCGTCCGCCCGCCGCTGCGACCGCCGGGGCGAAGATCTCCTTCTGGTGGTTGAGCTGCATGTTCGTCAGCCCCCGGTACGGGGTGACGACGCCCTTGGGGCGGCCGGTGGAGCCCGAGGTGTAGATGACGTACGCGGGGTGCTCCAGGCTGAAGTCCGCGACGACCGGCGCGTCAGAGAGGGCGGCGAGTTCGGCGGCCACGGCGGGGTCGTCGAGGAGCACGCGCGGGGTGTCCGCGTCGAGGGTCGCGGAGACGGCGGCGTTCGTCAGGAGCAGCAGCGGCCGGGCGTCCTCCAGCATCAGGGAGAGCCGGTCGGCCGGGTGGTCCAGCTCCAGCGGCAGGTAGGCGGCGCCGGTGCGCAGCACCGCGAACAGGGCCACGACCATGTCCAGGGAGCGCGGCAGACCCAGCGCCACCACCTTCTCGGGGCCCGCGCCCCGGGCGAGCAGCAGCCGGGCCGTGCGGTTCACGGCGGCGTCGAGTGCGGCATAGCCGAGGGTGCGGTCGCCGAAGACCAGCGCGGTGGCGTCCGGGGTGCGGGCGGCCTGCGCGGCGAGCAGGTCCGCGACGGTCTCGGTGGGCTCCGGCACCCGGCTGCCGGCCCACTCCCGCTCCAGCGCGGCGTGTTCGGCGGGCAGCAGCGGGTCGAGACGGCCGACGGGCGCGGTCAGGTCCTCCGCCATGCGCTCCAGCAGCAGGGTGAAGCGGTCCAGCAGCGCCCGGGCGGCGTCGTGCGGGACGACGTCGGGGCGGTGGGCGAGGGTGACGAGGACGCGCTGTCCCGGCGTCACGATCAGGTTGACCGGGTAGTGGGTGGCGTCGATGTTGGCGACGGCGGTGGCGCCGTGCTCGGTGCGCAGCCGCTCCAGCCGCTCCTCGGTGTCGTTGTTGCGCAGCACGAAGAGGGTGTCGAACAGCCGCCGGTGGCCGGTCTCGGCCTGGAGCACGCCGAGGCCCAGGTACTCGTACGGCATCAGTTCCAGGCGTTCGCCCTGGATGCGCCGCAGCAGGTCGACGACGGATTCCGCCGGGTCGAGGGCGACGCGGGCGGGCACGGTGTTGAGGAACATGCCGATCACGTTCTCGACGTCCGGCACCTCGGTCGGGCGGCCGGCCACGGTGGTGCCGAAGACGACGTCGGTGCGGCCGGTCGCGGAGGCCAGAGTGAGGCCCCAGGCCGCGTTGAGCACCGTGTTGAGGGTCAGGCCGTGGGCGCGGGCCCGCTCGCGCAGCGCGTCGCCGAGCCCCGCGGGGAGCAGCGCGTCCAACTGCTGGGGAATGACGGGCTCCAGGCCCGTGTCGGCCACGGCCGGGACGAGCAGGGTCGGTTCCTCCAGGCCCGCCAGCGCGGTGCGCCAGGCGGCGGTCGCGGCGGCGTCGTCCTGGGTGTCCAGCCAGGCCAGGTAGTCCCCGTAGGAGCCGGGACGCGGCAGCCCGGTGTCGTCGCCGGCCGTCGCGTACAGGGCGAAGAGCTGGTCGAGGAAGAGCCAGGCGGACCAGCCGTCCCACAGGATCAGGTGGCGGCCGATGACGAGGCGGTCGCCGCGCTCCGCCCCGCGCCGCACGAGCAGCATGCGGAACAGGGGCGGCGCCGACAGGTCGAAGCGGCGGGTGCGCTCGTCGTCCATCAGGGCGCTCAGCCGCGCGTCCTGCTCGGCGGCGGGCAGCGCCGACAGGTCCACCGTCTCCAGCGGCACGTCGGGCGCCGCCACGATGAACTGCACGGGCTGGCGCAGCCCGTCGCTGGTGAACCCGGCGCGCAGTCCGGGGTTGCGGGCGAGCAGGGTGCGGGCGGCGGCGCGCAGCCGGTGCTCGTCCAGGCGCTCGGCAAAGTCGAAGGACTCGTGGACGGTGTAGACGTCCAGGGCGTTGTCGTCGTACGCGGAGTGGAAGAACAGGCCTTCCTGGAGCGGGGCGAGGGGCCAGATCCCGGCGACGGCTCCGCCGGCGGTGCGGTGGACGCGCCCGGTCTCCTCGGGCGTCAGATCCGGGCGGTCGGGCCCGGTGCGCCCCGCGGCCGCGGCGCCGGTGCGGGCGGCCAGGGCGAGGGCGGCCGGGGTGCGGTGCTCGAAGACGTCGCGCGGGGTCAGTTCGAGGCCGGCGGCGCGGGCGCGGCTGGCCACGCCGATGGAGCTGATGCTGTCGCCGCCGAGGAGGAAGAAGTCGTCGTCGGGGCCCGCGTCGGGCAGGCCCAGGACGGCCGCGAAGACCTCCGTCAGCGTCCGTTCACGGTCGGTGCGCGGCGCGCGTGCGGCGGCACGTTCCGCCTCCGGCGCGGGGAGCGCGGCTCGGTCCAGCTTGCCGCTGGGGGTCAGCGGCAGCTCGTCCAGCACGACGAAGGAGTCGGGGACGAGCGGCGCGGGCAGCACCTCGGCCACGGCGGCGCGCAGGGCGGTGGTGTCCGGGCGGGTGCCCCGGGGCGGCACGACGTACGCGACGAGGCGCTGCTCGCGGACCGTCACCGCGGCCTGGGCGACCTCCGGGAGGCGTACGAGGGCGGCCTCGGTCTCGCCGGGCTCGATGCGGTTGCCGCGCAGCTTGACCTGGCGGTCGGTGCGGCCCAGGTACTCCAGCGTTCCGCCGGGCCGGCGGCGCACGAGGTCGCCGGTGCGGTACATCCGCTCGCCGGGCGCGCCGAACGGGTCGGCGACGAAGCGCTCCGCGGTGAGCGCGGCACGCCCGTGGTAGCCGCGGGCGAGCTGCACGCCGGTCAGGTAGAGCTCGCCGGGCACGCCGTGCGGCACGGGGCGCAGGCCGGCGTCCAGGACGCGAAGTCCCGTGTTCCACACGGGCCGTCCGATGGGCACGGTGGTGTCCGGGGCACCGTCGAAGGGGTGGTGCGTTACGTCCACGGCGGCCTCGGTGGGCCCGTAGAGGTTGTGCAGCGGCACTCCGGTCAGCGCCTGCCAGCGCGCGGCGGCGGCGCCCGGCAGGGCCTCTCCGCTGCTGAGGACGCGGCGCAGGCTCGCCGCCCACGAGGCGTCGGCGGTCACCTCCGGCGTGCTGAGGAACGCCTCCAGCATGGAGGGCACGAAGTGCAGGGTGGTGATCCGCTGTTCGCGGACGAGCCCGGCGAGGTACACGGGATCGCGGTGCCCGTCCGGCCGGGCGAGGACGACGGCGGCGCCCTCGCACAGCGGCCAGAAGAACTCCCATACGCTGACGTCGAAGCTGGAGGGGGTCTTCTGCAGGACGCGGTCGTCGGCCGTCAGGGCGTACGCGCCCTGCATCCACGCGAGGCGGTTGACGATGGCGCGGTGGGCGACCACGACGCCCTTGGGGCGGCCGGTGGAGCCGGAGGTGTAGATCAGATACGCCGGGTCGTCGGGCCCGGCCGCCGCCCCGCCCGCGGAAGACGCGGGGCCGTCCTCGGCGGGGTCGTCGACCAGGAGCGGCGTCAGGCCCGCCACCTCGGGCAGCCGCGCGGCGTCGGCCGCCGTGGTGACGACGGTGGCGGCGCCGGAGTCGGTGAGCATGTAGGCGACGCGCTCCGCCGGGTAGTCCAGGTCGACGGGCAGATAGGCCGCGCCGGACTTCAGGACGCCGAGCAGCGCGACCATCAGCTCCGCGGAGCGCGGCACGGCGACGGCGACGAAGCGATCCGGCCCGGCGCCGCGTGCGCGCAGCCGTGCGGCCAGCGCCTCGGCACGCGCGTCGAGTTCCGCGTACGTCAAGGTGGTGTCACCGTGCACGACGGCGGTGGCGCCGGGGGTGCGGGCGGTCCGCGCCGCGATCGCGGCGGGCAGCGTGGTGGCGGGCACCTCGTGGGCGGCGCCGTCGAGCCGTGCCGCGTCCCGCTCGTGCGGGGTGAGCAGTTCGACGGAGCCCACGGGCCGTCCGGGGTCGTCGGCGACGGCTTCCAGCAGCAGGACGAGCCGGCCGGCGAGCGCGCGGACGGCGTCCGCGTCGATGCGCCGCGCGTGGTGCTTGAGGCGCAGGTCCATCCGGCGGCCCGGCTTCACGACGAGCGCGAGCGGATAGTGGACGGTGTCGTGGAAGGCGTGCCCGGTCACGCGCACCGTGCCCGAGGGGTCGGTGAGGCCGGTCCCGGCCGGGTAGTTCTCGAAGACGACGAGGGTGTCGAAGAGTTCGCCGCCGCCCGCGTGCCCCGCGGCCCGCTGGATCTCCGCGAGACCCAGGTGCTGGTGGTCCAGCAGGGCGCTCTGCTCGTCCTGAAGACGGCGCAGCAGTGCCCCCAGGCCGGTGGACGGATCCCAGGTCAGGCGGGTCGGCAGGGTGTTGATGAACAGGCCGACCATGGAGGCGATGCCGTCGACGGCGACGTCGCGCCCGGAGACGGTGGTGCCGAAGACGACGTCCTGCTGCCCGGTGAGCCGGCCCAGCAGCAGGCCCCAGGCGCCCTGCACGACCGTGCCCAGGGTCACCCCGAGTTCCCGGGCCCGTGCGGCGAGCCGGGCCGTGACCCGCTCGGACAGCTCCACGCGGATCTGCGCGGGCTCCACGGGTCCGCCGTCCGCGGGGACGTCCACCAGGCGCGTCGGGCCGTCGAGCCCCGCCAGGGCGGACCGCCACGCGGCGCGGGCCGCGTCCCGGTCGGCGCCGGCGATGCGGCGCAGGTAGTTCCGGTAGGCGGGGACCTCGGGCAGCGGCTCCGGGTCGGGTGCGTACAGGGCCATCAGCTCGCGGTGCAGCACCGGCAGCGACCAGCCGTCCGCGACGATGTGATGGAACGTCAGCAGCAGTCGGCTGCGGCCCTCCCCGAGCCGCACCAGCGCGCAGCGCAGCAGCGGCGGGCGGGCGAGGTCGAAGGGGCGGCCGCGCTCGTCGGCGGCCACGGCGTCCGCGAGACCCCGGCGGACGCCGTCCTCCTGAGCGGACAGGTCCACCTCGCGCCACGGCAGTTCGGGGTCCCGGACGACGACCTGGACCGGCCGCCCGTCGGAGAGCTGGCGGAAGCAGGCGCGCAGCGGGGCGTGCCGCTCCAGGAGCCGTTCCATGGCGCGGCGCAGGGCGGCGCCGTCGACGGGGCCGGACAGCTCGACGGCCTGCTGGACGACGTAGGCGTCGTGGTCGGCGCCGTCGACGAGCGCGTGGAAGAAGAAGCCTTCCTGGAGCGGGCCGAGCGGCAGCACCTCTTCGACGGCGGTCGCCATGCCGCCGCGCAGGGCGGCGAGTTCGGCGTCGGTCGGCTCCACCAACGGGGTGTCCTGCTCGGCGCTGTCCGCGTCGTTCTCGCCGGCCTCCCCTGCGTTCCGGGCGACGGGCGCGAGCTCCGCCACCGTGCGGTGCCGGAAGACGTCGCGCGGGGTGAGGCGCAGGCCCGCCTCGCGGGCCAGCACGAGCAGCTGGATGGCGACGATGCTGTCGCCGCCCAGGGCGAAGAAGTCGTCGTCGACGGTGACCGAGCGCACCCCGAGGGCGCGTGCGTACAGCCCGCACAGCAGCTCCTCGCGGGCGTCGCGCGGGGCGCGGCCGGAGCTGAGCGCGGCGTAGTCGGGGACGGGCAGGGCAGCGCCGTCCAGCTTGCCGCTGGGCGTCACCGGCAGCCGGTCCAGCGGCACGAGGGCCGCGGGGACCATGTACTCCGGCAGGAACTCGGCGGCGTGCGCGCGCAGCGCCCGCATCAGCGCGGAGACGTCGCGGAACGGGGCCGGGCGGTTGGCGGGCGGACGGCCGCCACCGGGCCGGTACAGCGGCTCCGCGCACCCGTCGCCGGACGTGAAGACGGCGTCGACGCTGCCGTCGTCCGCGTCGCCGGTCCAGGTGAGGGCGGCGGACACGCCGTGCCGCGCGGCGAGTTCGTGCAGCGACTCGGGATCGACACCCTCGGCGCCGCGACGGCTGCTGTCGTCGAGCAGGGCGAGGGCGTCGAGGTCCTCGGCGAGGCGGGCGTTGGGCACGGCGGTCACGCGCAGCCGCTGCGGGCGTGCGGCGAGCCGCGCGTCCAGCGCGTCGAGGCCGCCCAGGGCGGACCACGCGATCTCGTCACCCGTGTCGCGAAGGGCGTCCGCCGCCGGGCGCAGCACGACGTCGTAGCGGTAGCGGGTCAGCTCGTTGTGGTGCGTGCCCCGCTTGAGCCGCACCTCGGCGGTGAAGCCGCTCAGGCCCGCGAACCAGTCGGGGTCGACGAGGAGTTCGCCCTCCCACGCCACCGACCGGTCCACGGCCGCGCGCAGCGCCTCCTTGTCGGTGGCGGGGCCGGCGCCGCGGCCGCTCTCCACGGCCGCGCGCAGGGTGCGCAGCAGCCGCAGGTTGCGGACGTCGCCGACGAAGAGCGTGCCGCCGGGCGCGAGCAGCGCCCCCGCCTTGCGGAGCACGTCCTCCAGGTAGTCCGCGCCCGGGAAGTACTGGGCGACGGAGTTGATCACGACGGTGTCGAAGAAGCCCCCGGGCAGCCCGGCGGTGTCGTGCGCGGGGCGGGCCGACAGCTCGACGCGGCCGGCGAGTTCGGGCACGTCGCTGATCTGCGCGCGCAGCGCGGCGACGGCCTCCTCGGAGACGTCGGTGCCCCAGTAGGTCTCGCAGCCCGGCGCCAGCCGGGAGAGCAGCAGGCCGCTGCCGACGCCGATCTCCAGAACGCGGCGCGGTGTGAGCGCGGCGATGCGCTCGACGGTCGCCGCCCGCCACTCGCGCATGTCCGGGAGGGGGATGGGCAGCCCGTCGTACATGCTGTTCCAGCCCGCGAAGTTCTCCTGGAAGCCCTCGGAGCCCGCCGCGGCGTAGAGCAGTTCGTGCAGGTCCTTCCACTCGGCGACCTCGGCGTCGCCGTCCAGCGACGGCACGACATAGGCGGCCAGACGCCGGTCGCCGGGCCGGTCCTCGCGCACGACGACGGCGGCCTGCGCGACGGCGGGGTGGGAGCGCAGCACGGACTCGATCTCGCCCGGCTCGATGCGGAAGCCGCGGATCTTGACCTGGCTGTCGACGCGGCCGAGGAACTCCAGCCGTCCGTCGGCCTTCCAGCGCACGAGGTCGCCGGTGCGGTACAGCCGTTCCCCCGGTTCGCCGAAGGGGTCGGCGACGAAGCGCTCGGCCGTCAGACCGGGCCGCCCGAGGTAGCCGCGGGCGAGTCCGGCGCCGCCGAGGTAGAGCTCTCCCGCGACACCCGCCGGGACCGGCCGCAGCCGGGCGTCGAGCACGTAGGCCCGGGTGCCGGGGTCGGGCACGCCGATGGGCACGATCGTCCCGGCCGGGGTGTCGGGATCGCACAGCCCGAGCGTGGAGTTGGTGGTCGCCTCGGTCGGGCCGTAGGCGTTGAACATCATGCGGCCGCGCGCGTAGCGGCCGACGAGCTCGGGGGAGACGCGCTCGGTGCCCGCGAGCAGCGTCGCCTCCGCGGGCAGGTGCACGTCCTCGGGCATGGCGGCGAGCAGCGCGGGCGGCAGGATCATGAACGTGATGCCGTGGGCGTTCGCGTATTCGGCGAGCGGCGGCCCCGGGACACGTCGTTCGGAGGGCACGACGACCAGCCGTCCGCCGGAGAGCAGGCCCAGGCACAGGTCCCAGAAGGCGACGTCGAAGCTGGGGGAGGCGAACTGCAGCACCCGGCTGTGCGGGCCGATGCCGAACCGCTCGCTCTGGGTGGCGACGAGTTTGGCGACGCCCGCGTGGGAGAGCACGACGCCCTTGGGACGGCCCGTGGAGCCGGAGGTGTAGATGACGTACGCGGCGTTCGCGACGGACAGCCGCCCGCCGAGGTCGGGGCCGTGGGCGGGCAGCGCGGCGAGTTCGGCGACGGTGGCCGGGGCGTCGAGGACCAGCGCGGGCACCCCGCCCGGCAGTTCCGCGGCGACCTCGGCGGTGGTGACGAGGCAGACCGGCGCGGCGTCGGCCAGCATGTAGGCGACGCGGTCGGCGGGGTAGTCGGTGTCGACCGGCAGATAGGCGGCGCCCGACTTGAGCACCGCAACCTCGGCGACGATCAGCTCCGCCGAGCGCGGCACGGCCAGCGCCACCACGGACTCGGGCCCGGCGCCCCGCGCGATCAGGGCGCGGGCCAGGCGGTTGGCGCGCGCGTCGAGTTCGGCGTAGGTGAGGCGGACGTCCTCGAAGACCAGGGCGGTCTCGCCGGGCCGGGTGCGGACCTGCTCGGCGAACATCGCGGGCCAGGTCGCGAGCGGCACCTCGTGGTCGGTGTCGTTCCACGCGTGGAGGACGCGGTGGCGTTCCGCCTCGTCCAGCAGCCGCAGTTCGCCGACGGCCCGGTCCGGGTGCGCGCCGGCGTCCGCGAGCAGCGTCGCGTAGTGGCCGAGCACGCGGTCGACGGTGGCGGCCTCGAACAGGTCGGGCCGGTACGCCGCGTGGACCTCGCCCGGAGTGACCCGCAGTTCCAGGTCGAGCGGGCCTCCGGCCCAGTCGCCCGCGGCGAAACCGGTGGTGCAGAGCAGTCCGCCGCCGCGGGTCGGCCCGGCACCCAGCTCGCCGGCGAGCGCGCGGACGGGCACATGGTGGGCGCGGGCCTGGGCCGCGGCGTCGGCGACGTGCGCGGTGAGGTCGGCGAAGGCGGTGTCGGCGGCGACGGTGACCCGCAGCGGCAGTCCGTTGTGGGCGAGGACGATGTCGCCGGCGCCGCTCCCGTAGTGGTGCAGGAGGGCGGCGAACGCGGCGAGCCGGCCCGCCTCGCCCGGCACGGCGCCGGGCAGCGCACGGGAGCGGACCAGGGCGGGGCCGCAGGGCCGCTGCGGATACGGGAAATCGACGGGGAGAACGGTCTCCTGTGCGAGCGGAACGAGCCGTCCGCGCCAGAATTCCTTTGCCGTCGCCGTCAGTTCTTCGATACCCGACACAGGTGCCCGTGCCTCCCCTTACATGCGGAACCGACTCGGCCGAGTCGTGACCGGTCGCCATATTAAGGTAAGCATTACCTAACTTGATAGCCCCACCGGGATGGCGGGACCGCACAGCTCACAGGGGTACAGTTAAGGCCTGCCTAACCTAAGGATGGTGGCTGTGGAGCCTGGCCGGTGACCGCGCGCGGGGGACTGCGTCCCACCCTGCTCGTCGTCCTGCTCGTCGCCGTACTGACCGGGCTCTGCCTGCTGTCGATCGGTCTCGGGGCCGTGGACATCCCGCCGGACCAAGTGGTCCGGTCGGTGTTCGGCCACCCGCCGAGCCGGCTCGTCGACAACATCGTGTGGACCGTCCGCGTCCCGCGCACCGTCCTCGGCCTGACCGCGGGCGCCGCGCTCGGGCTGTCCGGCGCGCTCATGCAGGCCCTCACCCGCAACCCGCTCGCCGACCCCGGCGTCCTCGGCGTCAGCGCCGGCGCCTCCTTCGGGATCGTCGTCGCCGTCGCCCTCTTCGGGGCCGGATCGCTGTACGGCTACATCTGGTTCGCCTTCGCCGGTGCCCTCGCCACCAGCGTCCTGGTCTTCCTGCTCGGCAGGACGGGACGCTCCGGCGCGACCCCGGTGAAACTGGCGCTGGCCGGAGTGGCCGTCACCTTCCTGCTGTTCTCGCTCACCAACGCGATCGTCCTCACCGACCCCGACGCCCTGGACCGCTACCGCTTCTGGTCCGCCGGCAGCCTCGCCGACCAGGACGGGGCCGTGGTCCGCGCCATCCTCCCGTTCCTCGCGATCGGGGCGGTGCTCGCGCTCGCCGCCGCGCCGGCGCTCAACAGCCTCGCCCTCGGCGACGACGTGGCCGCCTCGCTCGGCCGCCGGCTCGGCCTGGTGCGCCTCCAGGGCGTCACCGCCGTCATGCTGCTGACCGGTGCCGCGGTCGCCGTCATCGGCCCCGTCGTCTTCCTCGGACTCGTGGTGCCGCACGTCGCACGGGTGCTCGCCCAGTACGCGGGCATCGGCCCCGACCACCGGTGGCTGCTGCCGCTGTCGGCGGCGCTCGCACCGTGCCTGCTGCTCACCGCCGACATCCTCGGCCGGGTCGTCGCACGGCCCACCGAGATCCAGGCCGGGGTGCTCGTCGCCTTCATCGGCGGCCCGTTCTTCATCGCCCTGGTCCGCCGGCGCAGACTCGCGGAGGTCTGAGCATGACCGCCCTCGCCCCCCTCCGCGGCCGCAGGCCCTACCGCCTGACGGCCCCGCCGGTCTCCGGTGTGCTGCGGCCCCGGCTGGTCGTCCTGTGCGCCGCCCTGGCCGTCGCGGTGTTCCTGCTCTTCTGCTGGGGCGTCTCCCTCGGCGACTACCCGATCGGGCTCACCGACGTCGTCAAGGCCCTCACCGGCTCCGGCGACCCCGGAACGGTCCTGGTCGTACGGGAGTTGCGGCTGCCGCGCGCGCTGACCGGGCTGCTCGTCGGCATCGCCTTCGGCATCTCCGGCGCGCTCTACCAGACGATGACCCGCAACCCGCTGGCCAGCCCCGACATGATCGGCCTCACCGAGGGGGCCGGCACCGCCGTGGTGGCCGGCATCGTGCTCGGCTGGGACGGCGGGCTCGGCACCCAGGGCCTCGGCCTGCTCGGCGCGCTGGTCACCGCACTCGTCGTGTACGCGCTCGCCTGGAAGGGCGGCGCCACCGGGTACCGCATCATCCTCGTCGGCATCGGCGTCTCCTGGATCTGCACCAGCGCCACCGACTACCTCGTCGCCCGCGGCGAGCGGTTCGAGGCCCAGGCCGCCCTCGGCTGGCTGGTGGGCAACCTCAACGGCCGCACCTGGGACCAGGTCGACCTGCTCGCCCTCGCGATGGCCGTCCTCGTGCCGCTCGCCCTCGGCATGGCCCGCTGGATGCGCACCCTCCAACTCGGCGACGACGTGGCCGCCGGACTCGGCACGCCCGTGCAGCCGGTGCGGCTCGCCCTGCTGCTCGTCGGCGTCGGGCTGATCGCCTTCGGCACTGCCGCAGCCGGCCCCGTCGCGTTCGTCGCGCTGGCCGCCCCGCAGATCGCCCAGCGGATGGCGGGCACCGCGTGGCCGCCCCTGGTCGCCTCCGGACTGACCGGAGCCCTGGTCGTACTGGGCTCCGACCTCATCGCGCGTGAAGCGATCCCCGGCACGGAACTCCCGGTCGGGATCGTCACCGGCGTCATCGGCGCGCCGGTCCTGCTCTGGCTGCTCATCCGCGCCAACCGCGCGGGCTCAGGAGGCTGAACCCATGGCGACCACCGACCCCGCCCCCGCGGCCGCGTCCGCGGCCCCGGCCGCCCAGCCCGAACTGCGGGCCCGCGGGCTGCACCTGGCGTACGACCAGCGGCTCGTCGTCGAGGACCTCGACCTCGTCATACCCTCCGGCCGCATCACCGCGATCGTCGGCGCCAACGCCTGCGGCAAGTCCACCCTGCTGCGCGCCCTGGCCCGGCTGCTCGCCCCCCGCCAGGGCACCGTCGAGCTCGACGGCCGCGCCCTGCGCTCCCTGCCCACCCGCGAACTGGCGCAGCGCCTCGGCATCCTGCCGCAGACCCCGGTCGCGCCCGAGGGGCTGACCGTCTTCGACCTGGTCAGCCGGGGCCGTTCACCGCACCAGAACTGGTGGCGGCAGTGGTCCAAGGCGGACGAGCTGGCCGTCCACGAGGCCCTGGCCGCCACCGACATGACCGACCTGGCGGACCGCGCGGTCGACGAACTGTCCGGCGGCCAGCGCCAGCGCGCCTGGATCGCCATGGCGGTCGCCCAGGGCACCCCCGTGCTCCTGCTGGACGAGCCCACCACCTATCTCGACCTGGCCCACCAGATCGACGTCCTCGACCTCATCACCGACCTCAACCGCCGCGAGGGCCGCACGGTGGTCATGGTGCTGCACGACCTCAACCAGGCCTGCCGCTACGCCGACCACGTCATCGCCATGAAGGCGGGCCGGATCGCGGCCGAGGGGCCGCCCGCCGAGGTCGTGACCGCCGCCACCGTCGAGGACGTCTTCGACCTGCGCTGCCGGATCACGACCGACCCGGTGAGCGGCACCCCGCTGGTGATCCCGATGGGCCGCCACCACGAAGCGGTCCCCGTCGCCGCCGAGTGACCCGGGCGGCGGGCCGGGCCCCGCCGACCTGCGGCACCCGTGACGGCGGCCTACGGTGTGGGTACGGGGTCCTCGCACGCGTGATCGGAGCCGTCCATGCCCGTCTACCACGTGGTCACCACGGAGAACACGGTCCCGGCCGCGCAGAAGGCCGCTCTGGCGGCGGAGATCACCCGCCTCCACGCCTCGATCACCGGCGCGCCCACGTCGTTCGTGCACGTGACGTTCGCCGAACTGCCCGAGGGCAGTGTCTTCACGGACGCGGCCCCCTCGCGCCCCCTGCTGATCGAGGCGACCACGCGGGCGGGCCACGCGGACGCGGAGAAGACACGACTGGCCCGGGAGATCTCGGCCGCCGGCAGCAGGCTCACCGGTGTCCCGGAGTCGCACATCCTCGTGATCATCAAGGACAGTCCCGCCCGGTTCGCCGCGGAGGGAGGCCGCATCCTGCCCGAGCCGGGGGACGAGGGCGACTGGATCGCGGAGTCCGGCTGAGCGCGGGCGGCCCGGCGCCCGGGCGGAGCGTGGCGGCACGGACGGCGGGCCGCACCCGCCATGGACGCGGCACCGCCGCCGGGTTGCCCGGCGGCGGCACACACCGCGACCGCTGTGCGCCCGTCACGGCAGGACGGTTGTGCCCGCGCCGCCCGGCCCCGTGGACAGCGCGGGCGGCAGGGCGTGGGGTGCACTGCTGTCGAGATCCGCGTGGAGCGGGCGGCACGGACGAGGGGCCGCACCCGCCAGGGGCGCGGCACCGCCGCCGGGTTGCCCGGCCGCGAAACGCACGGCGCCCGCCGTGCGCCCGTTGCGGCAGGACGGTCCCGCAGGCGCCCGCTAGCCCGGCAGGACGGTCGTGCCCGCGCCGCCCGGCCCCGCGGACAGCGCGCGCAGCAGGGCGTGCGGTGCCCGGCCGTCCAGGACCCGCGCGGAGCGGACACCGGCCCGCACCGCGCGCAGGCAGCTCTCCATCTTCGGCACCATGCCGCCGCCCAGCGACGGCAGCAGCGCCTCCAACTCGGCGGCCGTGAGCCGCTCCAGGACCCGTTCCCGGCGCGGCCAGTCCGCGTACAGCCCCGGCACGTCCGTGAGCACGACCAGCGACTCCGCGCCGAGCGCGGCGGCCAGTGCCCCGGCCGCCGCGTCCGCGTTGACGTTGTAGACCTGGCCGTCCGTGCCGCGGCCGAGCGAGGAGACCACGGGGATGTGGCCGTGGTCCAGGAGCACGTCCACGGCCGTCGTGTTCACCTCCGTCACCTCCCCGACGAGGCCGATGCCGACGATCTCGCCGTCGACCTCGGCGTAGCGGCGGACCGCGGTCAGCGTGTGCGCGTCCTCGCCGGTGAGCCCGACCGCGTACGGGCCGTGCTCGTTGAGGAGCCCGACGAGGTCGCGCTGCACCTTGCCGGCCAGCACCATCCGCGCGACGTCGAGGACCTCGGGCGTGGTCACCCGCAGTCCACCCACGAAGCGCGCCTCGATGCCCGCCAAGTCCAACTGCGCGCTGATCTGCGGTCCTCCGCCGTGCACCACCACGACGCGCACCCCGGCACACCGCATCCGGACGACGTCCCGCGCCACGGAGCGCAGCGGGGAGTCGTCCCCCATGGCGTTGCCGCCGACCTTCACCACGACGGTGCGCCCACGGAGCGCGCGGAGCCCCGGGTGCGGCCCCGGGGCCGCCGGAGCCGTGGTCACGGACGGGACGTCAGGTAGCCGCCCATGGTGCGGAACCAGTCGGTCGCCGCGTGCTCGGTCCCGTCGTCCGTGCGGATCGTGCGGACCAGCAGCCCCGGGCGGTGCCCCCCGCGCGCGTCGGCGCCGGCGACGACCACGACCCCGTCGCCCTCACGGATGAAGATCCGGCCGGGCGTGCCGCCGTAGCGGGCCCGGGAGACGGCGGCGGACACGATCCTGATGCGCTCGCCGCGGTGGTAGGCGAAGGCGTTCGGGTAGGGGTCCGACTGGGCCCGCACCAGGCGTTCCAGGTCCTCGGCGGGCCAGTTCCAGTCGATGCGGCTGTCCTCGACCGACCGCTTGTGGAAGAAGCTCGCGCGGGAGCGGTCCTGCGGCTGCCAGCGGGCGCGGCCGGACGCCATCAGGTCCAGCGACTCGCGCACCAGCGGGGCGATCATGTCGACGGTGCGGTGGAAGAGGTCGGTCGCGGTGTCCTGCGGGCCCACCGGCGTCGAGCGCTGCAACAGGATGTCACCGGCGTCCAGTTCGGCGTCCATGCGGTGCGCGGTCACCCCGACGCGGTCCTCGCCGTTGATCAGTGCCCAGATGATCGGGGAGAAGCCCGCGTAGGCGGGGAGCAGCGAGTCGTGCACATTGAGCGTGCCGTGCGGCGGGAGGTCGAAGATCTCCGGCGGGAGCCAGGTGCGCCAGTTGTTGGCGACGATGACGTCGGGTGCGGCGGCCCTGATCGCCTCCAGCAGTTCCGCGTCGTCCGGGCGGTTGCGGAGCAGCACGGGCACGCCGTGCTTCTCGGCCAGCTCGGCCACCGAGTCGTCCCAGATCTTCTCGTACGCGTGCTCGCTCCTGGGGTGGGTCACCACGAGGGCGACCTCGTGGTCCGACTCCAGCAGGGCCTGCAGCGTCCGGTGTCCCCAGGTCTGATAGCCGAACATGACGACCCGCATGGTCTCTCCTCCGACGGAAGCAATATTGCAAGGTTAGCCTTACCTTATCTATTATGTGGCGCGCTGAGGGAGGCGATGCAACGGTGACAGCACCGCGCAGTGAGCCGGACATCATTCACGACGTCCTGGGAATCGGTTTCGGGCCGTCAAATCTGGCTCTGGCCATAGCCATCGAGGAGTACAACGCCCAACAACCGGCGTCCCGGCGGATCGAGGCCCGATTCCTGGAGCGGCAGCCCCGCTTCGGATGGCACCGCGGCATGCTCATCGACGACGCGACGATGCAGGTGTCCTTCCTCAAGGACCTGGTCACCATGCGGAACCCGACCAGTGACTTCAGCTTCCTGTGCCATCTGCGGGAGAAGGGGCGGCTGGTCGACTTCCTGAACCAGAAGACACTCTTCCCGCTCCGCGTCGAGTTCCACGAGTACTTCGAGTGGGCCGCCGCCCGTCTCGCGCACCTGGTCGACTACTCCTCCGAGGTGGTCTCGATCACACCCGTCCGGGGCGCCGGCGGCGAGATCGACCACCTCGACGTGGTGTGCCGGGACCCCCAGAACCCCGGCCGCACCGTCACCCACCGGGCGCGCAACATCAGTGTGGCCGTCGGCCTCGAACCGCACCTGCCGCCGGGCACCGAGCTGTCCGAGCGCGTCTGGCACAACAGCCAGTTGCTGCCGCGCGTCGCCGAGCTCGCCGCCAGCGGCGAGCCGGTGCGCCGGGCCGTCGTCCTGGGCGCCGGCCAGAGCGCCGCCGAGGCCGTCGACTACCTGCACCGCACCTTCCCCGACGCGGAGGTCTGCGCGGTCTTCGCCAAGTACGGCTACACGCCCGCCGACGACAGCCCCTTCGCCAACCGGATCTTCGACCCCGAGGCGGTCGACGTCTACTACGACGCCCCCTCCGAGGTGAAGCAGTCGCTCTTCGACTACCACCGCAGCACCAACTACTCGGTGGTCGACATGGACCTCATCGAGGCCCTCTACGCGACCTCCTACCGCGAGAAGGTCCAGGGCCGCGAACGGCTCCGCTTCCTGAACGTCTCGCGCATCCGGGCGGTGGACGTCCTGGACGAACGCCTCGACATCAGCGTGGAGTTCCTGCCGACGGGGGAGCACAGCACCCTGCCGGCCGACCTCCTCGTCCACGCCACCGGCTACCGCTCCAAGGACATCTCGACCCTCCTCGGGGAGTCCGCGAAGATCTGCCTGCGCGACGACGGCGACGCCGTCCGGGTCGGCCGCGACCACCGTGTCCAGGTCGCGCCCGAGGTCACCGCGGGCATCTACCTCCAGGGCGGCACCGAGCACACCCACGGGCTCGCCTCGACCCTCCTGTCCACCACGGCCGTACGGGCCGGGGAGATCCTGGACTCGCTGGTCGCGCGCCGCCGGCAGACCGTCCCGGCCGGACCGCACGCCGGCTGACCGCGGGCGCTGCCGTCAGCCGTCCCCGTGCGGGTGGATGAGCAGCAGGGCGATGTCGTCACTGCGGGCGGTGGACCGCGCGGCCGGGCGGACGAGCGTCTCCGCGAGGAGTTCCAGGCCCCCGTCCGCGGCGTCCCCCGCGCCCGCCAGCCGCTCCCCGAGCCCGGCGACGGCCTCCCCGAGGTCCACCCCCGGCGACTCCACGAGGCCGTCGGTGTACAGGGCGAGCACCGCCCCCGGCGGCAACGCGATCTCGGTGGACGGGTAGTCGGCCGCGGGGTCGATGCCCAGCAGCAGCCCCGGCGGCAGATCGAGCACCTCGGTCCGGCCGCAGGGGTGGCGCAGCAGCGGGGGAGGATGGCCCGCCGTCGCCAGCCGGGCCCGATGGCGCGTCAGGTCCAGGTGGACGTACAGGCAGCTGGTGAACAGGCCGGAGTCCAGATCGGTGAGAACCCGGTTCGTGCGGGCCAGGACCTCGCCGGGCGGCGCGCCCGCGGTCGCGTGGACGGCGGTGCGGACCTGCCCCATCAGCACGGCGGCGTTCACATTGTGGCCCTGGACGTCGCCGATCGCCGCCGCCGCGCAGTGCGCGTCCAGGCGGATGACGTCGTAGAAGTCGCCGCCGATCCCCATGCCGCGACCGGCCGGCAGATAGCGCGCCGCGACGTCGAGGCCCGCGACACGGGGCAGCACCTGCGGCAGCAGCCCGGCCTGCAGCGCGTGGGCGAGGCGGTCCTTGGCGTCGTAGAGCCGGGCGCGGTCCAGCGCCTGGGCGATGAGCCCGGCCACGGAGGTCAGCAGGGTGCGCTCCTCCTCGGAGAAGGGGCGGGGCCGGTCGTAGCCGAGCACCAGCGACCCCACCGGACGGCCGGAGGTGATGAGCGGCAGGAACGCCCATGCGCTCATGCCGTCCCGCACATCCGTCAGCGGATGGTCCCGCTCCAGCTCCGCCCGGTCGCTGTAGAAGCAGGAGACGCCGGTGGCCAGGACCTGCGCGGAGGGCGTCGGCGAGGTCAGCGGCACCCCGTCGATGCGGTCCACCGAAGCGGCGGGACAGCCGCGGTGGCCCATGACCCGCAGCCGGCCCCCCTCCGCGGTCATCAGCGCGAGGGCCTGCGCCCCCAGGGCGGGCAGCAACTGGTCGGCGGCCTGCTCCACCACGTCCTGCACCCCGACGGCCTCGGTCAGGGTGGCGGCCAGGTGCATCAACGGGTAGAGGCCGTCGGCCCGTCCGGGCTCGGCCGGTGGCGCGGGCCGCAGCACCCCCGACGGGTCGGAGGCGACGTCGGCGGGCACGAGGCGGATGCTGACGCCCCAGCCGTCCGCGTAGAGGTGGAAGGCCAGCCGCCGGTCCGGGGGCCGCAGCGCCGTGAACGACACGGGCTGGCGGCTGACGAGCGCGCGGCGGTAGTGGTCCTCGACAGCCGGCCCGTCCAGCCACGGCAGCGCCTGCCAGAGGGTGGCGCCCAGCAGCTCGGGGACCCCGGTGCCCAGGAGTTCGGCGGCGCCGGTGGTGACGAACGCGATGCGCCCGTCCATGTCCAGCGTGCAGCAACCGCCGGGCAGCCGCTCCGCGAAGTCCGCCGCGGCCTGCGCCTCCGCGGGCCAGACGGTCCGCGGCCGCGGCGGCGGCAGCACCCGCGGATGCGCCCCGGCCCGCACCGGGCGGCCGTCCGCCGCGGCCTGGCGCAGCAGTTCGCCCAGCCGGCGGCAGGCGCGGTCGATCGCCTCGGCCTCGTGCGCGCTCATCCGCGACGGACGGGAGCCGGGCCACTGGAGCACCAGCCCGCCCCACGCGGTGCCGCCCGAGGTGACGGGGGCCGCCGCGAGCAGGAAGCGGTGCGGCAGCACCAGCGCCAGCCGCGGGTAGTGGCGCGCCAGTTCCTGCGGGCTGCCCAGCCACACCACGCGCCGCTCGCGCACGGCGTCGGCCACCGGGGCGCGGTCGGTCAGCGCGACCCTCGCCCACGGCGCGGCGATCCGCCAGGACAGCCCGGTGAGCGCCGCCAGGCCCAGCACGCACGCACCCTGCTCCAGCAGGTACACCGCCCCCACGGACGCCCGGGTCTCCCGCACGACCTCGATCAGCGCGGGCACGACCGCGTCCGGGCCGCCGCCACGCACGCCCTCCACGGTGTCACCCGCTCCCGGCCGCGACCGGCGCCCGCGCGGGGCGCGCCCCGGTCCGTGAAACTCGCGCCGGGACCGGGGTCTGCCGCACGGCCTCGATGAGGGCGGGTACGACCGCGTCCGCGCCTTCGCCGTCACGTACGACCTCCACGGCGTCACCCGCTCCCGGCCGCGACGAGCGGGGGCACCGGCGCCCGGGCAGGGCGCGCTCCGGTACCCGGGGCACCGCGCGCGGCGCGCCGGCACCGGCGGCCCCGCGCAGCGGAGTCCGGTCCTGCCGCACCGCGGCTCTCGCACCGGCCGTCACTCACATTCGGACCCTATGTCCGCCCCGGTGCGACGGCACCCCGGCGGCGCGGCGCCCGGTCCGGTGCCCCGACGCGTCGCGGACTCCGTACATCCGACGGAACGCGCGATGCGCGCGTCATCATGCCCCCATGCGTACCCGCCCCGCGGCCACCGCGCTGGCCGCCGCAGTCCTGACCGTTTCGTCGTGCGGCGGCGACGGCGACGCCGAGCCGACGCACCGCCTGGACGGCCCGGCGCAGCACGCCTGCGACCTCTTCGCGCACGGCTACAAGGAGACCGGGACCGTCGACGCCCGGTCGAAGCTGGCCGCACGGGTACGCGCGGCCGCGAAGACGTCCTCCGTCGCCCCGGTCCGCGAGATGGCCGGCGCACTCGTCCGGGGTGCCACGAACGACGCGCGGACGTGGCAGATGGGCGCCGACGCCTTCGCCAAGGCCTGCCTCGACGCGGGCTGGACGGCGGGCTGACCGCCGGAGGACGGCCAGGTCGCGGGCCGCGTCCCCCGGCACGACACAGCGGCTCCCGAGCGGTGTGGCGGGGCCGCGTGTGGCACGGTGGGCGGGCAGACCGGCACATCACCGAAGAGGAGCCCCCGTGTCCAAGCCACCGCTTCCCGAAGCCGCGATCGCCATGCTGAGCAAGCCCAACCACGCGGTCCTCGCGACGCTCCGGGCCGACGGCCAGCCGGTGTCCACCGCGACCTGGTACCTGTGGGAGGACGGCCGGGTCCTGATCAACCTGGACGAGGGCCGCAAGCGGCTCGAGCACATCCGCCAGGATCCCCGCGTCACGCTGACCGTGCTGGACAAGGACGACTGGTACACGCACGTCACGATCATCGGCCATGTCGCGGAGCTGCGGGAGGACAAGGACCTCGCCGACATCGACCGGCTGGCGGAGCGTTACCTGGGCAAGTCGTACCCGGTCCGGGACCGCGTGCGGTACACCGCGCTGATCGAGGTCGACCGCTGGCACGGCTGGGGCACCCAGAAGGACAACGACCAGATCGGCTGACGGCCGCCCGCCGGGGTCCGCGCCGGCGCGGACCCCGGCGCGCAGCACACCGCCGGCTCACAGCACGGCGTCCGCGAGGCGCGCGACCTCGCCCGGATCGGCGAGGGTGGGGACGAGGAGCAGCTCGTCGGTGCCGATGCCGGCGAAGGCCCGCACGGTCGACCCGATCGCGTCGGCCCCGCAATTGACGCCGGCGGCTGCGGCCGATGCCATCTCCTCACCCCCGGAGCTGTAGTAGGCGTACACGTTGGCGCGCCCCGTGTCCGGGTCGCCGATGGCGTAGTACGCCAGGGCCATGAGCCGGGGCGAGCCCGCGCGTCCGACCTCCCTCCAGGCCGTCCGGACCGCCTCGAACCCCTCGGCCACCGCCGCGGGTCCCGTCGAGGCCCCGATGAAGCCGTCGGCGATCCGCGCGGCGCGCCGGTACGCCTTGGGGTTCTGGCCGCCGAGCAGGATCGGGATGTCCGCGCGCGTGCCGGCGGGCACCAGGGGGCTCGCGGCCCCCGGCGGCGTCTCGCCGCGCCAGATCCTGCGGTACTCCTCGATGTCGCTCTCCATGCGTGCCGCCCGGCCGCGCGGGTTCGCGTCCTCGCTCAGGAAGTCGTCCGTGCGGCCGCCGAGGCCGAGCCCCAGGGTGAAGCGGCCACCCGAGACTCCGTCGATGCCGGCGACCTCCTTGGCGAGCAGGACCGGGGGCCAGACCGCGCCGATCATGATGGAGCTGATCAGCCCGATGGTGCGGGTCGCGCCCGCGGCCGCGGCCAGGGCGACGGTGTCCAGCACCCCGGGATAACTGAGCCGGCCCACCGATCCGAGCGAGGAGAAGCCCGCCCGCTCGGCCTGCGCGGCCCAGGCGGGCACCACGGCGGGCGGCACGTCGCGCACCTGGTTGGGCAGTCCGATGCCGATCTTCATGGGTGATTCCTCCCGTGTGCGGGGGTTGGCCTCCCGTTGCCTGTCTGCGGCACCGGTCCGCCGTCACCTGCGGGTGACATGGCCCGGGGGATAGGGGGTGGTCGGCGAGACGGGCGGACCGCCGGCCGGGGGCGTCATCGGCCGGGTCTGGAGAAACGGGGCCGGGACCATCGAGGTGGGAGGGAAACCCGGCCTGGCGGCGTCGAGATGGGCATCCAGGCTCAGTGCGCCACTGATGAGCGCCAGATGCGTCAGCGCCTGCGGGAAGTTGCCCAGTTGCTCACCGGTCAGCCCGATCTCCTCCGAGTACAGGCCGAGATGGTTGGCATAGGTGAGCATCTTCTCGAAGACGAGCCGGGCCTCGTGCAGGCGGCCGGAGCGGGCGAGGGCCTCGACGTACCAGAACGTGCAGGCCGAGAAGGTGCCTTCGGACCCGAGCAGGCCGTCGGGGGAGGCAGAGGGGTCGTACCGGTACACCAGGCCGTCGGACACGAGGTCCTTGGTGATCGCGTCCAGGGTCGAGAGCCACCGGGGGTCCTGCGGGGGGGATGAACCCCACCGCCGGCATCCGCAGGAGCGCGGAGTCCAGCACGTCGCTGCCCAGGTACTGCGTGAAGGCGGCGCGCCGCGGATTCCACCCCCGCCGCTGGATCTGCCAGTAGAGCGCGTCGCGTTCCCTCGTCCAGCGCTGCACCTCGGCCGGGCGGCCGCTGCGGGCGGCCATGCGGATGGCCCGGTCCAGCGCGATCCAGCTCATGAGCCGTCCGTAGGTGAACTCCTTGTCGCCTCCCCGGGTCTCCCAGATCCCGGCCTCGCGGCGGTCCCAGTTCTCGCACACCCAGTCCACGGTGTCGATCAGCGCCTGCCAGATGCGGCAGGTCGTGGGCAGCCCCTGCTGGTCGGCGAACTGAAGGCACTCCAGCGCCGATCCGTAGAGGTCGAGTTGCAACTGGTCGGCGGCGCCGTTGCCGACCCGCACCGGAGCCGAGCCCCGGTGGCCCGCCCAGTGCCCGAGGGTCTGTTCGGCGAGGTCGGAGGAACCGTCGACGCGGTACATGACCTTCAGGGGGTGCTCGCCCGGACCGGGAAACTCCTGGACGCGGTCGCCCAGCCATTCGGTGAACGCCACGGCCTCCTCGGCGAATCCGAGCCCCAGCAGCGCATGGAGGGACAGCGAGGCGTCGCGGACCCATGCATAGCGGTAGTCCCAGTTGCGCTCGCCGCCGACCTGCTCCGGCAGACTCGTCGTCGGGGCCGCGACCATCGCCCCGGACGGGGCGTACGTCATGAGCTTGAGCGTCAGCGCGGAGCGGTTGACCATCTCCCGCCACCGTCCGGTGTAGCGCGACCGCGCCAGCCAGTTGTGCCAGAAGGCGATGGTGTCCTCCAGGAGCCGCTCGCACTCCTCGGGCGGGACGACGCGTGGCGGTCCGTCGGCGAAGGTCTCCAGGACCAGGCCGCGGGTCATGCCCTCGCGCAGGTCCACCGTCATGCACACGTCGCCGGCGCGGATCCTCCGGTCGCCCACGCACTCGTCGCCGGGGGCGTCCACCACATGAACGGTCATCTCCCTGTCCCGGCCGGCGAAATGCCAGCCGCCCATGGACGTGGTGACCTCGTGCGGTTGCCGGCCGTAGTCGAACCGGGGGGCGATGTCGATGTCGAAGGAGATCTCGCCGCGTGTGCAGCGCATCATACGGACCAGCCGGTGACGGTCCGTCGGACGGCTCGGCGACGCGGGCGGCATGAAGTCCACGACCGAACCGACGCCCTGCTCGGTCATGAACCTGGTGAGCAGCACACAGGTGTCCGGGTAGTAGAGCTGTTTCGCCGCGTACGCCGGGGCCTTGGGCGTGATCGTCCAGTGGCCGCCCTTCTCGCTGTCGAGCAGGGCTCCGAAGATGCTCGGCGAGTCGAAACGCGGGCTGCAGAACCAGTCGATCGTCCCCTCGGTGGAGACCAGCGCGGCGGTCTGGAGGTCACCGATCAGCCCGTGGTCCCCGATCAGCGGATGCTCGTCCATGGGGCCTCTTCCCATCCTGCCTGCCCTCGGCCGTGACGCCGCCGTGCCGGCCGTGCCGCTCGCGCCCGCACCGCGCGCCCCACCTCCAGACTGCGCGCCGTGCCACGGGTTCGCATCACTCCCGCAGGCGGACCGGGCCGGCACCTGCGGTGGGCCACCGCGTTTGCCGGGACACCCGTACCGGGCGATCCTGAGAGAGAGCCCCGCGCGGGCGGGGGACCCGCGTCGCCCGAGGCCGTGCGACGGGCGCCCGCGGCATCACCAGGGCATACGGGCCGCACCGGCTCCTGGTCGGAGTTCTCCCAGACCAGAACCCCGGGACCGTCAGGGGTCAGCACCGGGACCCAGGCCTCGTCGGCCTCGGCCAGACGGGACTCGTCGAGCACCAGCGGCGTCGGGAACTGGTCGTCGCGGTTCGCGGAGCCGCGGACGAAGAAGGCGACCGCGGCCCTCAGCCGGGCGAGCAGGTCCGGCGGCCGGTCCAGCCGCCTGTAACCCTGACCCTTCAACTCCCCGACGAAGATCGCCTTCAGGTCGTCGTCCAGGTCCCGCCCGAGCAGGGGGATCAGGTAGCCCTCCTGCTGGTACTGCACGCAGCCGAATCCCCCGCCCTGGTTCTGGTGGACCACGCCGGTCGGCGCCGCCACGATGACGTGCACCCAGCCCTGGCCCGAGCCGGAACCGTCGGGGTCCAGGAAGATGTATCGCTTGCCGTCGTCCGCATCAGCCACACGCGGTAGCCTCGCGCAGGCGTTGGGCTCCGTGCCGGCGACGAGGAGAGGCGGGGCGATCATGGGGGACGGGCCGTCGCGTACGAAGGCGCCGTGGTCGAGGGGGATCCGGTACGGCGCCCTCTTCGGGGCGCTTTCCGCCGGGGTGTCCGTGACCGTGATCGGGCGGGCGTGGGCTGCTTGCGACGTCGGCGTCAACGCGGCCTCCGGCAGCACGGTGTTGCTGCTGCTCGCCCCCCTCGTCTGGGTCGCCGCGGCGGTTCCGTGGGTGATGTTGCAGGGCACCCTCGGCAGACGTCACCAAGGGGCGGCACTGGCCGCGGGGCTCGTGCTGACCGTGGGGTTCACCTGGTTCCTCGTGACATGGCTCGGCATGCCGGACTCCTACCCCGATCCCGTGTGCCCGGGCAACGTCCCGCCCTGGTGGCCGGGTTTCCTCCCCGCGTGACGGGGTGTCGCATTGGCGCCGTCCGGATTCAATCGGCGGCCCCGCTGGAATACTGACCGAAAACAGCCTTCCCTGGGCGTGAATGAGTTCCTGATGTGCATGCCGGCGGTGTCGACTCGCGGGCGGATACAATTTCGATGTGAATATGTCAGGCATCACGTGCGTCGGCCCTCCGTCTCATTCCGGTTCACCTCGTATGCACATCGAGGTCCCCCTGGCACATGAGCGGCGCGACGAGTTGCTGGGACAGCGCTGGCGGACCCTGAACGACAACCGCCCCTGGCAGGTGCATTCGTTGCGGGTTCCCCGGCAGTACACGACGGGCCATTACCGGTGCTGGCTGGAATCGTCCTCGATCGGGGATATCGGGGTGAGCGAACAATACGGCGACGCGGTGGAGGGCGTCGTCGGCCTGAAGCGGGCCGCGGAGCGGCGCACGGTGGTCCACATCATGCGGAGCGGCGGGCTGAGCCTCACCGAGGCGGGCCGCACCGTCCAGGTCCCACCGGGGACGCTGTGTGTACGGGACGCGCAGGTCCCGCGGGAGTTCGCGTACCGGCCCGGTTCGCGGGCGCGGGTCCTGCTGCTGCCGTCCGAGCACCTGACCGCGACGGGACTCGACCGGCTGCCGTCGCTCACGCTCATTTCGCAGAAGGCCCCCGAGGCGCGGCTGTTGCTGGGGCAGCTCCATCTGATCCGTGAGACGCGGGCGGATTTGAGCCCGGCAGGTGTCCGGGCCGCCCAGCAGTCCGTGCTGCAATTGCTGGCGGGCGCACTGATGGCGCGTGGGATTTCCGCCGATTCCGCTCTCCGTCCTTCGCTCCGTACCGCCGCCCGTGACTGCGTGGAAGCCCGGCTCCTGGACCCTCAGCTGTCCCCCGCCGAGATAGCGAGGACGCTGTCGGTCTCCGTTCGCACGTTGCACCGGGCGTTTGCCGACGTCGACGAATCCCTGATGGCCTATGCGCGGCGGCGCCGTTTGGAGCGGGCCCGCGAAGAACTCGTCACCATGGACGGGAGGTACACCGTCTCCTCCGTGGCGGCTCGATGGCACTTCGCCGATGTGAGTCACTTCAGCCGAGCCTTCAAGCGGCAGTTCGGCGAGACCCCGAGCTCGCTCGCCCGCTGATCGAGGCCCGGGGGCCGGCAGCCGGCAGCGTAAGGCCGCCCCGTCCCGCCGAACCGGTGTTCGGCGGGACGCGGCGGCGCTGTGCGCAGGTGGGTCCTAGTGGGCCGACACCGGGGTCGTGACGTTGCTGAAGGTGTTGGCGCCGGCGGCGTTGCCCGCCGAGACCGGGCCGTGCGTCCAGATGCCGAAGACGTTGCCGGCGATGGTGTTTCCGGTGATCTGGAGGGAGAGCGGGTCCACGGTGCTCACCAGCACACCCGTGGTCCGCAGAGCTTCGGCGGCGCCGGTGGCGGTGTCCCCGACGGTGTTGTTGGTGCCGATCTGGTTGTTGGCGATGACGTTGCCGCCCAGGTCCACGCCGGACGCGGTGCCGTGCACGGCCACGGCCGCCCAGCCGTTGCCGGTCACGACGTTGCTCTGCACGGTGTTGCCGTAGACCGCGCCGCCGGGCACGGCCGACGCGAGGGTGACACCGCCTCCGCCCGCTGTGAGTCCGTTGTCGTAGATGTTGTTGCCGGAGATCGTGTTGCCGAAGACGCCACCGGCGCCGGGGGTGCGCACGCCGCCCGGAGCCGCCGCGCCGTTGCGGGAGACCAGGGTGAAGCCGGACCCCGAGGCGTTGCCGTGCACGGCGTTCCCGCTGAAGCTGCTGCCCGTCGCGGGACCGGTCTCGTCGCTGATGACGATCCCAGAGCCGTTGCCGCTGACGGTGCTGGACAGCACGGTGGCGTTGGAGCTGCCGAGCAGGTGGATGCCTCCACCGCAGTCACCGGGCTCGGCGGGTGTCCCGCACGAGGTGTAGGCGTTGGCGATCGCGCCCGGGCCCGTACCGGTGTTGTTGCCCGAGACGATGACGTTCGCGATGGTCGTGTTCTTCACACTGTTGACGAGGATGCCCTCGCCGACGGCGTTCTTCACCGTGAACCCGGTGACCGTGACGTCGGGCGCGCTGATCTCGATGCCGTTGATCAGGTTGCTCGCGTCGATGGTGACGTTCGAACGGGCCTCGAGGGCCAGCGGCTTGGTGACCGCGACGTTCTCGTGGAACGTGCCGTTGCACACGACGACCCGGCCGCCGCCGGCCACCGCCTTGACGGCCGCGTTGATCGAGGTGAAGGCGGGAGTGCTGCAACTGGTGTCCGCCGCCGAGGCGACGGCGGCCGGCGAGACGTAGACCGTCTGCGGGAGGGTCTGCGGCAGGGAGAAGGCGTAGAGCTTGTTGTTGTCACCCTTGGCCGGGAAGAACGGGCCCATGTTCTGCGTGTGGTAGCCGGAACCCCAGTAGACCGAGCCGTCCACGATCGACGCGCCGCCGAGGACCGCGCCCCCGCTGGGGAAGCCCCACTTGATCGCGCCGGTCGCGGCGTCCATGGCGTACATGTTGTTGCCGGCCGGATTCGTGGAGCCGCCGTAGACGACGCCGTTGGCGCTGGACACGAAGGACATGGGGGACGCGGCGTCGGGCGTCGCGGTCTCCCACAGGATGGTGCCGGTGGCCGGGTCGAGAGCCGCCCAGAAACCGCCCGTGGTGGTCGACTTCTGCCCGGTCGCGGACGTCAGCGTGACGGGCAGGTGGTTGGTGTTGGTGTTGGCGACGTAGATGCGCTTGCCGTCCACCGCCGAACCCCACTGGAGACCGCCGAGGTTGCCGCCGGGACCGACCGCCGTGGCCCAGACGATCTTCCCCGTGACCGGGTCGAGCGTCCAGTACACGCCGCTCTTCTGGCCGATGCCGAGCAGCTCGGTGGCCTTGCCGTTGACCGTGGTGGTGAAGAGGTTGGGCGAGGAGCCGAAGTCGAAGTCGTCACCGAAGCGCTGGCCGACGGTCCAGGTGTCGGCGGTCAGGGTCTTGGTGGCCCAGGCGATCTTGCCGGTGTGCAGGTCGAACGCGACGATGGAGTCCTGGTAGTTGTCGGCCGCCCCGGGATCGCAGTCGGTCTCGTCGGGGGAGGTGCAGACGCCCGGAGGCACCGTGTAGTTGTTGCCCGTTCCGACGTACACCAGGCCGGTCTTCGCGTCGACCACCGGGTTGCTGCCCCACACGGCACCGCCGGTGTAGCCCTCGGGGATCACATAGGTCTTCCACAGCTTCTTGCCGGTGGCGGCGTCCAGGGCGACGACGCTGCCGCGGAACGTGTACGGCGGGGCGAACCGCTCGGCCTTGGACGACACGCCGACATAGACGACACCGTCGGCGACAACCGGCGACGACGTCACGATGGCGGCGGGGTCCGCGTCGATCTGGGTCTTCCAGAGCCCGGTGCCGCTCACGGCGTCGATCCCGAAGAGGAACGCGCCGGCGGTGCTGTTGCTGCGCTGCTCGCCCGAGCCCGTGACGAGCGTCCCGTTCCAGTACGCCGGGGTGAGCCGCGAGATGTCTCCCGCGATCCCGGTGTAGTCGCTGATCCGGTGGCTCCAGATCTTCTGACCGGTCGTCGACTGCACCTTGTAGAGGTTGCCTGCCCAGTCCGGCGCGTACACGTAGCCGCCCACGACGGTCGGCGTCGCCGAGACGCTGTCCCCCGTGGTGAAGGTCCACTTGGCCTTCAGGCCGGCCACGTTGCCGGTGCCGATGGTGCGCTCGGACGCCGAGTTGTGCGTGTCGGCGAGGTCGCCGCCCGCGTACGGCCAGTCGGACGCGGCGGCCGTCGGGGCGACCGGGGCCGCGGCGCTCGCGGACGGTGCGGCCGTCGCCGTGACGGCGGTGGTGGGCAGGGCCAGGGTGAGTCCGGCCATCACCAGCCCTGCCACACGAGCACGCACCCGCCCTCGCCCTGCGCGGGCGGACATGCGGGGTATGGACATGAAGAAGAACCTCCCGATCCTTGCTGATCTTGCGCTCGAGAGCTTAAGGACCCTCTCCGGTCCGGCCAGGGGCTTGAAAGGACGGTCCGCGGGGCTGTGGAGGAGAAATACCGGGACGGGCGCGGCCTTGCTTTCCGGAATGCCGTCGATGACGGTTCTGCGGGTGAGCGGCGCGGCGCGTCCTCATCGGCCGGACGGTTCCCTGCGGGTGATCACGCGCACGGAACGCGAGCCCGTCTCCTGCGCCGGGGAGAATCGCGGAGCGCCCGACCGGGGGCACAACAGCTATTCCCCGTACGGGAGACGAGGAAGCGGGCAGTGGCACCATCCACCAAGCGGGGCTCGGCATTCCGTGAACAGGCCCTGTGGATCAGGGCCCTGGTGGCCATTGGGGCTCGTGACCTGCGTTGACTCCGGGAACGCGGTGCCGCCGCCCGCAGATGCTTCGAGCCGTGACGGAATCGAATCGCGAGTGCCGCGCCGGGCTCGGGAGTCGGCCCGGCGGAACCGCATCCACGGCACGCGATTCCGCACGACGTCAAGCGTTTTGACCCGGCGCCTCCCCGACGTCGCCGGCAATCCCGGCCCAACCTGCCACCGGATTTAGCGGATCGCCTTGCGCGATCAGGCGGTGACGTATTCCGGAAAAGTGATCCCCGTCAACGGGAGACCGGAATGCGGCACGTGGGGAATGCGTGCGGCGGTCCTCCGTGCATTCGCCGGAATCCTGGCGAGCGTGGCACGGAAGTTCATGTGCCTGGCACGAGACTTCCAGTACACGGCGCCGCAGTGGAAAGCCCCCCGGGGTCTCCGGTCGCGGGCGGGACCGCCACTCCGTCCAGATCGGGCTCGGAGCCGTACGCGGGTGGCCCCGGGTATCGCGGGCGTATCGAAAACCGCATACGCCCTCGCAACAGCCTGTCGTTTCCCATGGGGGCATGAACCACAACGCAGCCCTGCCGGCGCCGCCCCGCCGCGCACGCGGGATCGTGTTCCCCGGCCTCGCGGTCCTCGCCCTCGCGGGCGCCGTGTTCGCCGTGCGGCGGCCGCTCATGATGTCCGCCCCGATGTGCATGGCCGGGCGGTGGCACGGCTGCTACGACACGTTCAACGGCGTGGTGCTGATGACCTTGGTCGCCGTGCCGCCGGCCGTGCTGCTGGTGTGGGTCCTGGCGCGGGTCCGGCGGGCCGCGGGCGCCGGCCGGGCGTGGGCGTGGCGTGCGTCGCTGGCCGAGGTGGGCATGGTCCACGGGACGCTGCCGCTCGTCTGGCTGACGATGATGCCGGGCGCCGGGCCCGGTGTCGCCCCGCGCCGGGTGAGCCTGGTCCCGCTGAGGGACCTGGTCACGATGGGCCCGCTCGGAATCGCCGGGAATCTGCTGGTCTTCGCGGCGCTGGGGTTCTTCGCCCCGACGCGGTTCGCGGCGCTGGCGTCCGTGCCGAGGGTCCTGGCCCTCGGGGCGGGGTGCTCGGTCCTGGTCGAGACGGCCCAGTACGTGCTGTGGCTGGACCGGGTGTCGTCCGTGGACGACGTACTGGTCAACGCCGCGGGCGCCGGGCTGGCCGCGCTGGCGTCGAGGCGCTGGTGGCGCACCGGGGCGGAGGCGCCGTCGGAGGATCCCCGTCCCGTGCCCGCGGCGGCCGGCTGACCCGTCCGCCCCCTGCGCGCGTCCCCGCGATACACCGGCGATATGCCGGGCTGCTTAGGCTTCCGGCATGCGTGTACTGATCGTGGAGGACGAGCCCTTCCTCGCGGAGGCCGTCCGGGACGGTCTCCGGCTGGAGGCCATCGCCGCCGACATCGCCGGCGACGGTGACTCCGCCCTGGAACTGCTCAGCGTCAACTCCTACGACCTGGCGGTCCTCGACCGGGACATCCCCGGCCCCTCCGGGGACGAGGTCGCCCGGCGCATCGTCGCGTCCGGCAGCGGCATCCCGATCCTGATGCTCACCGCCGCCGACCGGATCGACGACAAGGCTTCCGGGTTCGAGCTGGGTGCCGACGACTACCTCACCAAGCCGTTCGAGCTGCGGGAGCTCGTCCTGAGGCTGAGGGCGCTCGACCGCAGACGCGCATACGCCCGGCCCCCGGTCCACGAGATCGGCGGCCTGCGGCTCAACCCCTTCCGCCGGGAGGTCTTCCGCGACGGCCGGTACGTCGCGCTCACCCGCAAGCAGTTCGCCGTGCTGGAGATCCTCGTCGCCGCCGAGGGCGGTGTCGTCAGCGCCGAGGAACTGCTGGAGCGGGCCTGGGACGAGAACGCGGACCCGCTGACCAACGCCGTGCGCATCACCGTCTCCGCGCTGCGCAAGCGGCTCGGCGAACCGTGGCTCATCGCGACGGTGCCGGGCGTCGGCTACCGCATCGACGCCGGCGGCACGCATGCGTAGACCCCCGGGGCTCAGCGTCCGGATGCGGCTCACCCTCAGCTATGCCGCGTTCCTCGCGGTCGCCGGCGCCCTGCTGATGGGCGTGGTGTGGGCCTTCCTGCTGCGCTACGTCCCCGACACGCCCCGGGGCCTGCTCGGGATCTCGCCCAACCGCTATCTCCTGGTGCACACCTTCGTCCCGGCCGCGGCCGTCGCGATGGCCTTCCTGCTCGTGTTCGGCCTCGTCGGCGGATGGCTTCTCGCGGGCCGGATGCTCGCACCGCTGACGCAGATCGGGGAGGCGGCGCGCAGGGCCGGTGCCGGATCGCTGGCGCACCGGATCCGGATGAAGGGCCGCCAGGACGAATTCCGCGAGCTCTCCGACGTGTTCGACACCATGCTCGAACAACTCGAGTCCCACGTCGCCGCGCAGCAGAGGTTCGCCGCGAACGCCTCCCACGAACTGCGCACCCCGCTGGCGATCTCGCGCGCGCTCCTCGACGTCGCCCGCAAGGACCCCACGCGGGACCGGGCCGAACTCATCGAGCGCCTGCACGCCGTCAACACGCGGGCGATCGACCTCACCGAGGCCCTGCTCCTGCTCAGCCGCGGCGACCGCGGCACCTTCCCCCGCGAGGACGTCGACCTCTCTCTGGTCGCCGAGGAGGCCGCGGAAACGCTGCTTCCCCTCGCCGAACAGCGCGGGATCACGCTCACCGTCACGGGCGGGGCGGCCTGTACGAGCGGCTCCGCGGAGCTGCTGCTGCGGGTGGTGACGAACCTGGTCCAGAACGCGGTGGTGCACAACCTTCCGGCCGGCGGCACCGTGACCGTGCACACCGAGGCGCACGGCGGCACGAGCGTGCTGCGGGTCGGGAACACGGGCCGCCCGCTCCCGCCGGACCTGGTGCCGACGCTCACCGAACCCTTCCAGCGCGGAACGGAACGGGTCCGCACCGACGAGCACGCCGGTGTCGGCCTCGGCCTGGCCATCGTGCACAGCATCGTGCGCGCCCACGACGGGACCCTCGACCTCGTCGCCCGCCCCGGCGGCGGTCTCCTTGTCACGGTCCGGCTGCCCGGCACGCCCCTCGCCGCCACGGGATGACGCCCGCCCCGGACGACACGCCCTAGGGTGGCCCCCATGTACTCCACACAGGTCTCGCGGCACATGAGCGCGGCGCCCGCCGCGGTGTACCGGGCGCTCCTGGACCCCCGGGCGGTGGCGCGCTGGCGCGTACCGGCCGGCATGAGCGGGCACGTCCACGCCTTCGACGCCCGCGAGGGCGGCCGCTTCCGGGTGTCCCTGACGTACGACGGACAGCGGGGCGAGGGGAAGTCCGGCGCGCACACGGACACCTACCACGGGCACTTCGCGCGTCTTGTGCCCGATGAACTGGTTGTCGAGATCCTGGAGTTCGAGACCGGCGACGCCGCGCTGAGCGGCGCCATGACGATGACGACGTCGCTCACCGCGGTGGAGGGCGGGACCGACGTCGTCATCGTGCACGAGGGCATTCCCGATGCCGTGCCCCGCGAGGACAACGAGACGGGGACGCGGATGGCCCTGGAGAACCTGGCCCGGCTGGTCGAGGGCACCGGGCCCGAGTGAGGGCCGCCGGGCCGTCGCGCGCGGCCCGGCGGGATCAGGCGCCGGTGCCCGCCTGGAACGGGCCGATCCGCGGCACCGAGGCCTTGCCGGTGTTGGAGACCTTGCCGCCGCTCCACGGCACGCGCAGGGACGTGCGCTCGTCCGGCGGCGTGACGAGCACGGCGGCCGGGACCACCGTGGTCGCACCGGAGATGTCCGGGTTGCTGAACGTCATCGGCGCCCACGCGCTCGCGCCCGGGGCCAGGGTGATCCGCTGCTTGGCCATGCCGGTCTGCCGCTCCGGGTCCACGGTCACCTGCTGGCCCGCGCCATTGACGAACGCCAGGCCGGGGAAGCCGTAGACGGTGCAGGTGCGGGAGGACCGGTTGGTGAGCACGACCGGGAAGTTCTCCTGGCCCGCGCCCGGGTTGTTCGCGCCGATGGAGGCACGCAGGTCCGCGGTGTGGCAGCGGTTGCTCGCGGCCGCCGTCGTGCCGGCGCCGGTGGCGGGGCTCGACGGAGGCTTCGGGTTCGCCGGGTTCGCCGGGTTCGTCGCGGTGTCGTCCGACGAGGTGCCGGGGGACTGCGAGGCCGGGGCGGATGCGGCCGTGTCACCGCCGGCCGGGCTCGCGGAGCCGGGCAGGTTCTGCGGGGCGCCCGTGCCGGTGCCGCTCTTCCCGCAGCCCGTGAGGACCGCCATGGCGAGCGCCGCGCCCAGCAGCAGGGGGACACCGGCCCGCCTGGTGCGGCGGGCGCCGTGCCGCTGCGCCGGGTCTCCGTCGTGGAGGTGGTTCACCACGTCTGTGCCTTTCTTCGTCCTGTGGTGCGGCCGCGACGTCCCGTCCGGTCGGCGGGTGTCACGGTGGAGGGCATTCCTCCTCTTAGTGGGATGCCACATCCGGGGCAGAAGTTCACGGTCTTGCCCGGTATGGATCAACCCGGTACGGATCAAGAAGTGATGTCGAGACCGCCGAGGACACGGCCGGTCAGATCGCCGCCGCCGCGCTGCCGGACCTGGACGTACACCTGCGGCTGGGCGGTGCCGTCGCGCCCCAGACTGATCTCGTCGATCGACCCGCCGGCCGCCCCGCATTCCGTCCAGTGGCGGATCCGGCCGCTCCACCGCGTACCGCGGTAGCCGCGGGACTCCTGCCGGCGGCAGACGTCGTGCCGGACGGCCCCGACGCGGGCGGCGAGGTCGCCGTGCTCGCTCAGTCCCACGAAGACGCCGTCGACCCGGGCGTCCAGGTCCGGCCAGCGGGAGGCGTCCCCGGCCACGACGAGCCCGGGCTCCCGGGCGTCCGGCAGTCCGAGCGCCGCGGGGTTCCACCCGCCGCCGACCAGTTCGCGGCTCCACGCGGCGGGCACGGTCACCGTGATCCGCCCGGTCGCGTCGCTCACCGTGTTCGTCGCCGGGGTCCGGGGCGGGGTCCCGCGGGCGGCGAGCACCCCACCGCCGGCCCCCGCCGCCACCAGCACGGCGCACAGCGCGAGGACCGGCGCGCGCCGGCGCGCCCGGAGCCCGCGCAGTGCCCCGCCCGGGGCGGGCCGGCCGTGACGCGCGGTCAGTGCCTCCAGTTCGGCGGCGAAGCGCCCGGCGTCCGGCCAGCGCTTCCTGCGGTCCGGCTGGAGCGCGCGCAGCACGGCCCGCCGTACGTCGGCCGGCAGTCCCGGGCGGAGCCGGTCGGGCCGGGTGATCCGCCCCGCGGGGCCGGGCACCGTACCGGTGAGCAGGTGGTAGAGGACGGCCCCGAGCCCGTACACGTCGGCCCGGACGTCGACGCCTCCGTCCGGCCGGGCCTGTTCGGGCGCCATGTAGCCGGCCGAGCCGGCGACCGTCGTCAGGCCCGAGGCCTGGGCGAGCGCCTTGGCCAGCCCGAGGTCGGCCACCAGGACGCGCTCCGCCCCGTCGCGCGAGGTGCCGATCAGGACGTTGGACGGCTTGATGTCCCGGTGCACCACGCCCGCCTCGTGCAGGGCGGCGACACCGCGGGCGGCCTCCGCGGTCAGCCGCAGCGCGTCCCGCAGCGGCAGGGGGCCGTCGGCGAGCAGATCCTCCAAAGTGCCCCGGTCCGCGTACTCCATGACGAAATAGGGACGTTCGTCCGGTAGCTCGCCCATGTCGAAGACCTGCACCAGACGGCTGGAGGCCGCCTTGCGCAGCAGCCGGGCCTCGGTGAGGAAGCGCTCGCGCAGATCCAGGCGGTACGCCCAGTTCTCGGCCATCACCTTGACCGCGACAGGGGCTTCGAGCGAGTCGTCGTGCGCGAGCCACACCATCGCGAACGCCCCGGCTCCGAGCGGCCGCACGAGCCGGTAGCGGCCGATCTGTTCAGGAGGGGGCATAGGCATATCATGCACCGGCCACCCACCCGTCCGAGGAGGACCCCCGTGACGCCCGCCCAGGAGACAGAGGAGCTCGCGGCACGTGCGGCGGCCGGCGACTCCGCGGCCCTGGACCTGCTGCTCGTGGGCATCCGGCCGGAGGTGCTGCGGCGGTGCGGCCGCTTCCTGGTGCAGCGGGAGGACGCCGAGGAGGCGGCGCAGGACGTCCTGTTCCAAGTCGCCCGCAAGATCGGCACGTTCGAGGGCCGCAGCCAGTTCCACACCTGGCTGTACACCGTGGTCGCCAACTGCTGCCGGCAGAAGTACCGGGAACTCAAGCGGCGGCGGGGCGAGCAGCCGCTGTCGGCGGCGGACACCGACACGCCCGACCCGCGCCGGACCAGCATGATCGCCGGTACGCGCGTCGACCTGCTGGAGGCGCTGGAGCGCCTGGAGAGCGTCAGCCCGGAACTCGTCGCGCCCCTGGTGTACCGCGACATCTGCCAGATGGAGTACCGGGAGATCGAGGAACAGCTCGGCATCCCCATGGGCACGGTCAAGTCCCGCCTGCACAACGCGCGCCGGCAGGTGCGGAGCTGGCTCGCGGACCCCGGCTGAGGGCTTCCGGGAACGGGCGGAAGGGCGATCCGCAAAGAAACATCGATGGTTCCGTGAACTTTTCCGGTCCCGCACGCAACTCACTGATCCAGGGGCGGTGTCTGCCGCCGCCGCAGGATGTCCACGGGAGTTGTGCTTTGTCCATAGTGAACTGGATCGTGCCGCGTCGAGGGAGACGGCCGGCCCTCGGTGCGGGAACGGCGAGCGCCATGGTGCTCGCCGCGGTGGCCGCGCTCGGTGCCACGGCGCCGGCGCCGGCGACCGCCGCCGAGACCGCCCCCACCGCGCCGAAGGCGTCCGCCCGCACCCAGCCGGGCCATGTCGAACCGCTCTGCGGGCCCGCGAAGCCGCACGAGTTCAGCTGTTTCGGCCTCCGGCGCACCGACGTCCCGGCCCGGAAGGGCCTGCGGACCGCCGGACAGGCCGCCCCCGAGGGCTTCGGGCCCGCCGATCTGCTCAGCGCCTACGCCCTGCCCGCGAACGGCGGCGAGGGACGCACCATCGCGATCGTCGACGCCTACGACAACCCCGACGCCGAGGCCGACCTCGCCGTCTACCGCGCCCAGTACGGCCTGCCCGCCTGCACCACCGCCAACGGCTGCTTCACCAAGGCCGACCAGCGCGGCGGCACCGACTACCCCGCCCCCGACCCCGGCTGGGCCACCGAGATCTCCCTCGACCTCGACATGGTCTCCGCCGTCGCCCCCAAGGCCCGCATCGTGCTGGTCGAGGCCGACACCGCAGGCGTCGACGACCTCGGCACCGCCGTGGACCAGGCCGTGGCACTCGGCGCGCAGTACGTCTCCAACTCCTACGGCTCCAACTACGCCTTCTTCCCCGAGGACCCGGCCGAGTCCGCGTCCGACGTCCACTACGACCACCCGGGCGTCGCCGTCATCGCCTCGTCCGGCGACTCCCGCTACGGCGTCGCCTACCCGGCGGCCTCCCCGTACGTCACGGCGGTCGGCGGCACGTCGCTCACCAGGAGCGCCGGGACCTCCCGCGGCTGGACCGAGTCCGTGTGGGACCACGACGGCGGCGGCACCGGCTCCGGCTGCTCCCTCCACGAGCCCAAGCCCGCCTTCCAGCACGACACCGGATGCGCCGGGCGCACCGTCGCCGACGTCGCGGCCGTGGCCGACCCGGCCACGGGTGTCGCGGTCTACGACAGCTACGGCTCCGGCGGCTGGGGCGTGGCCGGCGGCACCAGCGCCTCCGCGCCGATCATCGCGGGCGTGTACGCGAACGCCGGCACCCCGGTCGCCGGCACCCACCCCAACGTCTACCCGTACGCCGCCGGCGGCCTGAACGACGTCACCGAGGGCAGCAACGGCCGCTGCGCCCCCGCCTACCTGTGCACGGCGGGCCCCGGCTACGACGGCCCCACCGGCCTCGGCACCCCGAGCGGCCTGAACGCCTTCCGGATGGGGCCGCACGGCACGCTCTCCGGCACGGTCAGCGACCGGGCCTCGCACGCACCCGTCGCCGCCGCCACGGTGACGGCGGGCCTGTTCACCACGACCACCGACAGCGCGGGCCACTACACCCTCGCGCTGCCCGCCGGCCGCCACGAACTCGCCATCACCGCCTACGGCTACGCGCCGGGCGCGGCCACGCAGGTCGACGTCGCCGACGGCGCCACCGCGACGCGGGACCTCGCGCTGCGCAAGCTCGCCACCCACCGCGTGTCGGGGACCGTCACCGACGCCTCCGGGCACGGCTGGCCGCTGCACGCGAAGATCACCGTCGACGGCGTCCCGGGCGCCCCGGTGTGGTCCGACGCCGTCACCGGCGCCTACCGCCTCGACCTGCCCGAGAACCACACGTACACCCTGCACGTGGTCGGCGACGACCCGGACTACCGCTCCCTGACCCGGCAGATCGCCGTGCGGGGCGCGGACCTGAAGGTGGGGCTGGGACTGCCCGCCGACACCTGGGCCACCGGCAACCCGGCGTACCGGCTGCGCGTGGACACCCTGGGCACCGAGTCCTTCGACTCGCCGTCCGGCCCGCCGAAGGGCTGGAGCGTGACGGACCTCGCGGGCACCGGTCACGGCTGGTCGTTCGACGACCCGGCCGGCCGGGGCAACAACACCGGCGGCTCCGGCGGGTTCGCCGTCGCCGACAACGACCACGCCGGCTGGGACGTGGCCATGGACACCGTACTGACCGGCCCGGTCTGGGACTTCGGCCGCGCCGGTGACCCGGAGCTGGCGTTCAGCACCGACTACGAGGGCTCCGCGGAGCAGCGCGGCGACGTGGAGGTCACCTCCGACGGCGGCAGGACCTGGACCACGGTCTGGCACCAGGACCAGGGGTGGGGCAGCGGGCGGGTGGAGATCCCGCTCAGCGACTGGGCGGGCGAGCGCGCGGTGCAGGCGCGCTTCCACTTCACCGGTCCCGGCCTGCTGTGGGCGGTGGACGACGTGACCGTCGCCGAACGCGTCCTGACCCCGGTCCGGGGCGGGATGCTCACCGGCGTCGTCACCGACGCCAACACCCGGCGCGGGCTGATCGGCGCCCAGGTGCGCTCCGGTTCCGGCAACGTCGCGCCCACCTTGGCCACCGCGGGCGACCCGCGGGTCGGCGACGGCCTGTACCGGCTGTTCGTCCCCGGCAACGGCAGCCACCAGGTGGCCGCGGGCAAGTCCGCGTACAGCACCTCCTCCCGTACCGTCACGGTCCCCGCGGACCGGACGTCGCAGGCCTCGTTCGCGCTGAGGGCCGGGCGGCTGTCGACCCGCGTGACGCACATCGACGCGACCACGACACCGGGCGGCAAGGTCACCCGGAAGGTCACCGTGCGCAACACCGGGACCGCTCCGCTCACCCTCCGGCTCGGTGAGCGCACCGGCACCGGCCCGGACTCCGCCGCGCCCGGCACCGCCTGGCGCTCCTTGCCCGACCTGCCGGCCGCGGTGATGGACAACGCGGTGGAGAGCCACGCGGGACGGCTGTACTCCGCGCTCGGCACGGGCGACGGCGACACCCCGACCGGCGACCTGTACGTCCTCGACCCGGCGGCGGGCACCTGGCACCGCGGCGCGAGCGCGCCGGAACCGCGCCAGGCCACCGCGCACGGCTTCGTCGGTGACAGGCTCTACACCGTGGGCGGCTGGGGACCGGGCGAGCAGGTCAGCTCGACCACCCAGGTCTACGACGCGGTCCGCGACACGTGGTCGGCCGGCCCGAGCATCCCCGAGGGCCACTACGGCGCGGCGGCCGCCGTGCTCGACGGCCGCCTCTACGTCGTCGGCGGATGCACCAACACGGACTGCTCCAGCACCGTCTTCGTGCTGGACCCGGCCACCGGCAGATGGTCCCGGGCGGCCGACTACCCGCAGACCGTCAGCTGGGAGTCGTGCGGCGCCGTCAACGGCAAGCTCTACTGCGCCGGCGGCAACCACGACTACGTCGAGACGGGCGCGGCCTACGTCTACGACCCGGCCTCCGACAGCTGGCAGCCCGTCGCCGCCATGCCCGTGGGCCTGGCGACCGCATCGTACGCCGCGGCCGACGGACGCCTCCTGGTCTCCGGCGGCTTCAAGCGGGTCGGCGTGAACCGCGTCCTCACCCCCGAGGGCTACGCCTACGACCCGGGCACCGACAGCTGGACCCGGCTGCCGGACGCCCCCACCGCGGTCTACCGCGGCGGCGGCGCCCCGGGGATGTACCAGGTCGGCGGCAGCAACCAGAGCCGCTTCCCCGTCCCCGTGGCCACCGCCCGGCAACTGCCGGGCTGGGACCAGACGGAGACGGACGTGGCCTGGCTTTCGGAGCACCCCGGCCGCGTGACGCTGCGGCCGGGCGGGAGCGCGACGTTCACGGTCACGTTCGACGCCCGCGACATCCGGCGTCCCGGCGACCTGACGGCGTCGCTGCTGCTGCGGACCGACACCCCGTACTGGGTGCCGCCGGTCCCGGTCGCCCTGCACGTCGTGAAGCCCGCGGGCCGCTGACGCGGTTCCCGCACGGCAGCGGCCCCTCGGACAGGTCACCCGACCTCTCCGAGGGGCCGCTGCCGTACCAGGGCGGGAGCATGCCTGCGTCGACTTCGGGCTGTCATGCTGCCACGAGCGGCGGCGTCCACCGCTTGCTCGGAGACGCGTGTAGTGCTTCTGACCGGCAACGATGAGACCTGCGGAGGGGCCTGGCCGTTGGCGTCGAAGGAGCACTTCTCAGGTGAAGACCGCATGTCGGCGTCCAGCGCCACGGGTGGGGGTCGGACGGGTGGGGTACTGCTGATCGAGACAGTCGGCAGTACGGCCGGCATCCGGCGACAATGATCGTTGGCCGCCTGTGCGTATGACGTGGGGGGTCTTGTGAGTCTGAGTCCGCGCGAGGTGTTCCTCCGGCTTGTTCACGGGGTCGCCGACGGGAACTCAAGCGAGTTGCCCGACCTGTACGGCGAGGTCACCGATGTCCGGCATCCGATGGCGATGCCGGAGTCCGAGCCGTTGACGAGTCGGCGTGCGCTCCGGGAGCACTTCACGGTGCCGCCGGAAGTCCGGGAGTCCTTGCCGAAGAGGCGTGTCGTCGATGTCGTCGTCCACGAGACCGCCGATCCTGAAGTGATCGTCGCCGAGTTCGCCTACGAGTTCACGTTGCCGGACGACTCCGTGGCCAAGGTGCCCTGCGTCTTCGTCATGCGTGTGCGGGACGGTCAGATCATCGAGTCACGCGACTACATCGACCCGATCCGCAGATACACGGCATGCGGGGATCTCGACCGCCTCATCGAGTCGTTGCGCAAGGGCGTTTCCTAGCCCCGCGCTTACGAGATGGGCTGTCCACGACGGACCGGCATGTCAACCGCGAAGGATGCGGACGGAGGGGTTCCTGCCGCTGCCCCGCCGGTCCGGCGTTCCTTGACGGCCCCGCCGCCGGCGCGCTCGCCCACCAGGAGAGGTGCGCGGGGTTCACGGCAGCACGGCGCAGAGCGCGTCCAGCGCGCCCGCCCACGCGCTCTCCGAGGGCGCCGCGTAGTTGACGACCAGCCCGTCCCGCTCCGGCACTTGAGCCTCGGAACCGGCGATGTCGTGCCGGTACTCCGCCAGCCCGCTGACCGCCAGGCCCCGCCGCGCCGCCGCCTCGACGACCGGGCGCTCCGTCCCGCGCGGCAGTTCGAGGACCCCCTGGAGTCCCGCCGCCATACCGGTCATGCGGACGGCGGGGGCCCTGCGCGCCAGCGCCGCGACCAGTTCTTCGCGACGGCGCCGGTAGCGCAGCCGCATCGCCCGCACATGCCGGTCGTACCCGCCCGACGTGATGAACTCCGCGAACGTCAACTGCTCCAGCGAACTGGACATGTAGTCGCCGTACCCCTTGGCCACCACGATCTCCGGGACCAGGTCCTCCGGCAGCACGATCCAGCCGATCCGCACCCCCGGCGCCAGCGACTTGCTCGCCGAGCCGAGGTAGACCACCCGCTCCGGATCGAGGCCCTGCAGGGCGCCCACGGGCTGCCGGTCGTACCGGAACTCCCCGTCGTAGTCGTCCTCCAGGATCAGCCCACCGGTGGCCCGCGCCCAGTCGACGGCCGTGGTGCGCCGGTCCGGGCGCAGGGCGACCCCGGTCGGGTACTGGTGCGCCGGAGTCATCAGCGCCGCGCCGACTCCGCGCAGGCGCGTCAATTCGTCGGTGCGCGCCCCGTGTTCGTCGACGGACAGGGGCGGGGTGCGCAGACCGGCGCCGGTCAGCAGCTCCCGGTAGAGGTCGAGGCCGTAGGCCTCGACGGCCACGGCCGTCACGCCCCGCGCCTTGAGCGCATTGCCCATCAGCAGCAGTCCGTGGTGGAAACCGGAGCAGATGACGACCCGCTTCGGATCGGCGTGGACACCGCGGGCCCGCGCCAGATAGCCGGCCAGGGCGGTGCGCAGCTCGATCCGGCCGAGAGCGTCGCCGTAGCCGAGGGCGTCGTTCGGCGCCGCGGTGAGGGCACGGCGGGCCGCGGCGAGCCACTGCGTGCGGGGGAAGTCGGCGAGATTCGGGGAACCGGGCAGCAGGCCGTACAAGGGGCGGGGGCGGGGCCTGGCCGGCGCGGCGGGGGCGGCCGCGGGTGCCGCCCGGCGGGCCGGCTCGGGCCGGTGGGCCACCCGGGTGCCGGAGCCCTGCTGGGCGGTCAGCCAGCCCTCGGCGACCAGTTCCGCGTACGCCTCGGTCACCGTGTTGCGCGAGACACCGAGATCCACGGCGAGCGAACGGGACGCCGGCAGACGGCTGCCGGGCGCCAGCCGCCCCGTGCGCACGGCCTCCCGCAGGGCATCGGTGAGCCCGGCGCGCAGCCGGGGTCCGCGCAGGTCGAGATGGAGGTCCGTACCGAACGCGGAGGACGGCTCGGCCGCGGAATTGGTCCGGTTTTCCGTCATGGAAATGGACCCTACTCCCATGCCACTGCGTACGTAGCGTGGCAGGCATACGAACGAAGCACCCGCGACCGACCAGCGCCTCCCCGAGCACGCACCCCGTCTGGACTGGGCGAAGCTCGCCCCCGAGGCCTACAAGGCCATGATCCGTCTCGACACCGCCGCGCGGCAGGGACTCGAGCCCACCCTGCTCGACCTCGTCAAAATCCGCGCGTCCCAGATCAACCACTGCGCGTTCTGCCTGGACATGCACAGCAAGGACGCCGTTGCCGCCGGCGAGTCCGCCGCGCGCGTCATCCAGCTCGCGGCGTGGACGGAGTCGAAGCACTTCTACACGGCGCGGGAGATCGCGGCGCTGGAGCTGACCGAGGCGATCACCGTCCTCACGGACGGATTCGTCCCGGACGAGGTGTACGCCAGGGCCGCCGAGGTCTTCGACGAGACCGAGCTGGCCCGCCTGATCGTGGCGATCACGACCATCAACGCGTGGAACCGCTTCGGGGTCTCCACCCGGCTCGTCCCCGGCCACTACACGCCCGCCGTCTGAGCCCCGGCCATCCGGGGGCCCGCCGGACTGCCGGGCCCCCTCCGCCGGTCCGTCCCGAGGAGACCACGGTGACCAGCGTTCCTCCCGCCCCTTCCCTCCGGCTGCTCCTGGCGCGGGCCGCCGACGAGTTCGCCCTCACCACCGCCTTGCTGTTCGTCGCGGTGACGGTCGTCCGGTGGCTGCGCGACCCGGGCTCCGCCCTCCGCGTGGCCGACCTGGACGCCGCACTCGCGGTCATCGGCGTCATCAGCGGCATCGTCCTCACCGGACTGATCCTCAGCCCGCCGGGCCGGCGCAGCGGCGGACACACCAATCCGGCAGTGACGGTCGCCCTGTGGGTCATGGGCGCCTTCCCGGGCCGCGCCGTCCTGCCCTACGCGCTCGGCCAGTTCGCCGGCTCCGCGGCGGGCACGGCCCTGGGGCGTCTGGTCTGGGGTCCCGCGGTCTCCCGCCCGGCGGTCGCCCATGCGGCGATCAGGCCCGCGGCCGGCTGGCACCCCGCGTCCGTCTTCCTCGCGGAGGCCGGCGGCATGATGCTCCTGATCCTTGTCGTCGGGTTCGTCATGGCCCGTCCCGGGCGGGTCCACCGGGTGCCCTGTGCCATCGGGCTGTCCGTCGGGCTGGTGATCGTCCTCCTCGGGTCCCGCAGCGGGGGATCGATCAACCCCGCCCGGCAGTTCGGCCCCGCCGTGCTCTCCGGGCAGACCACCGACCTGTGGATCTACCTGGTCGCGCCGGTCCTCGGCGCGGTCGCCGGGGCCTGGCTCCACCGTCTGCTCGCCCGCCGGCCCGTCGGCTCCCGGACCCTCCCGGTACCTCGCCCGCACGAGGCGGATCCGGAGGCTTGGACGCGGGGACGCCCTCAGGCCCGCAGGTAGGTCAGGACGGCCAGGACCCGGCGGTGGGTCTCGTCGGCCGGAGGGAGGTCGAGTTTGGAGAGGATGCTGCCGATCCCGGACCCTCCCGGTACCTCGCCCGCACGAGGCGGATCCGGAGGCTTGGACGCGGGGACGCCCTCAGGCCCGCAGGTAGGTCAGGACGGCCAGGAC